>NZ_JBYNRN010000047.1:0-209509 GCF_057785155.1 Paenisporosarcina sp.
AAAAATGGCGGTCCCGACGGGAATCGAACCCGCGATCTCCTGCGTGACAGGCAGGCATGTTAACCGCTACACCACGGGACCAGTTGGTTGCGGGGGCAGGATTTGAACCTGCGACCTTCGGGTTATGAGCCCGACGAGCTACCGTGCTGCTCCACCCCGCGACGTTATCAAATTATAAACACTAATTTACCACGCACTTATCATAGTGGACATCTTCCTCGGCTAAAGCCTCCGTCGATGTTAATCGCCATCTTCGTTTGGCGATTCGCTCCACCTTTTTTTCATAATTAGAAAGTTAAAGTATGTAGAAGTTAAAAGATAAATTAGTTGGTGACCCCTACGGGATTCGAACCCGTGTTACCGCCGTGAAAGGGCGGTGTCTTAACCGCTTGACCAAGGGGCCAAATAATGGCTCCGAAGGTAGGACTCGAACCTACGACCAACCGGTTAACAGCCGGTTGCTCTACCACTGAGCTACTTCGGAATAATGTTTGAATGTAATCGACTTTTCTTATTATAGTGACCTCATCCACAATCGTCAACCTCTTTTAGCGAATTAATCCAAACAATTATTATTCAACTTTTAATAATGCCCCTGAACACTTGCCACACCGATATTTCTGCGTATTTAAACGAATTTTCCGTCTATATAATTGACCACATATTTTGCATCCATATGTATGCTGAATCTTGTTTACTCTTCTTTTCGCAACTCCTAAACTTGCACAAAATCGAGGTGCATTTGTTTGTTTCATTAATTCCCGGAAGTCCAAATCACGATGTTTATATCCCTTTCCTTCTATATGTAAGTGATAATGACAAAGTTCGTGACGGATAATTCCTTCTAGTTCATCTCTTCCGTGAAGCTGGAACGCTAATGGATTGATTTCAATGTTATGAGAACGAAGCATATAACGTCCTCCTGTAGTTCTTAAGCGAGCATTAAAGTAGGCTAAGTGCTTAAACTCCTTACCAAAAACAGTTTCCGAAATGTTTTTGACTAATTCGTGTAATTCTTTATCATTCAAGACCATCATCCTTTACATTGTGTAAAACCTGCCCATTTTATACATCATGGGCAGGTTTTGTAATCAATTTTGTTTTTCAGGCGAAAGCATGGTTAGAGAAATACGCCCTTTAGATTTTTCAACTTGTTCAACCCAAACGGTCACAATGTCTCCTAGTGAAACTACGTCTAGAGGATGTTTAACAAATCCTTTTTTAAGCTTGGAAATATGAACAAGTCCATCTTGTTTTACTCCAATGTCTACAAAGGCACCAAAGTCGACAACATTTCGTACTGTCCCTTGAAGTTCCATTCCACTCGCTAAGTCCTCCATTTGAAGAACATCCGTTTTTAATAAAGGCTGTGGGAACTCATCACGAGGATCACGAGATGGTTTCTTCATTGTATCTACAATATCTCGTAAAGTAATTTCTCCAACATCCAATTTTTCACTTAATTCTTTTATTGGCAGGTCATTTAATTTAATCTCTGCTTCCTTTGAACCGATATCTGATTTCGTTAAGCCTACAGTTTTCAAGACTTCATCGGCAATATGATAGCTCTCTGGGTGTATACCAGTTGCATCAAATGGATTTTTAGCATCCGGAATTCTCAGGAAACCAATTGCTTGTTCATATGTTTTTGCACCTAGACGTGGAATTTTTTTCAATTGCGCTCTAGATGTAAACTTGCCGTTTTCATTTCTCATTTTCAAAACGTTTTCGGCTACCGTTTTTGATAGACCCGAAACATATTGTAATAGTGAGGCAGAGGCTGTATTGATGTTAACTCCTACTTGGTTAACAGCCGTTTCTACTATAAATGTTAATGAGTCATTTAATTTTTTCTGGGATACATCATGTTGATATTGCCCTACCCCTACTGCTTTAGGTTCAATCTTCACTAATTCTGATAGTGGATCTTGAAGTCGTCTCGCAATTGAAACGGCACTTCGTTGTTCAACTTGAAGATCTGGGAATTCCGCTCGCGCTGTATCAGATGCTGAATAAACGCTGGCTCCCGCTTCATTCACAATAACGTAAGATACTTCTCGGTCTATTTGCTTTAAGCAAGAAACTATAAACTGCTCAGTTTCTCTTGAAGCTGTACCATTACCAATGGCGATGATTGAGATTGGGTAGCGCTTTAAGACGTCTAAAATACTTTTCGTTGAAGCTGCTACATCCGCCCTTGGGGGATGCGGATAAATAGCCGATACTTCTTGAAGTTTACCCGTATCGTCAACTACTGCTAATTTACATCCTGTTCGATAGGCAGGGTCAACCCCTAGTACAACTTTCCCTTTCATTGGAGGTTGTAGTAAAAGATTTCTTAGATTCTCGGAGAAGATATGAATCGCTTGTGTTTCTCCCTTTTCTGTCAGCTCTGTACGTATTTCACGTTCGACAGATGGTGCTATTAAACGTTTGTAAGAGTCTTCAATTGCTTCCATGACTTGCGGAATACTTGGTGACGAACTATTTGAAGGAATCCATTCATCACGCATTTTACTGAGGATTCTTTCAGTTGGAGCATTCAAAGAAACTTTTAAAATATCTTCTTTTTCGCCTCGATTTAATGCTAAAACTCGGTGAGGTACGATTTTCTTTACCGGTTCTGCATAGTCGTAATACATTTCAAAGACGCTCTTTTCATCAGCCTCTTGTTTTTTTACGACCGATACAATGGAGCCTTCTGAACGCGTTAAGTTACGAAGACTTTCTCGAATTTTAGGATCATCGGCAAATTGTTCCGCGAGAATCTCACGTGCCCCTTGCAAAGCCTCCTCAACATTCATCACTTCTTTTTCTTCATTTACAAAGTCTTTTGCTAGATCTTCAGGTTTTGTATTTGAAAAAGTGAATAATAAGGCTGCTAACGGTTCCAAACCCTTTTCTTTTGCAATCGTTGCTTTCGTTCTTCTCTTTTGTTTATACGGACGATATAAATCTTCTAGACGCTGTAAAACGGTAGCGGCTTGAATGGAGTTTGATAACTCATCTGTAAGCTTGCCTTGTTCTTCGATTAATCGTGTGACTTCTTCTTTACGCTGTTCTAATTGTTGTATGTATCGATAGCGGTCTTCAACCGCTTTAATTTGCACTTCATCTAATGAACCCGTTGCTTCCTTACGGTATCGAGCGATGAAAGGAACTGTATTTCCTTCCTCAAGCAAGTTAATCACTTGTTGCGCTTGTTGGGGTCTTACATTTGTTTCTTTAGCAATTCGTTGCATCATTTGTTTTGCATCCATATGATTCACCCTTTCAGTGTTCCCTCTACATTTTATCACTAGGCAAACATTTAGTGCACATCAAAGGGTAAATCGATTCAGATTTCACATAAAAAAACCCTCTCCGAATTACTGGAGAAGGCTTCCTGCGATGAATGTTGCATCATCACCATGTTCGATTGTATTAATTAAAGTTTGATGTAAATCGAATGCTCCAGATCTTTTTCTCATCGTTTCTTTCGGATTGTTCATCACAACACCATCAGAATGTAGTAAGAATAAGTCACCTGGTTTGTATATATATTTTTGAGTTTTAAGTTTTTGAGGTCTTCCTGATAAGTAACCCATTACTGGTAATGGGTAAATCATTTTTTCATCATCTCTACGTGTCATATAAAATTTGATGTTGCCGACGCAACTGTACTCGATTGTCTTAGCGGCAAAGTCCACCTTCACAATTGCAACTGCTGCACCTCTTTTGTGCATCATTAATTCGTTGCTTCTGAGGAGAAGTTCATCAATTGTTTCATGATGATATTCAGCTAAAATCATTGGAATGATTTCTGAAGATTGTCTTGCTATTGGACCATTACCTAAACCATCCGCGATGGCACATAAAAAGTACTGATCATTCATAAACGTAAAGTAAGTATCTCCACATTCATGGTTTCCTTCTTTGGCTTCTTGATAGACGAATACTTCTAGATACGGATGTCGGATTGAATCCATTATGATACACCACCAGCTGCTAATATCGCATCTTGCAGTTTTTTAATTGCCTTACGTTGTAATCTAGAAACATGCATTTGTGAAATGCCTAACTTTTCGCCAGCCTCTTTTTGGCTTAACTGATCAATATATGTATACTGAATCACTTCTTTTTCACGCTCAGAAAGGACACTCAATGCATTTGCCACTAACATTCTTTGATCTGTTTTCTCGTATTCGTCATCTTGTTTCCCAATGACATCAAACAAAGTAATTGTACTGCCGTCTGAATCCGACTCAAGGGAATGGTCCATTGAAAGAGCTTGATAACTCTTGCCCATCTCCATTGCTTCCAATACGTCATCTTCATCCACTTCTAAATACTCAGCAATTTCAATCACTTTTGGAGAACGTTGAAGTTCAGTTGTTAGTGTTTCTACAGCAGATTTAATGCGCGGACCAAGTTCCTTTATTCGACGAGGAACGTGCACCGCCCATGTTTTATCACGTAAAAATCGTTTAATTTCACCAATGATGGTTGGAACAGCAAATGCTTCAAACGTTCTACCGAAAGATGCATCATATCGTTTGATGGCACCTAAAAGTCCAAGCATACCAACTTGAACGATATCTTCGTGATATGACTTTCCGTTTGAATATTTTCGTGCAATCGATTCAACCAAACGTTGATAATTTAAAACTAAATTAGTTTGTGCGTCTCCATCACCATGTTCTTGATAAGCTTGTATCCATGTTAAAATTTGTTCTTTTGTTTGCTGATTAGGAGGAGATAGTTTCGACATTCTCTTCCACCTGCTCTTCTCCGACATACTTTGTCATGAATACTGTTACGCCTTCTTGGTGATGGACTTTTACTTCATCCATTAGCGTTTCAATCAAATACAGCCCAAGTCCTCCTTCTCTTAAGAATTCCACTTCTTGCTGTTCGTGGTAAGGACCAACTTTGGCTTTTGTTTCTTCGAAATTAAAACTTTTCCCATGATCGGCAACCATGATTTCAATGCGATCTTCATATAAAGCACAACCAACTACAACTTCGCCTTCATCCACACCAGCATAAGCGTGTTGAACCGCATTTGTAATCGCTTCACTTGAAGCAATTTTCAAATCTTCAATGTCGTCATAAGTAAAACCTACGCGACTAGCTAAACCGGATATCGTTAAACGCGCTACCCCAACGTATTGAGGTTTTGCTGGAACTCTTATTTCTACATAATCGAAAGGTCTCATGACTCGCTACCACCTTTATCATCTGTTTCAATATCCATAATTTCACCAAGACCCGTAATATCAAACAATCTTTTTAGACGAGGTGATAATCCTGTTAATTTCACATGACCTTCATTCGCATTCACATTTTTGAAGAATGCTACGATGACACCTAATCCAGTACTGTCCATATACGAAACATCTGACAAGTTAAGTTCAGCTTGTAAACCTTTTTTTAACTCTACAGTCGATAATTTTTCTCGTAGCATTGGTGCTGTAAATGCGTCGATCTCTCCACTAATAAATCCTTTTACTAAATCGTTATCATTTTTAAATACAACTTGAATATTCATCTAATTGACACCCCGTCCATCTATATATACATCTAATTTCCTATAACTTACCATACCACTCACTTGCCAGTTTCAAACATTAGAATCCGTTTTTTTATAAATTACTAGCGTAAAATCATCACGCAGTTCAAAATCCTGCATTTTTTCCAACTCTTTATAGACAGTATCTACTATGACTTGTGCAGGTTCATCTCGTAAAGAACTGATTAGAGACAAAATGATGTCTTGTTCAATAAAACCTTCTTCGGTTCTACATTCCGTCACACCATCCGTCATCATGACAACTAAATCACCGGTCTTCAAGGTAATATCATGTTGTTTGTACGTGACATTAGGAACTACACCTAATAGCAATCCTTTAGCATGCAATTCCGAAAAAGTTTCGGTTGCTGAGTCGAAAAAAAGAGCAGGTTCATGACCTGCAGATGCATATGTAAAGACCGAGTTTGTTACATTATATCTGCCATAAAACATAGAAATGAACATATCATCATCTACACTTTTTTCAACGATACGGTTAATTACATCTAAAACGATCGCAGGATCCGTATGTGAATCTTGAAGACTATCCATCCCATACTTAACCATAGACATGCACAAAGCTGCTGGAATACCTTTACCAATTACATCGGCAACGGCAACTCCAGCATATTCCGTGTTATCACTTAAGAAGTAAATATAATCCCCATTCATTTGTCTAGCTGGGACAGATATCATCCCTATTTCTAGTCCCTTTATCTTGGGAACAGTTGTCTTTAATAATGTTTTTTGAACATTTGCTGCCAAATCCATTTCCAACTTCATCTCTTCTTGACGTTGAAGAAGGCTTTGATGTTCTTTAAGAGCAAGACCATAACGAATCATCATTTCAATTAATAAATCAAATGAATGCCAAACATTCACTGGTAATTCAGGTTGCATTTCCTCTAAAGCGGCTTTGTGAATACTGATCACATCTTCAGGGGCAATGTTCTTTTGAATCAATTGACGGCTGAAATTTTGACCCGCATATAAGTTCTGCTCTGTTTGTCGCATAACATATTGACGCATGATTTCTTTATATTGCCGTTCAATTTCTTGAGGCATTTAAGTAAGACCTCCCTACCTAATCCATTTTGTCGCTTTAATAACCGTTCCTTCACCTAGAACAGTTTCCACTTTGAAATCGTCCATTAAACGTTTAACTCCTGGCATTCCAGCTCCTAAACCGCCTGAAGTAGAGAATCCATCCTCCATCACTTTTCGAACATCGGGTATCCCCGGACCTTCATCTGATGCGATGATAATGATTCCAAACAAACCGCCTTCTGTTATACGTTCAATTTCAATTTTCCCTTTTCCCGCATATAAGTAAATATTACGAGCGAGTTCACTAATTGCTGTTGTGATACGCGCTTGGTCGACTGTGCCAAATCCAACTTCTTTTGCCTCATTTCGTCCAAGCTGTCTTGCAGCAACAATATCCCACTCCGTTAAAATTTCTACAGAAGACTGATAACCCATTTCTAGGCCTCCAATTCTTGTTGGAGTTTTTCAAGACCATTTTCTAAGTCTAAAGCCGTCATTACATCTTCTAGTCTAATTCCTAATTCAATGAGTGTAATGGCAACTGCTGGTTGAATCCCAGTAATTACAACTTTCGCCCCCATTAAGCCAGACATAGCAATAACGTCTCCTAATACTTTAGCGATAAATGAGTCTATGAAGTCAATCGGTGTTAAGTCAATGACAACACCTCTAGCACTAGTTTCATGCATTTTAGTTAATAAATCCTCTTGAAATTGGAGAGCTGTTTGATCATCCAATTCCCATTGAATAGATACAATAAGTACATCTTTTAATTTAAGTATGGGAATGCGTAAATTCAATCTTCTTCCACCTCCACGATTTGACGATTAGTCCAAGCTAAAGCTTGTTCAACTCCACGTTGTAATGTGCTAGTTGTTGTGAAATCTTTTAAGTTAATACCAAGAGTTACGATTGTTTGCGCAATTTCCGGTCTGATTCCAACTAACATACATTTCGCTCCAACTAATCGAACAGCATCTGCTGCTTGAATAATATGATGAGCAACCATCGTGTCAACAACAGGAACCCCTGTAATATCTAGTAGTACTACTTCGGCACGATGCTTAACAACACCTTCTAATAAGTTTTCCATTATTAGTTTTGCTCGTTCTGTATCGATTGTTCCAACTAATGGCATAACCGAAATTTTGTCGAACACGGGGATTAATGAAGCTGAAAGTTCTTGCAACGCAATTTTTTGCAACTGAACTGTTCGCTCCCAAGTTTTTGCGTATGTTTCAACGATTCCGTCTCGCATTGGAGTAATCCAAGCAGCGAAAGTCATCACATATTCTTTCATGTTTTCTTCTCTAATCGTTCCATTCTCTTCAAGCATTGTATAGACCACTGTTGTAAAGTGCGTAATTGCTTTCATAACAAATGAAATCGACCAACCGAATCGGACAACTTTGTTCGTGAAATCTTTTAATCGATTTTCATAATTTGTTTCACCTTCGTAAAGGTTCGAAATCATTAGCTCCGCAAATTCGCGGCTCGTTTTATCGATAACGTCTTGCGACATGATTTGGAAGAACCGTTCTTCTGAATCATCTTTCATCAACTCTTGCCATCTTGATATGATTTCTTCTAAATTATCTTGAATGAATGTAGCCATCTGTTTGTTCATCTAGTTCCAAAAGCCTCCCCGTGACAAATTTATATCTATTTTATATTGTATAGGAAAAATGAAAAGTACACACGTTTTTTAATCGGATGTAAAAAAACACCATACGGTAGACAGTCCGTTTGGTGTTTTTTAGGGTTATGTATGATTAAAATTTAACAAGGCCCAGACTTATTTCTAGCGCCTCATCGACCGCATCCATCAAGACATCATCTAATTGTGTAATTTTATCAGTTAGTCGCGACTTATCAATCGTTCGCAATTGTTCGAGCAAAATAACGGAATCCCGTTCAAACCCATACTTTTTAGCATTGATTTCTACATGCGTTGGTAATTTTGCTTTTTGAATTTGCGCCGTGATTGCCGCAATGATGATTGTTGGGCTGAACCGATTTCCAATATCGTTCTGTATCACCAAAACGGGTCGAGTTCCACCTTGCTCAGAACCGACCACAGGCGATAGATCAGCGAAAAAAACGTCACCGCGTTTTACGTTCAAATTTTCATCCTCCGCTTACGAGACGCTCCACAGTATGCTCCGCTTCGTATTCCAAATGCAAGCATTCACTTGCGATGGATAAGTTAATATGCGACATCTCGACGTAGCCTTTAATCATGGCTTCTCGTATAAGATTTGGTTGAAGATGCTTACTTGTTCTTTTTGTGGAAATATAAACAAACTCTCCTGGCTCAGCCAGTTGTTGCTCTTTCTGCTCTACAAGATTGCGCACAATTTGTCTAGGAAGCTTAACTACAACTTCCTTTGTCTCTTTTTTCTCATTCACAGCTAACACCTCCGACAAAACCCGTCCCTCTTTTCAATACTTTTTTATCTTACCATTCTAAAACGACAATGAGAAGACAAATAAGGAAAATATCTGACAATATTTTTTAGTTACGTCGGATGGTGTCGAAATTCAAGGAATATATACCCGAGGTACTCGTTCAGTGATGATACAAGGGACCTCGTAGGATATGGTGTTTAGTTTTTCTGCCCATTCTTCTACATGAATTATTTCGTTGCCTTGTCTGCCTAAAAGAACTACTTTTTCTCCGATTGGGACTTCTTCATCTAAACGAATCATACACTGATCCATACAAATCCGACCGACAATCGGCACTCTTTTTCCACCAATTAAAACTTCTTGCCCACTTAGTCCCCTTAACAGTCCATCTGCATATCCTATAGGTAAGGTAGCGATCCATTCACTTTGTTGCGTACGATAGGTCGCACCGTAACTGATGGCTGTTGCTTCAGGCACACGTTTAATAAATGCAACTTCTGTATGCAAGGACATGGCAGGTGTTAAAGGAAACGGCAAAATTCCACTGACATATGCTGAAGGTGACAATCCATATAAAGAGATGCCGAAGCGAACCCCATCAAATAATGATTCATTCCGAATGAGTGCAGCTGCGCTATTGGCGGCATGCACCACTCTGGGCTTGTCATTAAATAACTGAAGGAAGTCCTTAAATTTCGACATTTGTTCTTTATAATGGCTTTGATCTTCCTCATCCGCAGTTGAAAAATGAGTGAATACGCCATCAAGTTCAATATCATCTCGTTGATGAATTAGTTGAATGATGGATTGTAAATGATCTTCGGAATAAATCCCTAAACGCCCCATTCCAGTATCCAGTTTTAAATGGATCTTCAGACGCTGAGATAGAGGCGGGATTTGGTTGATCCACATTTCATCAAATACTGTAACCATGATATTTAATTCAGCTGCGACATTAGCAAACGTAGGTGGAGATGCCCCCATTACAAGAAGAGGCGATTCGATGCCCTCTTTTCGCAACCGAATCGCTTCATCTGGAGTTGCCACCGCAAGCATACTCGCTCCTGCCTCCATGGCGGCCTTGGAAACTTTTACAGCTCCATGACCGTAGGCATTCGCTTTTACAACCGCAATAATCTCTAATGGCTTGTTTATATGCGTTTGTAGGTTCAGTATATTCATTTTTATCGCATTCAAATCAATTGCTGCAAAAGTTGGTCTATAAAAATCCATATATATTCCTCATTTTCAGATGCGACGAGCTGCAACTATATTTATTTCAAATCTTGAGTGGTCATTGAACCAGCAACCATCATCATTTCTTCACGTGACATAGAGTCAGAAGCTAAATAGAATTGAACGCCATTTTGTTCCCACGTAATGGATTTATCCGTAATCGCACCAATCGCAAACCCTAAATCAGCAGGATCGCCTGGAGCAGTAACTGGCAACAGTGCCCCATCCACGAAACTAACTGGAGATTGAATAATCGTAAACTCTTTGTCTCCACCATACGTTAAAATGACGCGATCTTTGTTTTCGTTTTTCATGATTTTTTCATCTATCATCGTTACACTTTCCCATGGTATTGATGGGTAGTGTGTTTCAAACGTCGTTTTTGGTTCTACCTTAGCTGTTTCATTGTCATCAGTTACATCAGTTGGACTGTCTGCTTTATATTCTGAAGCACTTCTTGAAGTTCCTAAAGTAATCTTATCAAAAGTAATTAAAATTTGTTCTTCTTTTTGATCGTTCAAAATAGAAACCTTTGTCGGCAACAATGTTTTTTTGCTAATATGGATCTTTTGAGTTGGCAACATTTTTTGGTGACTATTTCTTGTTTTTGTTTCAAATACATAAGAAGTTTTATTTTCCGTCATGACAGCTGCCTTATCTTCTTTGATGTCTTTAGCAAGGGAGCCAATTAAATATGCTTGGCTATTTTTTTCTGGCCATTCACTTTGAAACTTATAGGTTTTACCTAAGGAAGGCGTTGTAACAAAGACTCCCTCTTTGTTTCGTACAATCGTTTGAGACATGTCTTCTCCAGATTGAGTCACTTTCACTCGATATAAATCCGGTTTCGTGTGCCATACATCCACTTCATAGAGACGTGGTTCGGACCCAGTTTTAATCTCCATTTTTGCATCGAGCTCATATCCTTTAGTGTCTACCCATTTGTTGCTAAGCTTTTTCAAAACATCCTCTTTGGAATCTGCACCACAAGCGGCTAATACAAACATCATCATCAATAACAAAATTCCTGCGGTTAAACGGCTGCGCACATCGGTTCATCCTTTCTCTTTTCGGTCCGTTGAGACATCTTATGAGAAAGGGACAGGGATTATTCAACCAAAACAACTTGAGCGGCAGCGAATTGTTTTGTATGTGTGATACTTACAAATCCGTTCACTTCATTTTCTTTAAAATAAAGTACAGGTTTACCTAATTCATCCGGTAATATTTCGATATCTTGAAAGCTACAATCTTTACCTATACCAGTCCCTAAAGCTTTCGCGAAAGCTTCTTTAGCTGCAAATCTTCCTGCTAAAAATTCGATTCGTCGATGTTCGGTTAAAGAAGAAAATTTTTTTATTTCTTTTTGAGTTAAAATTCGTTCCACAAATTTTACGGTACGTGCATGAATGGTCCGTATTTTTTCTATTTCTGTCACATCTAATCCTATTCCAGTAATCATTACAGACTTCTCCTTTCAAAATAACTGAATTAAACGGTATAATACTATTCATACAAATAAGAGGTGGATACATGTTTACTAGAAGAGAAAATTTTAAACAATACATGCAATTTTATCCTGTGGTTTCCACACTAATTGCTTTGAATATCATGATCTATGTATTAACGATTTTACCTATCATTGGTGATTTTGTATTTTACTTTGGCCTTGGTTCAAATGCTTTAATTTCTGAGGGTGAATGGTGGAGATTTGTTACGCCAATGTTTTTACATGGCGGGTTACTCCATTTGTTATTTAATATGTTCTCATTGTATTTATTCGGACCTGAACTTGAAAAATTAGCTGGCAAGGTACGCTTCCTTACGATTTATTTCATGGCAGGATTGTTTGGAACAATGGTCACGTTTTTACTACAAGACCTAGCTTATAATCATGTAGGTGCAAGTGGAGCGATTTACGGTATTTTCGGTGCTTTCGCAGCATTGGTTTATTACGCAAGAAATACAATGCCTCAACTAAAAGGTATTATCGTTCCAATTATCGTTATCAGTGTTATTATGACATTTTTACAACCAAACATAAATATTACCGCCCATTTAACTGGATTAGTTGTTGGATTTTTAATTGGTTTAAGCTACTTCCATCCTAAACGAATCATTAGTTGGAAAATGAGAAAGAAATAAGGCATTGTCATTTGTCTATCTAAAACAGGCAGGGCTGTCTCAAAAGTCAATTCGTGACTGAGAGAGATAGTCCCGTTTTTGTGTAGGGATTTCCGTTCCAGACGGACGCTTTCCGCGGGCATGGCTTCAGTCTCCTCGTCGCTTCGCTTCTCCGGGGCCTTCAGCTCATGCTATTCCCGCTGGAGTCGCCGTCTTCCACTACAATCTACTGCCAAAAACAATTTAGAATTCACAAATATTGTATACATAAAAAGGTGTCCTCAAAGTAAATTTTCATTACTTTAGGGACACCTTTTTACTTACTTATTTTTCGGTTCATACCACGTCATGATTTGTTCAGCATCTTCTAAGTTTAAATGCTCTACTTTAGCGGTAGCGCCTAATAATCCAGATTTGATGGTAGTTTCTACAGAGGCCAAAGCACGTCTTTTTTGAAAAGGACTTTGTTTGATTTCAAATTTTTGCATACGTTTTTTCTCTAAAATGAACGTATACAAACTAATTCCTCTATAACGCAAAGACAGTTGATTACCCAAGATCGAAAATGCGGCTGAACGATGTTGCCAAATTCCAACAAGCATCATGATTGGAACGAGAAGCAATGAAAGTAACCCATAAGGATAATAAAAATTGCTGACGGCACCAATTACAGGAATCATCCATATGAAATCAATTCGATAGTAGAACGGCTTTGCTTTTGCAGGTGAAGCAATCCAAGAATGATTTACCTCCACATTAGGGAAAAGTTCTTCAATATACTTTTTCACTTCACTCTTTTTTATTAACGGAAATAAACGAATCTTTTGGTCCTTTTCAGAAAGAGAACCCCCTGCGCTTTCCACAGTGACTGTGCAGTAACCAAATAACTGTCGGAGAGGATTTTCTACGATTTGTATTCCTTGAACGCGTCCAAGTGGGATCGTAATTTTTTTCTTCTCTAGTAATCCTCGAGTTAAAATGATTTGGTCATCTTCTTGCCATATCGTAAATTGATGATAGTTTAATGTTGTTAAAACTACTGATAATATCCACGTAATTAACAGAAAGACGAAGACACTAACCGCGACCATTAAGACGCCAAATTTCAAAAACACAACTACTTCATCATAAATACGTTCATAAGGAATTAGTTCCGAGAATTGAGAAACAAATACCGCTAAACCTGATAGTACGACCCCTATACCTCCAGAAGTTGTAGCTAAAACTAGCAATTCTTTACTAGTCATTTGGTAGATTCTCTTCGTATTAACTGTAGATTCTTCCAAAGACATATCCTCTTCTACTAATTGTACTTCACTTAATTTAGATGAGGATTTTCTTCTTTTGGCATCTGCTAACTCTTTTTCAATCCGACTTGCTGCACTTTTTGTAATAGCTGTCAGTTCAGCCTCAGCTTCATCAGAAACACCAGAACCCGCAGTTTCTATTTTTAATTTAACTAATTTAAACGGGCGATGAAAAATACCCTCTGTATAATTGACACTTTGAATACGCTCAAATGGAATGTATCTTTTCTTTTTCACAAATAGACCATACTCAATACGAAGTTCGTCATCCTCGAACCAGTACACAAAACGCTTCCATTTAATAATGCCACTTGTTAAAACGAGCGTTAAAACAAGAGCACCTAGGATATACGGGATATAACTCGTCCATCCCCCTTCCCCTCCGCCTTGAAAGCCATTTGCTACAAAAACAATGACGAACGGGAAAATTAAGTCTTTCAACCCTTTTACAAAATTAATGACGGCCGAGATGGGATGAAGTTTAAAACGCTCATCAGACATCATCTTCAGCCACCCTTGCCAAGGTAGAGATTCGTGATCTAAGTTCATCTGCCTCGGCCGTTACTAAAGCAGGAATCGTATGACTTGTCGCAGCAGTTGAAATCGTTATAGATGCTAGGTCGTGCTTCCTTAAAATTGGACCTTGTTCTGTATCAACATGTTGAACTCGAACCATCGGAACCAACGTCCGTTTCACCACAAACAACCCATGCTGTAATTCAATTTCTTCTTCTCTCACTTCATATCTCCAACGCAACCATCTCAGCTTTGGGAATAAATAAATGAATATGTATCCATATGCTACCGGAATCACAATACTTACTATGTAAATCCACATCGGTCCTTCAAGCCACCAATTTAATGCACTCGCACCAATCGCTAAAAGAACAATAATGACAGTGTGCATGACACCATATATCCTCCACACTTTTAACCCTTTAACTGAAATTCGATTGACGGGCTCATTTCTCATTCAAACACCTTCTTTCTCTATGCATACGATATTACAGGAAAAATGTTTCATTAGAAACGGGATTAGGATATTTTCTGGATATTAAATTACGTGTAAACACTTATTTAGGAAAGCTTGCTCTTTCATTTGCCTATCTTTCTCCTTCAGCAGACGATCTTTCTCTCTCACATTGATATCTTCCACTCAATTTCATGTTTCATGCACTTTTACCCAATTATTTTTCAATTATCAGCGTGGATTTAGATTAACTTGATTGAAATAGAAGGTGGTTGGTTATTTCTTACGCTTTCCGCGGACGAAACGCAGTAGTCTTCAGAAATAGCCAACCACTTTCCTCCCAAATAGTTTATAGAGGCATGCATGTTTAAGTAATTTTTTAGTAGACATGTCCCTGAACTAAAATTGTATTTGGCAGTTATAAAATCAATTGTGTTTAACCTTATATGAGTAAAAACGCACATTGTTATATCTAGTTTTATACCGATTTCTGTTGATTGAAATGGAGGCGGCGTAAAACATCTGCTCCTGCATCGCTGCGCTAGCTTCGTCGCAAAGATTAGAACTATGGTTCCAATCTTTCCGGCGGAATCAGCAAGAACTGAAGACCCTGGACTGAGCAACGCGAGGGAAGCGGCTGAAGTCTTGCCCGCGGAAAGCGTCCGCAGCAATGGAAATCAACATAATTATTTGTCTACAATCTGAAGAAGTAGTATGCACTGTTTTTTCTCAAAACAAAAAAATACCACAGTCGGTTAGGACTGTGGTATTTGAAATTCAATTTAGCTTTCACGACGTGAAGATGTACGTGGACGTCCACCTTTGCTAGTACCTTGAGATGAAGATGATCCATCACGAGGACCGCTGCTGCGACGTGATCCACTACGATCATAACCGCGACTAGAAGAACCTGATGAACTACGTCCACCACCACCGCTGCGATTGCCTTTATAGCCTCCGCCGCTGCGACCACCGCCGCCCTCTTTACGAGATGGCAATGGGCGTTCTTCAGAAATTGAAACTGGTGTATCACTTGGCTCACGAGTCATTGATTTTAATGCTGCTGCAATAATATCAACCGCTTCATGTTTTTCAAGTAATTCCGTTGCGAATGAACGGTAATCACCAATATTGTTTTTGCTAACCATTTCAGAAAGTGACTCAACAGCTAGACGTTGTTGACCAACTAGAGCCTCATCAGAACTTGGTGGGCGTAATGGTGACATACGTTTTTTCGTTGTTTCTTCAACGATACGTAGGTAACCCATTTCACGTGGAGTAACAAAAGTTACTGCCACACCACTTTTACCAGCACGGCCAGTACGACCGATACGGTGAACATAGCTTTCTGGATCTTGTGGGATATCGTAGTTATAAACGTGAGTAACGCCTGTAATATCAAGTCCACGTGCAGCTACGTCAGTAGCAACTAGGATGTCAATTTTGTTTTCTTTAAATTGTTTTAATACAGACATACGCTTCGCTTGGCTTAAATCACCATGAATACCTTCAGCAATATAACCACGGATGCTTAATGCATGTGATAATTCATCAACGCGGCGTTTCGTACGACCAAAGATGATCGCTAATTCCGGTTGGTGAACGTTAATTACGCGAGATAAGATATCGAATTTTTCACGCTCATGCGATTTAACGAAAAATTGCTCGATGTTTTCAACTGTCATTTCTTTTGATTGGATCTTAACAATTTCAGGGTTTTTCATGAATTTCTCTGCAATTTTTTGGATTGGTTTAGGCATAGTTGCTGAGAATAACAACGTTTGACGTTCAGCCGGAACACTTTCCATAATTGTGTTGATGTCTTCAATGAAGCCCATGTTTAACATTTCATCCGCTTCATCTAAAATAAGCGTTTGAACGTTATCCAATTTCAAAGTGCGACGGTTAATATGGTCTAAAAGACGACCAGGTGTACCCACAATAATATGTGGATTGTTTTTCAATGCACGGATTTGACGTCCAATTTCTTGGCCACCGTAAACAGATAAAATTTTCACACGTTTGTCTTGACCGATTCGGTAAATTTCTTCTGAAACTTGAATCGCTAATTCACGAGTTGGTGCGATAATTAGACCTTGAATGTTGTTGTTTTTAGGATCAATTTTTTCAATTAATGGAATACCAAACGCAGCTGTTTTACCAGTACCCGTTTGTGCTTGACCGATAATATCGCGGCCTTCCATACCGAATTTAATTGTACCTTCTTGAATTGGTGTTGCTTCTTCAAAACCCATACGTTTTACGGATTTTAATGTTGATGCACTAATATTTAATTCTGAAAAATTTGTCAAAATTTAATCTCCTTTTTCTTTACATTTGACAAATGGTTACATTTCAGATGAAGTTGCGGCAAATTCGAGCCTATACGAGGAACGTTTCCGTTACTTAAAATTCTCTGTAGTTTAATCAGAGGGGACTTATATTTAAAGGAAAGCCCGGTCTTTTGCCGAGCGGTTCGATCAGAGGGAAGCATGTTGGAAAACGCAAAATACACGTTTTCGAAAGCGGCCAGTTTAACATCCACTAAACGAGCGTTTAATGGGTTTAGGTGCGACTCGCAGTTTTGATAATCCTAACAAAACATCCTACCCTTAAAAATTGAACAAACCGTTATGTTCAAAAAAAAGTCCTCTTCAACAAGCGAAGAGACTTTACAAAATGTATCCATTGCTCTAAACACTTTAACATGATTTGCCACCATATGCAATTAATCAGCCACAGTCACAATTATTAGTTTTCTCTTGGGGTTTTAGAAATAACATCACACGTTCGAACCAATCTTCACAGTCGTCGCTATAACAAATATGATGTTTTCCGCTTTCAGAAATAATCAATTCTTTTTCTGTGCTCCCAAGATTTTCGAACAAGTATTCCGCTGTCGCAAATGGTACGATGCCATCCTTTCGACCTTGAACAATACATACTGGCGTTTTAATGGAGGCATAATAAGGCTCGACCATTTTTACAATTCTCAAAAATTCAATTGTTGCTTTAAGTGGGGTGTGGGTCAGTTTATATTCATATAAATGATAAAATGTATTCGTCGCTAGCTTTCGGTGTAACATGTCAGTCATGATTTCTTTGACATCTTCTAATAGTTGTCCACCACTTATATATTTTGCAGCTGCACTTAATAACACCACACGGTCCACTTTATAACGCTGTGCTAAATATAAGGCGATTAATCCTCCCATAGAGAAGCCTACAATAACGACTCGATCCACTTCTTTTTGTAATAAACGAAGTGCTTGCTCAGCCTCCATCATCCAATTCTCAGCTGTCATTTTTTTTAAAGAAAGTGTAGGACCATGACCGGGCAACGTCGGTGTTTTGACAACCCAGTCTGTTTTAAGATTGAGGAAATCCACAAATGGTTGTACTTCATATGGACCACCAGTAAAACCATGTATGCACAACACTCCTGTTTTCATCTCCTACACCTCTTCTCAACTAGTATGATTCATTCTTTCATAAACCATGTGTTCAAATTTTTTTAAAAGGTTCAATCACTTTTTCTAATGCCATACCTCGAGACCCTTTAACTAAAATCATGCTATTCGACGATGCTTCTTCGCGTAATTTTTGAATAATTGGTTCGTAATCAGTCTCTGACCACAACAATCGATCTTCTGGCCAGTTATGTTGTAATTCTTCATATAAGTGCTTCATTCTAGGTCCATATAAACAAATTCCTTGAATTGATTCTATAGAAAGGAACTTAGCTACTTCTTGATGGAATTGCTTTTCATTGTCACCTAGTTCCAACATATCTCCAAGGACAACCCACTTCTCTGGGCGAATTTTAGAATCCGTTAAAAATTCTAAAGCTGCTTTCATGGAAGTTGGAGCAGCGTTATAGGCATCATTAATAAACAATGCTTCATTAGATGCTGGAATAACTTGCATCCGCATGTCTGTTAAAGATACTTGCGCTAACGATTGATGAATCTGCTCCCCACTCAGCCCCGCTTCATGAGCAATTAAAATCGCAACTAAAGCATTCTTCACTTGATGTTTACCTAGCACAGGAATGGAGTACGAACCTGTCAGCAAACCTGTTACATCAAACTGACTCCCTTTTTCAGTTGCTTGAATGTTTAAAGCAGAGAGAGCATTCTTTTGTTCGTATCCAAAGGAAACTGCGTCACCATTAAATGCTTTAACAAATGGCTCCAATAAAGGCTCATCTCCATCAAAGAAAAGTTTGCCACCGGATTGAAGACCCTCCACTATTTCAAACTTAGCTTTTGCAATTCCAGACCTTGAACCCAGATCTTGCATATGGGCTTCCCCAATATTCGTAATGACTACATAATGAGGTTCCGCTAAATGGGATAAGAACTCGATTTCTCCAAAGCCACTCATACCCATTTCTAATACGGCAAATTCAGTATCTTTGTCTAAATCTAAAATCGTTAAAGGTAAGCCTAAATTATTATTAAAATTACCAGCTGTTTTTTGAACGCGGAAAAATGGAGACAATACACCCGCCACTAAATCCTTTGTGGATGTTTTACCATTTGACCCTGTGATTCCAATGAACGTCGCTTTATGTTCCGAGCGATATAATCTAGCCATTTGTTGCAACGCTTTTTCGCAATCTTCTACTAAAATAATAGGTAGATCGCTAGGCGGATTGGGCTCATCAATTTGCCAAAGAGCTGCAGAAGCTCCTTGACTAAAGGCTTGTTGCACATATTGGTGGCCATTTACACGTTCGCCTTTAAAAGGAACGAATAAGTCGCCAGGTTGAAGCGTTTTGGTGTTAATGGATACCCCAGTTACGATCACGTCTAAATTTTGATCTAAATCTTGTTCTAACCACTTAGCTATTTGACTTAATTGTTTTTTCATTTATTCCACACTCAATCCATTTTGTATTGAAGCTGTTGTTTTTCAGCGTGACGCTCAATTGCCAATTCGATTAATTGATTAATTAATTCCGGATAGCTTACACCCGTATGCTGCCATAGAAGTGGGAACATGCTAAATGGAGTAAATCCAGGAAGTGTATTCACTTCATTAATTAATACCTCATGATCATCCGTCACAAAGAAATCTGCACGAACTAAGCCAGCACAATCTAACACTTTGAATGCTTTAATCGCCATATCTTCCATCGTCTTTTCGATGTCTGTAGAAATCTCTGCAGGAATAATCATCGCTGTATTGCCATCTTTGTATTTCGCTTGGTAGTCATAGAAATCTTTCAATGGTTTGATTTCACCAGCCACCGAACATTTAGGCTCGTCGTTACCAAGAACGCCCATTTCGATTTCACGCGCTTTAATGCCTTGCTCAACGACAATTTTGCGATCATATTTCAATGCAAAATTCACGGCTTCAATAAACTCTTCACGATTTGTCGCTTTGCTAATTCCAACACTTGAACCTAAGTTTGCTGGTTTCACAAAAACTGGCCAATTTAATGTTTGTTCAACATCATCAAGCCATTTCTGTTGATTATTTTGCCATTCTCTTCGAATAAAATGCACGTAAGGTACTTGTTTTAAGCCAACTTGTGCAAATAGTTGCTTCATGACTACTTTGTCCATCCCAGCAGCTGAAGCCAAAACACCATTTCCGATATAAGGAAGGTTCAATACTTCTAGCAATCCTTGAACGGTACCGTCTTCACCATTTGGGCCGTGAAGAACTGGGAAAATCACATCTAAAGTTGATTCTTCATCAGTTGAATCTGAATCACTGATTAAAAAGTTCGTAATATTATTTGCTAACTCTTCATCCGTTGAACTTTCAATTTGTAATTGTTCAATAGACTCGACAGGAGCTTGAAGTTCTAGGCCTTTTCTCCATTCGCCTTCTTGCGTGATGTAGATAGGGTACACTTCATATTCACTAAAATTTAACGCTTGCGTAACTGCACGTGCAGTCGACAGCGACACTTCATGTTCTGCTGATTTACCACCGTATAATAAGCCAATTCTCTTTTTCATCTATATACCTCCAGTTGTTGGATACGTTAAGTTTATCACGAACTAACCATACCCATGAATTGAAATTAAAAAACAATCCCTTGCACTAATTTATGCAAGAGATTGTAGGTGGAAACGTATAGTCTCCTCTGGACGTTCTCCTAAAATGGAGGTTAATTCGTCCCATACTTCATCAGGAAAAACATTTTCCGGTAATAAACGCACTTCAACTTCATAGATAGATTTAGGTTTTTCTTGTTTATATAAAGATATAAGAACACCTTCTTTTAATAACGGACGCAAGGCCTTAACATCTTCGACTGTCATAATAGGAAAGCTTTGTTTTGTTTTGCGTCTCCAAAAAGCAGAACCTTTTTCTTTATCTTTTACATAATTGTTCATAACATTTACAACCAACTCTTCGGAATCGACTAATTCTCTAAAATAGATTTTTGTCATACTCTCTTCTTCATTCGCCAAATAAACAAAGCGATTTTGAAGCTGATAATAAAATGGTGGTCGAATGGCCTCTTTCTTGTGACCCATATATAAAAGTTCAGCTTGTTCCTGTGGCGTTAACGTATTCAATTTTCGTTCTTCAGCAAAATCAATAAATCTCAAATCGGTTGGGGAATCGACAAACTCTTTGAGAAATGAACGAATTTCATCAGCGGGAACAAACTCGAATTGTGTATGCATATTAAATGACCCGTCTTCGTATTGATGTTTCAGGAGCAATAAATTCTGCATGGGACCTGCAGATAAGACAAATTGTTCCAGCGTCAAACCACTGAAAATAACGAATTGGTCTGTCTCATTCATATGTATATAAATATGGTGAATATAATCTTCTGCATCACGTGCTTTTTTCACCATGATCATCACTCCATTTCTCCCTTTATTATAAGCAGTCTTTATGAAGAATGAAACATTTGAGCGAAAGATTCGTCATGACTAACTGCACAAGCAAAACAGACGAAGTTACGGTATAATGAAACAACAAATTGACTTCAATTAGAAATTTAGGTGACATATATGGAAACAAAGAAAAGTTTTGCGGACCGTTTTGACTGGACGCTCGCTTTTATCTTATTTTTATTTTTAATCGTAAGCTTATTCGCCATCTCTTCAGCACAAACAACTGGACAGTATGGGATGAATTTTATTCCTAGACAAGCATTCTGGTATGTAGTTGGTGCGGTCATTATTGGGTTTGCTATGTTTTTCGAACCCGAACAATATAAGAAAATGTCGTGGGGTCTTTACGCAGTAGGGATTTTCTTGCTAATCATTTTAATCTTTATGCCTGAAGGAAAAGGGCAAATTGGTGAATTACGTGGTGGAGCAAAGAGCTGGTTCCACTTGCCTGGTCTGGGTAGTATACAACCTTCTGAGTTCATGAAAACCTTTTTCATTTTAACAGCCGCACGTTTGATCAGTTCTCATCATGAAAAATTCCCGATGAAATCACTTAAAACGGACTTACTTCTTCTTGGCAAAATTGTTGCAACTGCTATTTTCCCGTTGATTTTCATCATGCAACAACCCGATTTAGGTACATCTCTTGTATTTATTGCTATCACTGCTGCTTTAATTATAGTGGGCGGCATTACTTGGAAACTTATATTACCTATTTTTGCAGGTACCGCAATTGTGGGTGGATTCCTTTTATGGATGGCTGTCTTTATGCAAGAATTTTTACAAGAAAAATTCGGCTTTAAGCCCTATCAGTTTGGACGAGTCTATTCATGGCTAGATCCTGAATCTTATGCTTCTGCTGAAGGGTATCATTTAATCAATTCTTTAAACGCCATTGGCTCTGGTGAAATCTTCGGTAAAGGTTTTCAAAATAGAGAAGTTTATATTCCCGAGAATCATACGGATTTCATCTTTAGTGTTATCGGTGAAGAATATGGCTTTATCGGCGCAAGTATCGTCGTCAGTTTATTTTTCCTATTAATCTATCATTTAACGAAAATAACGTTACAGTTAAAAGATCCTTTTTCTACCTATGTTTGTGCTGGTATTATCGCTATGGTCACTTTCCATGTTTTCCAAAATATCGGGATGACAATTCAATTGTTACCAATCACAGGGATCCCGCTTCCGTTCATTAGTTACGGGGGAAGTTCTCTCATGGGAAATATGTTGGCGTTAGGCTTAGTATTTAGTATGAAATTCCACCACCGAACGTATATGTTCGGTTCAGATGATGATGAATAAAATCTAAATAAGCTGTCCAGAAATTCAGTGATCCCTGAATGACTGGTCGGCTTTTTTTATTTAGTAGAAACGAATTTGATTCCAATAAAAGACGCACTTTCGAGCCATCATTCTTAGATTGGTTTGATTTTTTGCACAAAAAAAATACTGTTTAGTTTTCGTTTTTTTAACGATTACTGAACAGTACTGATTTCTATTCACTTTTGAATTTAACCTTGAGACTGTGGTGATTGCGCTGGTGGTGCAAGTGCTTTCAGCATTTCTAGGCGAGATTTGGTCATTGTCACGGAAACGCCTAGTTTAGACAAATTGGAAACGATTCTTTTCAAATCTACTTCTTTCGCCATTCAGTCCACCTCTACCTTTCCTCTGCTTTATTTAACGCATCAAATTCAAAAAAGTTTCATTTAAATCGATTAAATTATTTGACTTTTATCTTCACGTCTATATAATAACACGATTTCACTCTTTTAAATCTTTCATTTATGTTACATATTTTAACCTAATGTAAACCATACTAAACGTTATTAAAGGAGGTTATTATGTGAAAATCGAAAATGTGATGACTCGAGACATTGTGACTTGCTCTCCAAATGATTTGGTACATGAAATTGCACAAAGCATGCGCGCCTTAGACATTGGCTGTATGCCAGTAATGGAACAGCAACGAGTTATTGGTATGATTACTGACCGTGATATTGTAACAAGGGCTGTTGCTAAACCCGGACACCCTTATGTGAAAGATGTCATGACGAGAGAAGTGATTTCTGTCGGACCGAATGCTACTACTGAAGAAGCCGCAGAAATTATGGCGCAACATAAGATTCGACGAATCCCAGTCATCAAAAATGATCATCTCATCGGCTTCGTTGCACTTGCTGATATTGCAGTCCCTGCTGAAACTGCTGCTGATGCATCATTAGCTCTTCACCAAATTTCTGAACCTCGACATAACGAAGAACAATCTCCCGAAACTTATCACTAAGTTTCGGTTTTTTTATTGGTCAATCGAACTATGTTGCGTTTTAGACCATGTTAATATCCCTCAAGAACAGCCGTTTTATAAGGTTGTATAAATACATAATTCTTTTTGCTTTACATACCCCTAGGTGGTACATTATAGTAAAGAAAAGATCGGGAGGTACTTAGATATGACATCCCAAATACCTGAAGTTTCATTCATGACCGAACTCGAATCAGATCCATCTTGTAGAAAAAGTCACCATCCGGATTCCGTAAAAAAAGATTTAACGACTCGATTAAATCGAATTGAAGGACAAATTCGCGGAATTAAGGGTATGGTTGAAAAGGACATTTACTGTGATGACATCATTACACAATTGTCCGCTACTCAATCTGCTTTGAATAGTGTTGCTAAAGTTCTTTTAGATGGTCATTTAAAAGGCTGTGTGAAAGATCGTTTGGCTGCAGGAGATGTAGAAGTATTAGACGAATTACTTACAACCGTACAAAAATTAATGAGAAAATAAGAGGAGGAAACAAAAATGGTCGATCACGTAACGTTAAATGTAGAAGGTATGTCTTGTGGGCATTGTGTTAAATCTATCGAAAATAGTGTTTCAGCAATCTCTGGTGTTGATAATGTTCAAGTTCATTTAGAAAATGGGACTGTGGATGTTGAGTTTAACAAAGATGTTGTAGCAATCGAACAAATTACAAGCACGATTGAAGACCAAGGTTACACGGTCGGAAACGAATAAAAGTACCAATAAAAAATGACAAGCTTGCAACCATCTTGGGTGCAAGCTTTGTTTTAACATTTTGCATACCCCGTTATGGTATGCAGAAGGAGGAAATTGTATGCCTGAAATTAAAAAAGATTTATCACTTACTGGAATGACCTGTTCAGCCTGTGCAAATCGAATCGAAAAAGGTCTTCAGAAAATGGAAGGCGTCACTTCCGCTTCTGTTAATTACGCGACAGAAAAAGCACATATTCAATATGATGATAAATTACTAACTTCACAGCAAGTGGAAGAAAAAGTACGGTCTCTTGGTTATGACGTTGTCTCTGAAGAAATCGATTTACGGATTCAAGGAATGACCTGTGCTGCCTGTTCAACGAGAATTGAAAAAGGCTTGAATCGATTCAATGGTGTATCCGTTGCCAACATTAATTTAGCACTGGAAACAGGTAAAGTTACATTTAATCCAAATCAAACTTCTCCAAACGAAATTGTGAAGAAAATTCAAGACATGGGGTATGACGCAACGTTCAAGCAAGATGACACTGCTGAAACAGTTGATTACAAGAAGGCTGATATTCAAAAGAAAACTCGATTATTCTGGATCTCGGCTATCTTATCTCTTCCTCTATTATGGACAATGGTTGGACATTTTTCTTTCACGTCTAATCTTTACGTACCTGAGGTATTAATGAATCCCTTTGTGCAATGGGCACTCGCAACACCTGTTCAGTTTTGGATTGGTTGGATTTTTTACAAAGGTGCTTATTATGCGTTGAAAAATAAGAGTGCCAATATGGATGTGTTGGTGGCACTTGGAACTTCTGCTGCTTATTTTTACAGTGTTTATTTAGTCATCCAAAGCTTGCAACACAATGAAACTCATATGTTAGGTCTATATTTTGAAACAAGCGCTGTGTTGATTACATTGATTTTATTAGGCAAAGTGTTTGAAGCTCGTGCCAAAGGACATTCGTCTGACGCAATAAAAAAACTAATGAATCTCCAACCAGCCATTGCTCTCGTTGAGCGAGACGGTTCAGTTGTAGAAATTCCAGTAGAACAAGTACAACAAAATGATGTATTAGTCATTAAACCAGGTGCCTCTATTCCTGTTGATGGCGTCATTGTTTCTGGATCTTCAGCTGTAGATGAGTCGATGTTAACTGGCGAAAGTTTGCCTGTTGAAAAAGGACCACAAGACGAAGTTTTTGCGGCTACGATCAATTCAAATGGCGCACTTCGCATGACCGCAACTAAGGTAGGAAAAGAAACGGTTCTGTCATCGATTATCCGTGTAGTTGAAGAAGCACAAGGTTCAAAAGCGCCGATCCAAAGATTAGCTGACAAAATCTCAGGGATTTTTGTACCGATCGTTGTGGGTATTGCGGTCATCACGTTCATCAGCTGGTTCTTTGTTGTCGATCCTGGAAACTTTGCTGCAGCCTTAGAAAGTACGATTGCTGTACTCGTTATCGCTTGTCCATGTGCACTCGGTCTTGCTACTCCTACTTCGATTATGGCCGGCTCTGGTCGATCAGCAGAATTAGGGATTTTATTCAAAACTGCGGAAGCAATGGAGAATACAAAATCGATTAATACTATCGTTTTCGATAAAACTGGAACAATCACTAAAGGAAAACCTGAAGTAACTGATTTTGTAGTACTTGAATCCTTCGATCGTGAAGTGCTGATCGGTTTAGCTGCAAGTGCAGAACAACTATCCGAACATCCAGTTGCTCATGCCATTACATTGTATGGTCAAGAAATGAATTTACCTCTTGTTGAGAGTACATCGTTTAAAGCGATTCCTGGACATGGAATTGTGGCGACGGTTGATGCAAAAGAAGTAATCATGGGGACACGAAAACTTTTAATGGATCACTCAATTGATGTGTCGACTAAGTTAGACTTAGCTTCTACATTTGAAAACTCAGGTAAAACGGTGATGTATATGGTCGTCGACGGCCAACAAGTTGCGACCATCGCAATTGCAGACCAAATCAAAGAAACGTCTAAAGAAGCGATTGCTTCCTTAAAAGAAATGGGCATTCATGTTGTGATGCTGACAGGAGATCAAGAAAATACGGCACAAGCCATTGCTCAACAAGTTGGTATTGAACATGTTGTGGCAGGTGTCTTGCCTGCTAAAAAAGCAGATGTCATCTCATCACTTCAAGCAGAAGGTCGTAAAGTAGCAATGGTCGGTGATGGCATTAATGACGCACCAGCATTAGTTGTTGCTGACGTTGGAATCGCGATGGGTACTGGAGCGGCGGTCGCAATGGACGCAGCAGATGTAACCCTAATGCAAGGAGATTTATTGCGAGTTGCGGATACACTTGAGATGAGCCGTCTAACGGTTCGAAACATTAAACAAAACCTCTTTTGGGCACTTGCATATAATTCAGTAGGGATTCCTATTGCGGCTGCTGGACTACTAGCCCCTTGGATTGCTGGAGCGGCGATGGCGTTTAGTTCGGTATCGGTTGTACTGAATGCATTACGTCTTCAACGCGCGAAGAAATAGGAATATGATTATGGAGGGAGCTTCTGCTTTGGCAGAGGCTTCTTTTTTATTGGTATGCTGGCGAGTTGGTTGGCGATAATATGGCGTTTGGTGATTATAATATGGCGTTCGGGTGCGATATTCTGTCGCAAGCACTGAATGATCTGTCGTTACGGTCTGGTTTGTTGCCGATAGACCTGCATTTATTGGCGTTCGCCTCATTTTTGGGGTTTAGCCACGAGTCTCTCCCCCTCCCTCAAAAACATTTCCCTCTCGTTTAAAGTTTTCTACCCCACCCTTGTTGTTTGCGAGCTTGATTGCGAGTAAAATGGACATTAAGGTTATGAGTTGAGAAAGCAGGTTCTTTTAAATGAAGAAAGCCATTTTATTATTAATGTCCATACAATTTTTTGTGTATTTAGGATTTGGCATTATCATTCCGATTTTGCCTGAAGTTATTTTAGATCAGGGATATAGCGAGGTACATGTGGGTGGTTTACTTACTATTTATGCGCTTGCTTCCTTTTTTACAGCTCCGCTATGGGGTGCGTTATCTGACCGTACAGGCAGAAAGAGATTAATTTTAATCGGTTTAACTGGGTTTAGTATGAGTTTTATTATCTTTGCAGGTTTTATTGAAACATTGCCAATGCTTTATGTGTCCAGAATTGTTGGTGGTATTTTTTCTGGGGCTTTGTATACGGCAGTTACTGGATTTGTTGCGGATATGACTACGGAAGAAGAACGCAATAAATATATGGGCTTGCTTGGTATGTCCATTGGTTTAGGATTCATCTTTGGTCCTGCAATTGGTGGAATTCTAGGTGAGTTTTCACTTCAATTGCCTTTCGTTGCTTCTGCCGGTTTAACTTTGGCGTTGCTTGTTTATGCATCGATTATCTTAAAGGAACCTGAAACGCGTGGTGAAGCTAGAAAAAGGGCAATCGTCCCTAAAGGTGCCAGTCTATTATGGAAGTACCGAATCCGTTACTTGTTCCTGTTTTCGTTTATGGTTACCTTCTTACTGGCAGGCTTAGAAGCTACGTTCCAATTATTCCAAATCGATAAAATTTCCATTACTCCTCTCCAACTTGGATATTTGTTTATGGCGAGTGGATTAGTTGATGCCATCATTCAAGGTGGTGTTGTTCGTCGAGTGAAAAATGGTCAAGAAACAAAATGGATTATGGGTGCTCAAGTGGTTACAGCTATCGGTTTAGTTTTATTGTTATTTACCGAAAGCTTATTGTGGGCTGGTTTCGCACTAAGTGTGTTTACTGCGGGTAATGCACTAGCTCGAACGGTATTAGTCTCTTTAACCACAAAAGAGTCTGGTGGTATGTATGGAACAGCTGCTGGAATGACGTACTCCATGGACAATATGGGACGCATAATCGGTCCACTGCTATTCACATGGATTTTCATCGTCAAGCCTGATCAAATTTACTTGCTATCGGCAATTTTAGCTATTCTTTCAATCGGACTCATTGTTTTATTCCGAAAATCACACAAGTCATTAAAAAATGAAAATCCAGCTCCCTCGATTAACTGAGGAAGCTGGATGTTTTATTTTGATGCAATTACTGGTTCGACGATGCTCGCTTGAATCGATTTGTCATTCATTTCTGGATGTGCTTTGCGAATAATAACTGGGCGTAGCATATACGCGACAGCTGCTATCATGACAACGCTTGAACTTATCAAAATGTACTCCGCTGGCACGATATCAAATAGGAATCCGAATAATACCATCGCTAACGGAAGTAATGACATGGACATCGTTTCTAATAAACCAAAAACGCGTCCTCTGTACTCTTCTTCAATTCTTTTTTGCATCATAACTCCGATCGGCGTATTAACGAAAATTAAGCAAATCCCAAATGACAACATTAGGCCAATATAGAAACCAACAATCCCCATATACGGTAGCTCAATCATTAACGGCAAAGTAGCTAATCCCATTAATAGCCCCATAATTAATATTCCTCTTTTCACTACCAGTAAAGGGAATTTGACTTCCTTCCGTGTAGATAAATAAATGGAGGTAATAAGCATTCCTACAGAAAGTGCACCTTCCGTAATTCCAAAATGAGCGGATTCAACTTTTAATCCATCCACTAAAATATAAGCGTACCCCACTGTAAACGCTCCAAAGAAGAAGTTAATAACCAATGCAACCCAAATAACTACCTTTAATATAGGATGTTGTTTTAAATACGTAATCCCAGCTTTCATGTTTTGAAGCATTGTTTCTTTCGTTTCTACTACTTCATCAGACACTACTTTTTTCGAGAATAAATTAAAATCCATTGTTGCTTCAAGGAGAACTGCGATAAAGTAACTCACCATATTAATAATTAGGAACATCTCGATTGATACAAGGCCAAATAACAAACCACCAACAGCTGGACCACCAATTGAAGCAATTGACATAGACATTTGATTAAATGACATCGCTTTTTGAATTCGTTCTGAGTCAACTAAGTTAGCGATGGAAGAACTGAACGTCACACCAGCAAATAAAGAAGTAATGGAAAGAACGATTTCAGTAAGGTAAATGGCGATTAGTGATATGCCCACCGTCATACTTACTGTCAATAAAGCGGCTACTGCCACAACACTACATATTTGAGCCACAATCACTATGGTCTTTTTAGAATATTTATCAGCTGCATAGCCAGCAAATGGAGCCAGAATTACCCTAGGCAAAATACTACAAATAAGAACGAGCGCGAAACTCGTTGCAGAACCAGTGATCGATAATATATAAAAACTTATTCCAAATGTAAAAACGCTAACTCCAAAAGTTGAAATCAATTTACTAAGTGTAAAAGTCCATAAATGTTGTGTGGCTTTTTTTAACTTTAGTGTCTCATCCATTTTATTCAATCTCCCTTTGTTTAATTTAATTAAACAAATAATAACACGAAAAAACTTCCCTTGCAAGAAAAAGTTTAATATAATTAAACTAAATATAAAGGAGCGATTTAAGTGGATACAATTGGATCACGAATACGACATTTGCGAAAACAGCAAAAGTATACGCTTGAAGCGTTAGCTGGCAACCAACTAACAAAAGGCATGTTAAGTTTAATCGAAAATGGCAAAGCTCAACCTTCCATGGAGAGCTTATCTTATATCGCACAACGACTTGGTGTGGAGTCTTCGGAGTTAATGGAAGATGTTAGTCACACTGAAAAAAGAATCGTTTTAGATCAAGTCGAGAAACTTTTTAGAGTAGATTACAATGAATTGTCTGACGAACATAAGCAGATTATTGAATTGATTCAGCCGATTGTCGACAAACTTTCAATCAGTTATGAATCTGCACGCTTACTCGATATTTATAGTCGCTGTGGCTATTACGAGAAACGTGAAGATTGGGAAACATATTATCATCAAGCAATGAATTTGTATGAACAATTACATTTGCATAATCAGCGTGCATCACTCGCCCTCTTTAAAGGGATGATTCAATTTACAGCTCACGAATATGGCGAAGCATTGAATATCGTTTTACAAGAACAGGTAACAATTAATTCCCCGTTAGACGCAATGACAACTTTAGATTATTTGTACATTGAATCCATTTTATTTTCAGCAGTGGGAGATTATGAAAAAGCTCGATACAAAATGCAAGAAGCTTTATCTTTTTCAAAGGAACGTCGAATTTTTTACCGAATGGATGACTTGTATCGTCTTGCGTGTTTCCAAGCAATCATTAATGGGAATGATGAAGATCGAATTTATTACTTAAGTAAAATTAGACAGTACGGTGAATTTGCTGAAAATAAATTCTCGACAGCAATTGCAGATTTTATGGAGGCCCATTACTATAATTCGTTTTCACATGAATATGAAAAGGCGATAGAGTCTCTTGATCGGTTCATGGAAATTGGACGAGAGATGAAATTAGGCGAAGAGGACCCGGATACTAATAATCATTATTTACTTGAAAAAGGAAAATCTCTGTACGGTCTAGGCGAAATCAAAAAGGCATTGTCACTATTCGAACAATACCATGTTCCTAAATATGTGCATCACCCTTATGATTTATCTATGGCTTATGAAGTCCATTCTTATCGAGCGTTATGTCATGACCAATTAGGTGATTTTGAAAAAGCTTTGGATGAAGCAAAGATAGCTTATGATTTAATTATTGAACTCCCTGAAACTCCATACAAGAAATTCATTATGAACACCTATTTAACTCTTTCCGATAAATACAGTACTAATAAAAAGCAGTGACTCTTCAAAAGGGTCACTGCTTCAGACTGTAGACAAAAGGCTGAAAGTGTATATAACATTATAAAATTCGACTCATCATCTATTGCACTTGATTAGAAAAGAATGTGGTCGGCTATTTCTTTCGCTTTCCGCGGACGGAACGTCAGCCTCCTCGGCTCATCCGTCTCTGACGGATGGACCTGCGGTGTCTAGCGTGTTTCGTTTTTCCGCAGGAGTCTTCAGAAATAGCCGACCACTCTCTTAGAAAAATTGTTTGAAGAACCATGCTTACAAAAGCAATTTGACATGCATATTCATATATTTAAAGATGATTTTTTAGTAGATAATTAATTACCGTTTCGCCATTACTCAACTTTATAATGGGGATTTCTGTTGATTGGAATGGAAACGGCGACTCCGTGGGGAATAGCGTGAGCTTTAGACCCTGGACTGAGCTCGCGAGGGAAGCGGCTAAAGCCATGCCCCCCGGAAAGCGTCCGTTGCAATGGAAATCAACATTTATATATTTATCTACAGACTAAAGCAGTGACTCTTCAAAAGGGTCACTGCTTTTCATATGCTAAATAATTGCTTAACCATTCTCGAAACTTTTCAAAAGACTGCTCAAAGTTAGGTTGAATGATCGACATTTGAACCCATTTTCTTTCTTTTAAATACAGGCTTTGATCATGTAAATCAAATCCTGACAAACGAGCATCATCCCCAAGATATTTAGGTAACGACTTCGTCTTAAATGTAACAATCATTGGGTATCCTTGCTGAGTCAAAAACTCCAATTCAAGCTGTTGTTCAATTTCTCGTAGCATGGAATATCTCTCATTAAGTATTGCGTACCGATTATCATCTATATATGTCTTCAAAGCGACTTCTAATCCTTTAAGCATTTGCGATGAAACCGTAAATGGTATCTTGCCTTCTGCGTAACAGCCTAGATCCAAATACGTCGGTAGACACGCAGATTCATCGATCCAATGATTTGAAAAGACAAAGGCTAAACCTGTCATAGATCCGATGGCTTTCCCACTAACACCTGTCGCTAGATAGACGCCTTTTAAATCAAAAGAAAGTGCTCCAAAAGAACTGATGCAATCTAAGCACAGATGAATTCCATTCTCTTTGCAAAGTTCTCGCAGCTCATTTAAATCGTTTAGCATACCCGTAGATGTTTCCCCGTGGGCAGCTAACAACCAACCGTAAGCATTTTTATGTATGAGGTTATCCATGGCTTGCTTATCAAAAGATTGACCCCACTCGACATTCAATACATCGAACTCTAGATTCCATCTTTTCGCTTGATGCATTAACCGCTCACCGAATGCCCCGTTCACTAATATAAGACCCTTCTTCTTTAAAAGACTGATTTGTGCCATCATGGCTTCATTGGCAAGAGTCCCGCTTCCTGATAATAAGTGAACATATTCAGTTCCACTTAAATTCTTCAACTTTTCTTGCACTCTTATTAACCGTTCCGAAAATTCATAGGAACGATGAGATATTGGTGATCGTTGAAACACGTCTTTTAACTCTTGAGTTAATTCATTGGGTCCCGGAAAGAACGTATGCTTCTTTTGCTGGAAACGGGCAGCAATCGATTGTTCGTAGCGTTGTTTCGTTAAATACATGGGAACAAAAGACGCCTCTTCATTCCCAACTGGATCGGCGAATGCTTCAAATCCTAATTGTCGATACAGTTTTAATTCTCGGACCGTTCCTGAAATGACAGCAGCTCCATACCCTTTTTCATAGGCATAGTCAGCAAATGCTCGTGCTAGTAAGAAAAAGACTCGTCCTTTTCGATATTCTTTTCGAACCGACAGCAATCGGATTTCACAGAGTTTACCTTCAAGCGCTTCCTTGGGTAAAGCCTGTTCCACTTCTCCTATTTTTTTATCAAGAGAGAATGGACGCTGATCCCGAAGCGCAATCATTCCGATAAGTTGTTGATTCTTTAAAACAATTAAATATGTGTTCTCATGATGAAAAGCATCCTGCCGTTTTCCACTCGGATGCGGTGCATGTTGTGGGATTTCTTCCACAAACGTCTCATAATTTAATTTAGCAATTTCCTCGAATTCACGTTCACTTCGAGCAATTTTGCACCAATACATACGATCACCTTCTACCGTTTATGAATGTTAACGTTTTAAAATCTGATAAGTTCGATGTTCGGTGAAATTTCTTCCTATCTACTTAATAGCAGTTTAAATGAATTTAGCCTATTAGAGAATATATGGAGTCACATAGATTAATATGAACCACATAAAAAGACCACAACCTTATTCGGTTATGATCTGATATGTCGTTACCTTAAAGTGAAATCACCTGAACTAGTTCGTGCAACAATCTTTGGCTCTTTTTCTCCTTTGAAAGCACGAATATGATTGTCTTTTTTCACTTCAAAATAAATCTCGGGTATTCGAACTCGCCCGTCACCAGACGAACTTTTAAATTCAACTTCTACATCATTTGGTGTGTGTTGAAGATCAATCTTTATGTCTCCACTCGTTGATGCTAATTGCATATCATCCATTAATTGACTTAAGTCAATTTCTACATTTCCAGAAGTAGATTTAAGATCCATTTTCCCACTGCATTCTTGAATACTTACATCTCCAGATGTTGACTCAGCCCGAATGACAGTTGCTATCGATTGCTTCACTTCTACATCTCCACTTGAAGATTGATGGGACATGAGATGTGCTTTGGCGTTAGCGATATTCACATCCCCACTACTCACTTTCGTTTTTAACGAATTCCTCACATTCACGTCTTTTACATGTATATCTCCAGAAGATGCTTGGAGTTGAACGGAGTTAAGCTGAACCTTTTCTAAAGAAATATCACCAGATGTGCCTTTCATGACGATGTCTTTATTAAATTTCATTGGAAGCTGGACTTGTAAAGTTAAACTTATTCGTTTAAATCCTGTCATCCACTTTTTATCATTCACTTTCGCTTCAATGATTAGAGTTGAGCCACTTTGTTTAGAATGAATCCGCACATCCTCTTCCAATGAGCTACTGACTTTCCCCATTAATACAAGTTGGATTTCCTCTTGCTCGGTTTGAGTAACTTCCATATCGATAAATGAGCTGCTGATTTCGATCTGCTCAATTTGATCCACCGACACTTTTTCTTCTTGATAAACATCCTTCACGTGACCAAAAAAACCTTCAGATTTAACGATTGCGAACATATTAATTCCTCCTTGACCTTTGTTGTAAGTCTACTTTATCAAAAAGGACTTCCAAATTTATCCGTCTCGAGGCTGAGTAGAGGACGGACGCAAGTTGTGTTTTGTTTCAGACTGTGAGCATATTTCCAAGAATCAGTTAAAGAAGTTTGTCATTTGAACATTTGAGGTAAACTAAATTCAGCTTGACTATCAAAGATAGGAGTTACTCTTCTTTCTTTGTTTTCGATAAGCTATACTTATAAAAATGAGAAGTAAGTTATCAGGAGGATCCCAATGATTGCGAATATAATCAGTATTGGAATTACAGCTATCATCACGTTAAATATATTTTTAGCAATCGTTTTAATTTTTTTAGAGCGTCGTGACGCTTCATCTACATGGGCGTGGTTAATGGTGTTATTTTTTATTCCAATTCTCGGATTCCTTATATACTTGCTTTTGGGCCGACAATTAAGGAAGAAACATTTATTCCGTTGGGAAGGCCGCGACAAAATTGGAATTGATAAATTAATAGATTATCAGTTAGATGCCATTGAACAAGGTACTTTTGAATTCCGACTGGATGACGCTTTAGATTATAAAGATTTAATTAATATGCATCTCCGCAACAATCATGCAGTGTTAACTCAAGATAATGCTGTTCAAATATTTAATGATGGCGAAGCCAAGTTCAATGCCTTAATAGAGGATATGGAACAGGCGAAGGATCATATTCACGTGCAATACTATATCTTCCGTTTAGATAGTTTAGGTCAACGTATTCATGATGTGCTGATTCGTAAAGCGAAGCAAGGTGTAAAAGTCCGCCTCTTATTTGATGATATGGGATCTCGAGGCGTACGCAAAAAACACTTTAAAGAACTGGTTGATTTAGGTGGAGAAGTAGAAGCTTTCTTTCCTTCTGTTATGCCCCTCATTAATCCGAGACTAAATTATCGAAATCACCGCAAAATCGTCGTAATTGACGGACGAATCGGATACATTGGTGGCTTCAACGTTGGCGATGAATACCTTGGGTTAGATAGGAAATTCGGTTACTGGAGAGACACTCATTTACGCATTGAAGGTAGTTCAGTTCATCCTCTTCAAACTCGTTTCATTTTGGATTGGAATCAAGCCTCGACGAATTCGGATATTGAGTATTCAGATCGATACTTCCCTGCTATCCCTTTGAAGGGTTCAGTTGGAATACAAATTGTGTCCAGTGGTCCTGATTCAGAATGGGAACAAATTAAAAATGGATATCTGAAGTTAATGGCGATGGCCAAAGACTATATTTATATTCAAACGCCATACTTTATTCCCGATGCTAGCTTTATGGATACATTGCGAATCGCTTGCTTATCAGGAATTGATGTACGAATTATGATTCCAAATAAACCTGACCATGCATTTGTGTACTGGGCTACGTATTCATATGTAGGACAATTATTAAAAGCAGGTGCAAAAGTTTATATTTATGATAACGGTTTCCTGCATACGAAGATGATTGTGGTGGACAATGAAGCATCCACAGTAGGTACTGCAAATATCGATGTTCGTAGCTTTAAATTAAACTTTGAAGTGAATGCATTTATTTATGATCGTGAGACTTCACGTGAACTCGCAGAATTATTTGAGCAAGATATGCTTCTATCTACCGAACTGACGATGGATCTTTATAATGAACGCACTAGACTGATTAAAATGAAAGAATCTTTCTCGCGCTTATTGTCACCTATTTTATAATTGAAAGTAATTCCTTAAGACCGTTAAATGTGGTTTCATCACGTTAGCGGTCTTTTTTGGTTCTATCATCTAAGGGGAACTTGTGCTACTATGTACGATGTAACTAAATAGAAAGAGGTTCGCAAACTCCCTCTATAAAAAACTAAGGTGAAAACTGTCGATTTACTATGCAGTTTTTTTGTTTTGATTGAACAAATTTCAGGAGATTTATATTCAATTTCCTGTCCACCTAACCTGGAGAAGTCGAATACTCATTCTTCCAAAGGAGAAATGAGAGATGAAAAAAGAAAAAGCAGTTGTTGTATTTAGTGGAGGTCAAGACAGCACGACGTGTCTATTGTGGGCCTTAACCCAATTTGAAGAAGTGTATACCGTTACCTTTGACTATGGACAAAGACATATAGAAGAAATCACTTGTGCCAAAGAAATAGCTGAAAAGCTGAATGTGCCATTCAAACTTTTAGATATGAGTTTAATCAACCAACTTTCTGCTAATGCACTTACACGAAGTGACATTGAAGTGACAGAAGGTAAAGATGGCGAATTGCCTTCCACCTTCGTGCCTGGGAGAAATCATTTATTCCTGTCATTTGCAGCAGTTTACGCGCAATCTATTGGCGCACGTCATATTATTACTGGCGTTTGTGAAACGGATTTCAGTGGATATCCAGATTGTCGCGATGTTTTCGTAAAGGCTTTAAACGTTTCGATTAACTTAGCGATGGATTCTTCTTTAGAATTCCATACACCGCTCATGTGGTTGGATAAAGCCGCGACTTGGAAACTTGCAGATGAGTTAGACGCACTTGAATTTGTGCGTAACAACACCTTAACTTGTTATGAAGGCGTTCGTGGGGATGGCTGCGGCACTTGCCCATCTTGTATATTGCGTGCGAACGGATTAGCCACTTACCTTGAAGAGAAGCAAGGAAGTGATTTAACATGATGCAACAAATGTATCCTCAAACTCAACATTCGTATCGATACGAATTAAATAAAGACATGCATTTATCAGCAGCTCACTTCATTCCACATGCGGATGCAGGAAACTGTCAGTACATGCATGGACATACGTATTTCTTCAACATCACGATTGCTGGCGATGAATTAGATGATATGGGGTTTTTGATTGACTTTAAAGAACTTAAAAATTTAGTCCATAAACGCTATGATCATACTGTTTTGAATGAACACCCTGAATTTAAACAGACGTTTCCTACAACGGAACGAATCGCAGAACTGGTATGGACGACAATTTCTAATCATTTAAAAACACGTCCTCATCAACCGAAGTGTTTGCAGGTTTTCGTTCGTGAAACACCGACAAGTTATGTCATATATCGTCCGAAACCGGAGGACTTATTATGAAAATACCTGTAATGGAGATTTTCGGTCCAACGATACAAGGTGAAGGAATGGTCATCGGACAAAAGACCATGTTCGTTCGCACAGGTGGATGTGACTATTCATGTTCGTGGTGTGATTCCAAATTTACTTGGGATGGTACAGGTAAAAGCACCGCTATGAAAGCCGAAGATATTATTCATTCGTTGAAAGAAATTGGTGGCGACGCCTTTTCACATATCACGATTTCAGGTGGGAATCCCGCTCTTCATAAAGGACTTGGGGAGTTAGTAAATCAATGTCACGAACAAGGTTGGAAAGTTGCGATTGAAACGCAAGGTTCTTTTTGGCAAGATTGGTTGTTATCTATTGATGAGGTAACCATTTCTCCTAAGCCACCAAGTTCCAAAATGGTGACCGATTTTGATAAGCTCGATGCTTTTATTGAAAAACTGAAAGATTCAAACATAAGCTTAAAAGTCGTTGTTTTTGATGAAGATGATTTTAGCTATGCCGAAATGATTCATTTACGTTATCCAGCAGTTCCATTCTTTTTACAGATTGGGAACGATGATGTGTTAACGATTGATGATCAGGCGTTAGTCTCTAATTTACTGAAACGATTTGAATGGTTAATTGATCGATCGATGAAGTCGGTTGTTATGAACGATGCTAAAGTATTGCCTCAATTACATGCACTTTTATGGGGAAATAAACGCGGTGTTTAAAAAGGAGGAACGAGCCATGAGTGGTCGTCAAAAGGAAGAATTGCAAGATATCAGTCTGTTAGGAAACCAAAATGTACAATATGATTTCTCTTACAACCCTGGTGTATTAGAATCATTTGATAATAAACATCAATATCGTGATTACTTCGTAAAGTTTAACTGTCCTGAGTTTACATCTCTTTGCCCGATTACAAACCAGCCAGATTTCGCAACGATTTATATTAGCTATATTCCTGATGTGAAAATGGTTGAAAGTAAATCGCTTAAATTGTATTTATTCAGTTTCAGAAATCATGGCGATTTCCATGAAGATTGCATGAATATCATTTTGAATGATTTAGTGAAGTTAATGGACCCTCGATATGTTGAAGTGTGGGGTAAATTCACACCTCGTGGAGGGATTAGTATTGATCCGTATACTAATTACGGCAAGCCAGGTACAAAATACGAAGAAATGGCTGCACATCGTTTGATGAATCACGATATGTATCCAGAAACAATTGATAATCGATAAGGTAGAACAAGAGGAAGTGTCTAAAAAGTCATCTAAAATTGACTTTCAGGGCATTTCCTTTTTATATTTTTATATAAAAACAATTCTGGTGAAGCTACTGATTTCCGTTGCATTCGGACGCTTTCCGCGGGCGGTCCGTGAGCCTCCTCATCGCAAGCTCTTGCGGGGTCTCACCTGGACACGCTATTCCCGCTGGAAAGACCAGGACCAAAGAAAATTTGGTCCTGTCTTTGCGACGAAGCTAGCGTAGCGATGCAGGAGCAGATGTTTTCCGCCGCCTTCCACTCCACTCATTTAACTGGTAGAGAAAAAGGAATCATTATTTCCTACCTGTATTATTTTAGAGACTTTTATTTAGACAGCTCATTGTCTCTTTTCAGAGGTGTAAAACAAGAACTAGTTCTAGCTCTTATTAATCCTAATTTACATATTAAACATAAGTACCCCTTAGTTGATCCTTGTAGCACATGTTGAACAAAAAATATTACAATTTGCACCTAATTTAGCTTAGCAAAAGCTACTAAAGAACCTTGATCACAAGATTTAAACCCATTTTTTTCATAAAAGTTTCTAACTTCAGGTGCTTCTTCTGTTAAAAGAACCTTTTGACGGACGTCTTTATACTTTTTGAGAATCTCTTGTAAAAGGTGGGTAGCAATTCCTTGGTTTTGATAGCTATTCAAAGCAAGGATATCTTGAATATAAATAATTGATAAACCATCACCAATGACACGAATTAATCCGACTAACCGGTCTCCATTCCAAGCAGATATTACTTCTAAAGACTGTAACAATGCTTGTTGAAGAAGTTCTAAATCTATTGTATAAGCAAACCACTGTACGTCGTTATATAATTTTTCTAAGTCCTCTTTATCAATTTTTTTGCTGTTCCTATAAGTAATTCTCATCTTCTTTCCCTCCTCAAAATTTTATATTGAAGAGCGATTACGTAATTTAACCATTGTCATAAACCTCCTTTAAATCTGCTTTGTAAATTTCAAAAACTGTCTTTTATTGTGAAAGAACGCACCAGTCGCTATCAGACTGGAAGATTAAACTTACTCTATCGACTAGTAACAACATACAATTTTAATTCGACGTCCTCCCCAATATACCTTTTAATATCTCAGTCCAGGGTCTAAAGCTTTTGCACCTGCCGCTTCGCTTTCGGTGCACAAACCATCTGCTGATCCTCTCGGAGTCGCCGCATCCATTTCAATCAGCAAAACATTTGTAGCCTATAAAAATAGTTAAAACAAAAATGCCATGAACACACGGCTCATGGCATAAACTTTCAATCATTATAAAAGAATCAAAAACCAGAAGAGATAAACCAATCATTTTCTCCACCCGTTTTTGATTCATACTTATTGGTCGACACTTGTTTGATACTCTATAACTCTAAATATTCTTCTAGCGTTAATTTACTTGTGTACATATCTGTTGCTGGTCCTACGCCAACAAAACGAAAATGCCATGATTCGTGCATATAACCTGTTATTTCTTCTTTACCAATAGGGTAGCGAAGGATAAAGCCATACTCGTGAGCATGGGTAGCCACCCATACACCCGCTGGCGTTTCACCGAATGTTGGAGAAGCCCAATGTTGTTCGAAGTTCTTTTCACCAATATCAAAGGCTAGACCAGATTGATGTTCTGAGTATCCTGGTCTCGCGCTGTAACGGTCAGCTTCTGCTTGCCCATCTTTTTCAACATATTGGTTATATAGCGTTTCTTGTCGTTCAAACGCTCGGTACGTGCTAAATGCGACCAATTCAAAGCCATCGAGTCTAGCAGCTGCTGCCATTTTTTCAAAGGCTTCACGTGCTTCTTTGCTTTCACCAGGTGCATAGGTGGAAGGAAGAGGATATCGTTTGTTCGCAACTAGAATCCCTTGAATGAAAGTTGGATTTGCAGGTAGCACTTGATCTGGATCATAGCTATTTGCTGCTGGTTTTTCAATCGGCACTACAGGATCCTCCTTCACCGGTTTTTCAGGTGCGGGATTAGGTTGAGCAGGTTCTTCTTTAGGTGGAATTTCTTCTGTATTTTTATCCTTTGAGTCTTCTTTAACTGGCGGTTCTGCTGGTTCGGAATTCTCAGGTTGCTCAGGAGTTGCATCCGCCACTTTTTTTGAATATCCAACTTCGGATAAGCTTTCTTCAACATCCCAATTATGAAGTCCTAACCAAATAATTGGAACGAGTAATATGAGTAAACCTCCCCCAATGATTAGGGGTGTTATCCACTTGTTTTTTGTTTTATTTAGTTTGTTGAATTTGTTATTTTTACGAGATTGCATGAGAAGCCTTCTTTCATTATACTTATCTTCATTTTACCATTATTTTAGTGGAACGTTACACTCATCTTTACTTTTCCGATATAATACATTAGACATGCTAAATAGATTAGAGGTTTCGTTATTATGAATTATCAAAAGTGGCTTTCGGTTAATTTCTTCGCCTTCTTTTTCACATGGGGTGTATTTTTACCTTATTGGACAGGCTATTTAATCATTGTTAAAGACTTATCCGTTCCGCACGCTAGTATTATTATGGGAGCGGGCATGGTGGCACGCGCATTATCAACTTTCGTTATTTTTCCAGCTGCAGCTAAAAAAGCGTCTATTCGTAAGGTTATGCTATGGACAGCTGGGCTGTCTTTATTTACGATGGCTCTATATATTCCCGCAGATTCGTTTGTTTTCTTACTTCTCATCACGATTTTGTTCAGTGTGATTTATCCGATTTTATTGCCAGCAATGGAAAGTAGCGCTTCTGTTTTGATGCAGAGTGAACGTATCCATTATGGAAAAAGTCGATCGTTTGGTTCGCTTGGATATACCGTTGGTTTATTAATCATAGGTGCTACGACGGCGATTTGGAGTGAAGAGTCGATTCTTTGGGTCATGCTGATTGGACTAGCTAGTATGTGGTTCCTTCATACACGTCCTTCACCAGCTATTTTAACTAAAGCACCTGAACAGGTTTTACAAATTGATACGAAATCACAGTGGAAGAAATTATTTTCTTCAAAACCATTTGTAGTAGTTCTGATTCTAGCAATCCTTTTACAAGGTGCACATGCATCTTATTACAATTTCGGATTTATTTATTTACAAGAACTCGGTGTGAATAGTTTTTACATCGGTATCGTTCTAAATGTTGCGATTCTATTAGAAATTCTATTCTTCTCACGGGCAGACACTTTGTTTTCCAATACAAGGATTTCGACGATGTTTATGATTGCTGCAATCGGTTCAACGATACGATGGATTTTAATCGCAGCCTTCCCCATTGTATGGGTTTTTGTTTTATCTCAATTTTTACATGCCCTTTCCTTTGGTGTTGCACATTATGCTTTCATGCAGTTCATTTCAAAACGTTTATCACATGATGCAATTCCTGCAGCACAGGGTATGTATGCCGCACTTGCGATGGGCTTAAGTACAGCAGTTTTAACATTTGCGGGTGGTTATTTATATGATTTCAGTCCAGGTCTTGCCTTTTTAGGTATGGCACTGTGTTCAATACCTGCTATTTTCATCATCATCTTTACACGCAATAAACACCAGTACTAAAGTCTTATATTTGCTAATTACGGACACAAAGAAACTTTTCATTTCGAATGTTATAACAAGAAAACATGAAATGGGAGTGAATATTGATGTCACGAATTTCAAAATTCGAAGTACTATTATTAATGCAGCAATTAGACGAACTATTAGAAAATAGACAACAAGATAAATCAAAACATAAAAAAGCAAAAAAACACGGCAGCCAATAATTGGTTGTCGTGTTTTTTCTTTACTCAATCTATAATCCCACACGCAATGCGATCACCAGAATTGCCTGATGGGTCAGTCACATAATCGTCTGGTCCTGCATGGATAATCAGTGCACTGCCATCCTCATCAAGCAATGAATTCTTCCGCCCTTTTTCAAGCGTCACATTAGGCGTTATAATTTCTAAATCTACAGTGCCATCTTTCGAGACATTCAGATTAGGCAGGTCACCCGCATGATAGCCTTTTGGATTATCAAAACCGTGTTCTTTACCTGAGGGGTTCATATGAGCTCCAGCAGTTGTAAACTTCGGAGGTTCACATTTTCCAACTTCATGAAAGTGGATTGCTTTTTTACCTGGCTCTAAATCCTTGAGAATTAATCGGATTTTTACGCCTGTCTTCGTTTCAGTTAATTCTGCAGTTCCAATCCCTTTTCCGTCTGAATTTACGATTGAAGTAGCAAGCTTATGCTCAATCTCACCACTAACTGGAATCATCATATTTTGTTGACTGCATCCAGCCATAAGTAAAATTAACCCTACCAACATCCATTTCTTCATAATAAAAAACCTCCATGTTAATGACGTGTCATTAGCATGATGGCTTTATTTTTCAAAATTATACTTTATAGGAGGACAGTTAATAATACGACAATAAATGCAATGACAAAAAAGATCGACATGCCCTTCATCCATTTTGCTTCTTTTTCAAACCCTTTTTCTTTAAAACTGACTGCTCGGTAACCATTCGATAATGCAAATAAAGCAGTCATAAACAATACGGCTAAATTGATATTTCCTTTAATAATAAAAACAAGAGCTGCTATACTGACAGCTGCAATTAATATTCCTGCAATCCATTTACGATTCATTCATTAACACCCCTTCATTCATTTGAATCCATATTTAAAATAGCATTTATCCGCAAATAAACCAACATACACAAAAGGGAACTGCCTTAGTCATATTATACGACTTTTTAGACAGCTCCCACTTTTTATTCTTCTAATGCTTTTTCTGGATGGTTTGAATAAAATTTGCGCCCAATATATGTTTGGATGATTAATAGTATCCCACCAACTGTCCAATACAGTGGTAATGCCGCCATCGAAGTGAATGACACAAACATAATCATAATTGGTGAAATATAAACAAACATCTTCATTTGTTGTTTCTGTTGCTCAGGAACAGTCCAAAGTGACACTTTAGCTTGTAGGAAATAAACAGCACCAGCAATTAGAGTCATAATGATATCTGGTTGTCCAAGACTATACCAAAGAAATTGATGACTTTTCACATCTGGCGAATAGAGAATCGCAAAGTAAAGTCCCATGACGATTGGCATTTGAATAATAACTGGCAAACAGCCCATATTTAAAGGGTTTACGTTATGTTTTCTATATAGGCCCATCATTTCTTGTTGCAATTTCATTTGTTCTTCTTTGTCTTTTGCAGCTTTAATTTTCTTTTGGATTTCGTCCATTTCTGGCTTCATCGCGTCCATTTTCACTTTCATACCTTGTTGGTGCTTATAATTTCGAAGCATCAACGGCATTAAAACTAAACGGATTAAGACTGTAATGGCAATAATAGCGAGTCCAAAACTTCCATTAAAGAAATCACCGAAGAAATTTAGTAAAAAGTCGAAAGGCTTTACAAAAATGCTGTAGAAGTACCCTTCTTTATTTTCAATACCTGAACATCCACTTAGGAAAAGTGTAACAAAGACCAGCATTGAAACTAATCCGATTTTCTTTTTCAATAGATTCACCTTCATCTTTTCAAACTATAAAGAAGTATACCTTGTTTAATAGTCGAATTCAAATGCTTGCTAGAAAAATCTAGGAAGTTCCGAGTGATGTGACAAGGTTATGTCATTCAATACAACTTGGCACAACGAAAAAAGAGCCGTTATAAACGACTCTTCATCCTGTTGTTGGTAGAGAAAACCTAAAGTATTCATGTTCCTTATGGTCTCTGAATTGCTTGGGTGTTACACCGGTGTATTTTTTAAAGATACGTGTGAAGTAGCTTTGATTACAAAAATGATATTGCTTTGAAATATCCGAGATGTTTTTATTCGTGTGTCGCAAATAGTATTGTGACTCTTCTACTCGTCTTACATTTAAATATTCAACTAATGTGATTTGAACATGTTCTCTAAAAATTCGAGACAAATGACTTGTGCTCACATTAAAGTGTTTTGCGATATCTTCTACCGATAGTTCTGACTCCACTTCATCATTTATGAACAAAATAACTTTGTTCACAGTTTGGTGGCTGAATGAAGGTTGTTTTCGTTCCGAAATGACGAGGATGAAAAAATCGATTAAATCATCAGCAAATTGTAAAAATGCCGCATCATTCATATCGTTATCAATCATGTCTATACAAGCTGTGTTAAATGCGAATGCTTTTTTAGATGGGACTTGATTTTCATACAATTTCCTCGCCATGATTGAAGACAATACTGTAAAGTAATGACGAACGCCACGGATCGTTTGTTTACCCGCTCTTAAAGAGATGCGATCAATAATACTTCGTAATGTCTTTTTTGCTTTTTCGGTTTCTAGATGATGAATTTGATACAACAGCTGATTTTCCAGCTCAAAAAAATCTTCGACACCATCAAACTGACTCGAAATTTCAATCTCTTTCATGTACTTCTCGGAAATTTTTTCAGTTCCTGATAAATGAATTTGTTGCATAGACTCCCCATCTTTCCTTTTAATACACCCTACATTACGTTAACTATATAACGAAAATACGCCTATGAAAATAGGTTTATGTGTTTTTGGTGAAATATTTATTAATTTATAGAAAATAGGTATTTTTACATACCTTGTTTTTCTCTATTGTACTAGATTATCTTTCATTTCGCATTGGAATTAGCACATTCAAGTGTCCTTTTAACACTTCTACGTCTATTGGCGTATGGCATCCTTCATCTCCATCTAAATTACATGACAGTTCAGGATTAGTTTTGATATGTGCTTTTTCGGTTTTAATCATCACTACATCTGGATCTTCCTCAAGTTTACCTAACAAGACAGCCGTACCCATTCGCATGAAGGCTGGTAATCCAGCACTTTTCACAACAAATACGTGTAAAAGTCCATCATCCGTTTCAGCTTTCGGTGCTAATTTTTCAAAGCCTCCAACAGAATTAGTAAGGGCTACAAGAACAAGCACAGCTTCGCCTTCCCACGTTCCATGATCGTGTTGCACATACACTTGTGTTTCATCTTTCGAAGTCAATGCTTTAAATCCTTCAATTAAATAGGCAAGGGTGCCAAGTTTTGTTTTTTGTTCAACAGAAACGAGCGACACACTTTCTGCAACTTGCCCTATGGCTAAAATATTCATGAAATATTTATCTGAAGCTTTCGCTATATCGACAAAATGAGGTTCAGCTGTTTTTAACGATTCAATCGCTTCATGAGGGTCCAAAGAAATGCCTAAAGCACGTGCAAAATCATTTACAGTTCCAAGTGGAATAAATGAAAATAATGGCCGATGCGCTTGTTCAGCAATTCCGTTTACCGCTTCATTAATCGTACCGTCTCCACCCATCGCTGTCACTAAGTCATATGTTTCATCGCATGCCTGGCGTGCGAATTTCATCGCATCCCCTTCGCCCTGGGTTTCTTTCACCTCAACATCATAGCCCATGGACTCCAGAGTTTTTATCGTTTCTTCTTTAAACGTACCTGCTAACTCTTTTCCGGAAGATGGATTCAGTATAAACATGGCTTTTTTCAATCAAATTGCCTCCTCTGATTTAATTCGAACTATGATAAACTAGTTTTTATACATATACATAATATAGCAAATGAGGGGTTACAAATTGGATTCAACATCTATTGAAGAAGTCATGAATGTTATGCGTGAGTTTTTTCCGAGCCACGCCTCAATCGCAATAGCAGACACAAAGGAATTTATCTTTTATCAACCAAGCAATCAAATTGATTTACATATACAAAATGGCGACCTTGTAAAAGAAGGTACTGCTACTCATAAAGCATTAAGCACCGGAAAAAAAGTGACAGAGTTTATTGATCCGTCGGTATTTGGTATTCCCTACTATGGAATGAGCATGCCCATTCGGGAAGACGGGAAAATCAAAGGCGCAGTAACAGCCATCTTACCAGAACCTCCATCCTCTTTTTTAACCAACTATTTAACAATTAAAAAAGGCGAATGTTGGTATCCTGTGAAACAAGAATCTGTTCTTTTTTTAGAAACTCAATTCAGAAAAACCTTAGTAAAGACAGATTCAATTGAAGGGTATCACCGATTAAATTTAAGTGAGCTTGAACTCTTTCTGTCGCCGACATTATTCGTCAGATGTCATAGATCCTACATCGTCAATATAGACTTTATTGACGAAATTCAACCGGATTCTCATTCAACATTTTTATTAATAATGAAAAACGGAACAAGAATTCCTGTCAGTCAGCGCTACGCTAGTTATTTCAGAAGATCTTTAGGATTCTAGTAAATTAATCAGAATATTCTATCTTTTATTGTTTTATTAACATATAATAAAGACAGATATGAGAAATTCACACGAAAAAAGAGAAGGCTGTAATCTCGATTTGAGACTTGGCCTTCCTTCTTTCTATTATCAGTTGTTTAATGTCGTAGTAGTATTTTCTTCATTCTCGTTATTACTAACTGAATCTTTGTTTTTCGTTTTACTCTGTACTTCATCGTTATAATATTGAACGCTGGTCATAGCACCCTCATCCACCATAGTGTTATCATCCACATCATGAGGATCAGAATGGCCTTGTTTAGTAGAGTTCGTTTGAGTATGTTTTTGAGATTCTATAAATGAATTAACTTTCGTTTTTGTATTATTAAAAGCAACCAATGCTTTTTCTCGATTTTCCGGTTTACTAAAGTACGCATATGCACCAGCTGCTAAACCTGCGAGTAATAAAGAGCGATTATTCCCTTTTGCCATTTTCATCATTCCCCCAATTTTTTTGTTAAACATCTATTCAATCAATACCCTTAACTAGGACTTGTTACACTTTTTAAATGTGTCAAATTGATTACACTTTAATATTTGACCATATCTACATGAGGAATGTTATCTTCTAAATACTCGTCAGATATGGCTTTAAACCCAAATGATCCATAGAAATGAGCTAAATGGGCTTGTGCCTGTAATTGAATCTCTTGATTTGGCCATTTTTCTTCAATGAATTGAAGACATTCATTCATTAGCTCTTTCGCTAATCCTTTTCCACGTGCCTCTTTCTTAACGATGACTCGTCCAATAGAGATGCGTGAGTATTTCACCCCGCTAGGAAGAATTCGAGCATAAGCTAACGGTTCGTTATTCTCTACAAATGCTAAGTGATAGGATTTTTCATCATATCCGTCTAATTCTGGGTATGGACAGTTTTGTTCCACAATAAAAACATTGACGCGTAATTGGAGATATGAATAGAGTTCGTGTATCGATAGTTCGTTAAATGCTTGTTGCTTCCACATACTTTCTGCCCCCTTTGAGTGATATTATTTCACATGTGTAGTAAGGAAGCGAAATATTTGGTATGATAGCGGAAAGAATTTTGAGGTGAATTGACTTGATACGATTAATGACTTTTGAAGATATTGAAGCTGTTCAGTTAATCGCTAAATTAAGCTGGCAGGACACATATGAAGGAATCATTCCGACTGAAATACAAGATTTATTTGTAGAAAAAGCATATTCACGCGCGATGTTAATGAAAAGAATCGAAAAGACTTCTATGTACGTAGCTTTACATCAAGAAGAAATAGTAGGTTTTGCAAACTTTACTAGAGTAGATGAAGATGGAGATGCAGAATTAACAGCTATTTATATGCATCCGAATCATCAAAAATTCGGATACGGTAAAAAACTGCTACAAACAGGTCTTGAGAAAATTCAAGATGCCAATCAGCTTTTTGTATATGTTGAAAGTTTAAATGAAAAAGGTCGATTATTTTATGAAGCAAGCGGCTTCGAACTATTAGAAGAATTCGATGAATATTTTGAAGGACATCCATTAAGCACTGCAAAATATGTTTATTACATAAAAACACCTGTCAAAAATTAATTTGACAGGTGTTTTTATTTTTATTTACAACGGTTGATGCGGCGTTGTAGTTGTGTGTGTTTCTGTTTCAGCTTCCGTACGGTAATAAGGATCTTCTACATAGTGCACTGGTGTTTTTCTTACAAAACACATAATCGCTGCAATGTAGAATAAAATTGGTGCTAATAAAAGAATACCTGATAACAATCCAGCAAAGATAAATAATATCCCCGCCGTTTTTGGACTCTTATTCTTCGATACTTTTACAACAGCAATGATGCTTAGAATGACACTAAGTAATAGTAAGGCTACAAATACCCAACCAACTACTCCTACTACATCCATTCCACCAGCAAGAATATCCTTCGTGTATTCCATTTCTTGTGGAGTCAATGTAGGGTCAGCCATGATTTCTGTTTCAATCATGTTTTGAACTTCAGTTGTGTTCAACGCACTAGCACTGAAAACAGCTAGAGTTACGATAATTAATAAAATGACATTTAAAATAGTACCTATAATACCTAAAGCTACTTCACCAGTTCTGCTCAAATCATTCACCTCTCCTTTAAATCTACTTTAAATAATACGAAACAAATTGTTTATTGGTTTCATATTTTCATCATTCCCTACATAATTTTAGAATAAACATGTTTATAGGTATAAATTGGTGGGTATATATTTAGTAACACCAACTTGAAAGGAGCAGATGAACAATGAAAGAAAAATTAGTATTTAACCAAGCGGATTTCATGTACACAATGGTAGGTGCTTCTGTATTAACAGGATTTTTATTTGTATTCACTCAAATGTGAGGAGTAACTATATGACAATGGACAAGAATACATAAAAGGCAATCCACTACTAATAATTAGCGGATTGCCTTTTAATTATGCCTTAATGTCTTCGTATTCAGAAGACTTTTCAAAAGCAGTAACAACATACGAACAAACTGCTTCCATTTTTAAATCTTTTTCACGAGCAAATTTAGCCGCTTGATCTAGCAACTCTTTTGCTACACCCTTACCTCTTAGAGAGGGAGAAACAAAAGTATGATCCATTACCATTACATCACCTAATAATGTCCACGTAATTTCCCCTAAAGTTTGACCATCTTTTTCATACACATACGCATATGCATCATGACCTAATTCTTTAAATTGGAATTCCATTTCACCACTCCTTTTTTTCAGTCTAGCATAATTTATTCTTTTAATGTTAGTGGACGCAATTTCGCTTCGATTTGATCACGTTGTGGTTCTAAAAATGGGGGCAATGCTAGTCTCTCCCCTAAAACGTCCATTGATTCATCGGTTGCAAATCCAGGTTCATCCGTTGCCAATTCATAGAGGATACCATTCGGCTCGCGGAAATAGATGGATTTAAAATAGTATCGATCCACTTTTCCGGACGTCATGAAACCTTTCGAACGTAAAAAGGCATCCCATTGATCGTATTCTTCCATCGTTTTAACTCGAAACGCTACGTGATGAACACTTCCCCGACCAGGTCTTTCCATCGGCAAATCTGACCGTTCTTCGATATGAACCTCAGAAGCTGGACCTCCTTCACCAACAGAGAACACAGTAATATCTGGCATACCATCTAGTGATGAAGCATAAGAACCAACCATTTTAAATCCGAGTACTTCTGTTAAAACTAATTGTGTTTGTTCTGCACGACGAACAGTAAGTGTGACATGACCAAGACCAACTAAAGCATATTCTTCTGGCACATCTGCTCCCGCCCAAGGAATTCCATAAGGTACACCCATTCCATCATCTACGACTAACATGAGTCGTGATCCTTCAAAGTCTTCAAAGTACATGGTTTTTCTACCGAATCGATCAACGATAGCTTCAAATGGAACTTGGTATTCCGTAAATCGTTTTTGCCAATACTGTAATGCTTCCTCGCTCTTCACTCTAAAGGAAGTATTACTAATACTTGAAACACCCGGTGTTGTTTTTGCTGCATTCGGAATATCAAAATACGTCATATCCGTTCCCGGTGTTCCAACTGCATCTGCATAAAACAAATGATAAGAAGATGGGTTATCTTGATTGACACTTTTTTTCACTAATCGCATACCTAAAATCCGTGTAAAGAAATCATGGTTTCTTTCTGCATTTGCTGTCAGTGCAGAAACATGATGAATGCCTGCTAATTTCATACTAAAACCTCCGTTACATAATATATCTCGAATTCGAGATAATGTTTTTTAAAGTTTATCATGAGTCTTAACGGTTTACAATTTCTTCAACTCGGTTTGAGAAAGTATAGATTAGTTTAGGTTAACTACAAATGGATTATCCATGAAAATGGAAATCAATCAAACCGGTTTCACAGCCTGTTAAACTAAGTAATCCACACCATCTAGACTCTCCAACAGTAAAGAGACATGGAGCGGCCAGTGAAATGGCTCCCATTTAAATGGTTTTGGTTTTCGCTTCGCTTCTGTTGAAAGATGCGGGTTTCAATGAGGAGTGTACTTGGTTAATGAGACGGATTTTAATAGGAGTGATTTGCTTTTGAACATTTATCAATCAAAATGAAGGGTTTATCAATCAAATTAGACATTTATCAATCAAATTCAACATTTTATCAATCAAATTCAACCTTTTATCAATCAAACACGTCTCACAGCCTAGTTAACTAGGTGAACCGACTTACACTACACTTTCCAACAGCAAAGAGACATGGAGCGGCCAGCGAAATGGCTCCCATTTAAATGGTTTTGGTTTTCGCTTCGCTTTTGTTGAAAAATGCGGTGTTCAATGAGGAGTGTACTTGGTTAATGAGACGGATTTTAATAGGAGTGATTTGCTTTTGAACATTTATCAATCAAAATGAAGGGTTTATCAATCAAATTAGACATTTATCAATCAAACTGACGATTTATCAATCAAATTCAACCTTTTATCAATCAAACACGTCTCATAGCCTAGTTAACTAGGTGAACTTACACTCGCCAACAGCAAAGAGACATGGAGCGGCCAGCGAAATGGCTCCCATTTAAATGGTTTTGGTTTTCGCTTCGCTTCTGTTGAAAGAAGCGGGTTTCAATGAGAAGTGTACTTGGTTAATGAGACGGATTTTAATAGAATTGATTTGCTTTTGAACATTTATCAATCAAAATGAAGGGTTTATCAATCAAATTAGACATTTATCAATCAAACTGACGATTTATCAATCAAAATCAACCTTTTATCAATTAAACACGTCTCACAGCCTAGTTGACTAGATGATCCACTCCTCTACCTACTACAAAACAAAAAGGGGATCTTGAAAAAAAGGAATTTAAAAATAGAATTTAATTGAAAATGAAATTGAAATTGAAATTCTATTTTATTTATTTTGATGTACATTTTGTAAATCACTATCTTAAGTAAGTGATAGATTGGAGTGGAAGACGGCGACTCCAGCGGGAATAGCATGAGCTGAAGGCCCCGGAAGAACGAAGTGATGAGGAGACTGAAGCCATGCCCGCGGAACGCGTCCGTCGGAAACGGAATTCATAGTATAAAAAAGGGACCTTCTCTAAGTCGATAAATGACTTTAGAGACAACCCCTTTCGCAAAATTAGTTAAACAATCCGCGGATTGAATCGATTAAGTTGTTAAAGAAGTTTTTCACGCCTTGCCAAAAACCTTCGTTATCAACGATATTCCCTAATTTATCTTCAATTGTTTTACTTAAGTCATCCAGTTGTGTAGACCATTGACTGAAGTCGATATCTAATTGTCGAATGCGGTCCATTAAATCAACAAGAAGTTGACGATCCTCTGGGCTTAGTTCAATTTGAAGTTTTGTTAATTGATCTTGTACAATTTTTTCTACTTCTTCTTTAGAAGCTGGATTTAATTCAGCAATATCTTTTTTAATTGCCGTTAATAATTCACTTACTTTTTCTTCATCTACACCTGATTCATTGGAAAGAATGGTTGCGACTGAAAGTTCTTCATTGGCTACATCTGTACGTTCTGTATCGAGTTTTTCACCACTAACTTCATACGCTTTGTAAATTCCAACGAGTGCCGAGTGACCCGTTACTTTTTTTGGAGCAGCGACTTCAACTGTTGCGTCTTCGATACCTGCTGTTAGCATGGCATTCGCATACATCTCAGCTGTTACTTGCGTGATATTTTCTTCTGTTACGATATCGATAACTAAGCCTTTGCCTTTATCTTGACGGGTAATTTTTGCGGAAGAGAACATTCTTGCTGAAGCGTCTCCATCTTTAATGTAAGTGACTAAATCGTCACCATCAACCGTGATTTCTTCTACTTCAGCTTCATCTGCTACGCTAAGACTTTCTTTTACGCTCGCTTTTTCAGATTCTGTCAAGTCTGCCCCGTAGACCACGATTGGCATACCGAATTTTTCATTAATGCCTTCTCCGTTAGATGACGAACCTGTACTTGCCATCGCTCCAGTAGGTAGTATTAATAAACTGGCTAAAAAGATCGAAGCTAATTTAAACCCTATTTTTTTCATATATTTTCTCCTTCCAATCTTAAAAATCTATTTAATTCTCGGGTAGTATCTACTTACATATTTATTACCCTATGTATAATTACGAAAAAAAGCACAAAAAGTTTCAGGGAGGAAATACCCTCTTTCTCTTTTTGTGCCCTAAATATTGGATTTATAAACCTAAATGACAGATTTCACAATGGTCCAGCCGTCTTTTTGCTCGACTTTTCCTTCTTTCATTAACTTACCTAAAGCACGCTTGAAAGCTGCCTTACTTAAATTGAACATCTCAAAAATTTCATCTGGAGATGACTTGTCTGTAAACGGCATTTTCCCGCCCGCTTGTTGTATGTAGCGATAAACGGTTTCTGCATCATCACCTAAACGTTCTTGCTTACGAGGTAACATGGAGCCATTTAACGATCCATCTTCTTTTACACCAATCACGCGTATTTCAACTTCTTCGCCTAAACGCGGTTCTGCCACTTGTTCCGAGTGATGTACAAAAACACGATAACCTTGTGGTGTAGAAATAAAGAATGATCCAACTGGTAATAATCGATAAGCACGAGCTTTCAAGTTTTCATTGAAAACAGATGTAGGAGCTTCTACGAACGACTCTGCCACTTTGTCTTCAGTTGCTAATCGACCAAACAAATTTCCTTTGTAATCTGTACGTAATGACATGTACAGATGGTCACCAATTTTTGGCCACAAAGATTTAATAAGAGGCAAATCAGTTCCTTTTACCATAACTTCACGAGAACTTCCTATATCAACAGAAACTCCATCGCGGTCGTCCGTTTTAATAACACGAGCCCAACCAAATGTATCTTTCGTAATTTGTGGCAATGCTGCAGTAGCACTTAGGTTTCCACGACGATCCATAAATAAAAATACTTTGATCGTATCTCCTTCTTGTACTTCTTCAGGAGCCTCCGAACTATTAATAGGAATTTCAATTTCACCATTAGACAGAATCCATTTAGACTCGTCCTTCTTCTTAACTTGAAGTTCAACGATATCACCAGAAACTAATTCACTCATTCAACGCACTCCTTTCAATCCTGTTAGTCAGATTGCTGACTTTCTTTCAGTTCTTCAAGCTTTTGAATAAATTGAGGGTTTTCTTCCATCACTTGAATTAAATCTGCAATTCGGTCAATCGAATTCCAACTCAAATGATGTTCGATGCCTTCTACATCGTCGTATATTAAATCTTCTTGTACTCCGATTAATCGCAAAAATTGTTCCAGCAAGTCGTGACGTTTCACAAGACGTTTCCCGAGCTTTAAGCCTTTAGGCGTAAGCATAAGTCCACGATATCTTTCATAAACAAGATATCCATCTTTATCAAGTTTTTGCACCATTTTTGTAACGGAAGAAGGAAGAACTGAAAGAGATTCAGCAATATCCGAAACACGCGCATATCCTTTTTGTTCAATTAACATATATATTTGTTCGATATGATCTTCCATACTGGGTGTCGGCATTACACGAATCCTCTCTTTCCATAGCTTATATAAGTGTACTATAGACAAGAATTCTTCTCAACGAATGGGATAGGTTACTTTTCTAGCGGAGGGTGTTTTGGGTATTTTCCAACGACATGAATGGCATGTATGATTCGTTTATTAATCCATTCTAAATTTTCAGGTGAATTTAATTGGTTGAAAGCTGCTTCTCTCCCAAAGTCTGATGTAACGTACTGACTTGGCACAGAATTTAAACTGAGGGCAACAATATCCATTTCACATTTCGAGCATTTGCAGAAAGTCTGATATTCAGACCCTCTTAATAAAACAGCCACGAGTCCACTAATGATCTCTTCCATGACATTTGTTAACATTGGCTTTTTCAGATGAATTCACTCCTTTTCATGATTATTTTTGTATTTTGGTTTAGCGTTTATAAATCAAGGGTAACTTTTAATTATCAAAGCCTAAACGCAGAGAGGGTGAATCAGAATGGGTAGAATGCTATGGATGATTATCGTCGTATTACTTATTATTTGGTTATTAGGACTTGTACTTAAAATCGGCGGCGGTTTAATTCACTTATTACTATTAATTGCAGGTGTCATTTTAATTTTCCAATTAGTGACTGGAAAACGAAAACTGTAACAAAAGGGATGTCCGTATCATGCGGGCATCCCTTTTTGTACGGATTTTAAAGTATACACGCAGTTCAAGAATTTTAAAATCAATTCCACTTATCCGATATGGGACAAGTGGATTTTTATATTATTTAGTTTTTGCATACACACATGTATCTCGAACCAATTTTCCATCTGCTGATAGACCTTCTTTGATTAAAATACCTTCTAACGGGAATTTTAATCGCTCTGCAACAGCGCGGCTTCGAACATTATCGGTATCACATCTAATCTCCACTCGCCTTGCTCCAAGATCTTCAAAAGCAAATTCAGTTAATCGTTCAGCTGCCTCTGTCATATATCCCTTACCTTCAAATCGACTATCTAGCCAGTAGCCAATTTCAACTTTAGGAATCTTCCAGTTGATACGATGATACCCACTACATCCAATAAATTCGCCCGTCTCTTTTAAAAACAGATGCAAACGCAAATCTTTTCGCGTAATAAAATCAGCCATAGCTAATCGAACATTTTCTGTTGTTTCTTCGAGCGATTGTATTTTTTGAGCCCATGGCATCCAAGCTTTTAATGCTTTTTGAGACATTTTGATGCTTTCCAAAATATGCTCAGCATCTTCTAATTTAGGAGCCCTTATCAACAAGCGTTCTGATTCAAACGCATCCGGAAAATTTCTCATCGCTGGATGCACTTGCGTATCCGTTTCCACTGCTGTCTGAGAGTCATCCCAATGTACAGGCGTTGTCGTACCTTGCAAATAATCTTCTCTCGTCATTCCATATGTGATCGCGTCGTAATACGATTTTTCTTTTGGAGAAAACCATGCTTTACGAAGATGTCCTTCTTTTACAAACCCAACTCGTTCAAATGTTTTTCTCATCGCAAAATTATCTTGGCGTGTATGTCCTTCTACTCGAATTTTTTCTTCGGGTAGACTAAAGACATAATCAGCTACTTTTCTTAGAGCAGCTGGACCATACCCATGACCTCGATGACTTTCAGCTATGCGTAAATCAAAAACCGGGATTTCATCCTGCAGATCAAACACTTTGACGATCCCCACTTTAACCTGGTCTTCATTTTCCACCCAAAACGTTTTCACTTCATCGGATTCGTATCCGCCTTCTTCTATTGTTTTTTCGATGATTTCTCTAGCTGGATTTGAATTGCCATGAAACGGCCAATTATTTGTCGTCATAAAATGAATGAGCTGTTCTTGCTCTTCCATTGTCCATTCAGTTAATCTCATTTTTTAACCTCCGAGCATGCATTACTTTTGGATTTTTAGGAGCCTCATTGAATTTAGCACGACAAGTAGTGTGGCACCCATGTCTGCAAAAATGGCAATCCATAGGGTTAACAACCCTGGAATGATTAATAGTAACGCAACTATTTTTAATCCTAAAGCAAACATAATATTTTCTTTAATAATACGCAATGCTTTTCGGCTTAATTGAATCGTATAAGGTAGTTTTTCTAAATCGTCTGCCATCAATGCGACATCCGCTGTTTCTAAAGCTGCATCTGTTCCAGCTCCACCCATGGCAATACCTACAGAAGCAGCTGCTAATGCCGGAGCATCATTCATTCCGTCCCCAACCATCGCTACTCTTCCGCGCTCAGCAATTAAGCTTTTAATCGCCGTTAATTTATCCTCTGGCATTAATCCCGCACGAACATACGTTACACCAACTGTTTTAGCAATCGCATGTGCAGTTGTCGGATGATCTCCTGTTAACATAATTACGTGCTTGATGCCTAAGTTTTTTAATTTAGATATAATGGATTGGCTTGAACTTCGAACATCATCTGCAACCGCCAAATGACCAATATACATATTTTCACGGAGTATAATCATGACTGATTTCCCTTGAGATTGTAACTCCTCTATTTCTTCTTGTACTTTTTCGGTAATGGCGGTCTTTTCATTCGCCCATTTCATACTACCGATCGATACGGGTACTCCTTGTAAAGTAGCTTCAATCCCTTTCCCTGTAATGGACTGGAAGTTTTCAACTACATCAGGAGATACATCGATTTTTGCTGCGTAGCTCATGATGGCACGTGCTAAAGGATGAGCGGAGTTTGCTTCAACCGACGCTGCAATGTGCATGATTTCTTCCTCGCTGACGACACCATTTGTAGCTACATCTGTTACTTCAGGAAAACCGTTTGTTAAAGTCCCTGTTTTATCAAAGGCAATGGCTTGTAATCGACCCATTTCTTCTAAATAAACGCCGCCCTTAATCAGCACACCTTGTTTCGCAGCGTTTCCAATAGCAGTTACAATGGCAACCGGTGTGGATACAACAAGAGCACAAGGACATCCCACTACAAGAACGGCCAGGCCTTGGTAAATCCATGCCTGCCAATCTCCTACAAATAAAGCAGGGATGATCGCTACGGCAATCGCAATTAGAATAATAACCGGTGTATAGTATTTAGCGAATTGATCGACAAATTTTTGAGAGGGTGCTTTTTCTGCTTGAGCTTCTTCAACTAAATGAATAATTTTAGCAATTGTCGTATCTTCAACGCGCTTCGTCACCCGGACTTCCAGTAGTCCTTCTTCATTTAATGTACCCGCAAACACTTCATCCCCAATAACTTTCGTTACTGGCATTGACTCACCTGTAATTGGTGATTGATTAACGGAAGAATTCCCTAAAATCACTTCACCGTCCATCGCGATCTTTTGACCGGGTTTAACGATTAACACATCACCGATTTCAATTTCTTCCGTTCCTAATTCCATAACTTGTTCATTTCTTCTAATTGAAGCCTTTGAAGGAGCAATGTCCATTAATTGACGAATCGACTGTCTCGCTTTCGTCATGGAATAAGCCTCTAATGCTTCACTGACAGCAAATAAGAAAACGACAACTGCCGCTTCACGCCATTCTCCTATGATGGCAGCACCGATGATCGCAATCGTCATCAGTGTCTTCATATCAAAGTAAAATCGTGATAAGTTTTGTAACCCGCTCCAAAACATCGAATATCCTCCGATAGCTATTGATGCAACAAAGAAACCAATGGCAAACGGATCTGCTTCGCTTGATTGGAATGAAATAACGGTTCCGATGATTAATAAAACAAGTGAAATAAAGGTTATGACATTCTCTTTTCGCTTATAAAACGGAACGATTTCAATCACTCTTTTACCCGTAACCGGGTGTACTTTTATACCGTCAAAAGCCCCCGCTTTTTCCAAATCTTCAATCGTAGCTTTTCCAACAAGACGAACCTTGGAAGCGCCGAAGTTCACATTAACTTCTTTCACTTCAGGTAAAGCTTGTATATTCTTTTCGAATTTCATCGCACAATTAGCGCAAGTTAAGTTTTCTAAGCGGTATTCTTGTTGTTCAGATGCTTTCATTTGAGACACCTTCTTTCGCATGCTCGTATGCAATTTTAACCAGCTGACTCACGTGATCATCGGCTAGACGATAATAAACGAGCTTTCCTCTTTTTTCGGATTTCGCTAAATCTATATCTTTTAAATACCTTAAGTGATGAGAAGCGGTTGCAGTAGATGACTGGATAATGGCAGCCACGTCACAAACACATAGTTGTTCTTGAATCGTTAAGGCATAAGCTATTTTTAATCGTGTCTCGTCAGCTAACGCTTTGAAAATCACGGTCATCCCTTTTAGGTTAGGCAAATTTGCTTTTACTTTTAAAACATCCTCTTCATGGACACAAGTCGTTTCACATACCTCTGTTTTCACTTTTCTCACTCCTTATTCAAACGTTCATTTGATTGTTAGGTTTAGTATATGCTCCTTAGAATCGATTAGCAAGGATATTCAAATCATGGTTTGATTAATATTTTTTCTTCTTTTGCATCGCTACATTAGCTTCGAAACATGCGTGTTCACCACAACGAAAAAACAACCCCACTGATTAATTTTGCCAATCAAAAAAGGAATTAAGGTTTGTCATAGAGAATAGTTAGGGAATCAATTACGTATAGAATATAGAATCGAATTGTTTGGGGGGATTACTCATGTATAAACGAATATTGGTCGCAGTCGATGGCTCTTCACACTCAAAACGAGCAGCAAGTCATGCTGTTTTTCTAGCAAGTACACAGTCAGATGTTCATGTTACCCTGCTATATGTATTGGATTATGACAAAACATCTCCAGATCTCGTTCAACAACTGACCAGCGAAGAGCTCCATGAAGACCGACGAAATAAAATCTTGCCAATTGAAGACATGTTCGTTTCAAAGGGTATCCATACAGAGATTAAACTATTACATGGTGATGCAGGACCCGTTATTGTGGAACATGCGAATCAGGAAAAGTATGATATCGTTGTAATCGGCAGTAGAGGGTTAAACACATTACAAGAAATGGTTCTTGGAAGTGTCAGCCATAAAGTAGCGAAACGAGTACATTCACCCGTTTTATTAATAAAATAACAATCAGGACTGACCTAACTAATGGTCAGCCTTTTTGCAATGTTAGGAGTAGTTCACATGAAAAAAGGATTATTAAATTTAATAACGGATGTACCTGGTGTTCAAGTAGGTCATGTCACATTAGAAGAAAAATTGAATGAACAGGATACAATTTGCACAGGAGTTACCGCCATACTCCCCCATACAGATGATCCGTTTCAATATAAAGTTCCAGCAGCAAGCTTTGTATTAAATGGCTTCGGCAAAACAGCCGGGTTGATTCAACTTGAGGAATTAGGTCTCATGGAATCGCCAATTATGCTTACCAATACATTTAGTGTGGGTGCTATTTTAGAAGGAACCCTTTCATATATGTTAGAGAAAAATCCAGAGATTGGAGATTCCACAAGCTCATTGAATATTGTGGTCGGTGAATGCAATGATAGTTATTTAAATTCCATGCGTTTAATGGCTGTGCGACCAGAACATGCAATAGAAGCACTTGAATCAGCCTCAATCGGTGAGTTTGAACAAGGGGCTGTCGGAGCCGGAAAAGGAATGATTTGTTACGGGGTGAAAGGTGGAATCGGAAGTTCGTCTCGAATAGCTGAACATGATGACTTAACTTATACGACAGGCGTCCTAACTCTCACGAATTTTGGGAGAGCTAACGAATGTAAAATGGCCAGCTGGGAGCCGGATACACTTGAAAAACCAGATGGATCCGTCATCATTATTGTCGCAACAGACGCTCCTGTTGATGCGAGACAATTAAAGCGTCTTGCCAAGCGTGCAGCAATCGGGCTTGGTCGAACCGGTACCCATATACATAACGGGAGTGGTGATATCATCATTGCTTTTTCTAATGCCAATAAAGTTCCTCACATGTCTAAAGAACCGTTTTTACATCAACAGCTATTACGTGATGACCATCCCATGATGAACGAACTTTTCCAAGCGGTCATTGAATCCACTGAAGAAGCAGTTTACCAGTCGATTCTTCATGCTGAAACGACCACTGGAAGATTAGGTAGAGTCATTGAAAAAGGAATCTTTTGATATAGGAAAGCCAGCCCTTCTAAATTAGTGAGGGCTGGCTTTTTGTATGATAAATAGGTTTACTCGTCACTTTTATGATTTTACTCGTCAACTTTGCGAATTTACTCGTCACTTTTGAACAATTACTCGTCACATTTCATCATTAACTCGTCAAACCCAAAAACTACAGATCCACCAACCTAAGCAAACATATAAATACAGCCACCGCATATACAACCACTACTTGGAAATGCAGAAAAGCCAGCCCCCAAAACAGTGAGGGCTGGCCATTTTTTGTGATGCATCAGTTTACTCGTCACTTTTATGATTTTACTCTTCAACTTTGCGAATTTACTCGTCACTTTTGAACATTTACTCGTCACTTTTCACCATTTACTCGTCAAACCCAAAAACTACAGATCCACCAACCTAAGCACACAAATAAATACCCACCTATAAGAGTAGCCACAGTATATACAACTGCTACTTGGCGTTTACCTGTAAACCAGCACTCCACTACCTGTATCGCAAACGTGGAAAACGTGGTAAATGCACCTAAAAACCCAACGAGCCAAAATAGATTCCAGACTGTTTCATGAAGTGCCAAAGACAGACTGGCTCCCATCAATAAGGAGCCGAGCCAGTTAATTAAAAGAATTCCTGTTAATCCTTGAATCTTCAGAGAAACTACATATCGACTCATAGCACCGAGCATTCCGCCGATAACTAAAGAAAGAAGGGTCATTTCAATCCACCCCCTAACTTAAAACCACCAGCCGCTGCCACGATACACGTTATAGTCATTCCTAAGCCATATAGAGTTCCCGTTAGCACACTGTTCTCCATAAATGCCAGCCATTCTCCCGAGAAAGTGGAAAACGTCGTAAACGAGCCCAAAATGCCTGTAGTGACAAATAACGCTTTCTCTCTCTTTACCTCTTTCATTTTATGAAAGACAAACCCTAAGACAAAGCTACCTATGATATTTGCAATCCATAACCCCGTTGATGGGAATAAAACCAGAACTGCAAATCGTAATAGTGTTCCGACCATGCCGCCTAAGCCTACCCATATGATGTTTTTCATGTTTGAAACACGTCCTTATTTATCTTTATCCGACAGAAGACTCCCACCTCAAGGAATGAAAAGGGCGAAGCCTAATGAGTAGGTGGGAGATGGATGTCGGTTGGCGGTAGCCAAAACTTTCCTCACGATGATACAATGAGAACAAACATTCGTATCGTTAGGAGTGAAAATCATGTTAGTCAATAAGGCATACAAATTCCGGATCTACCCAACCAAAGAACAAGAAATTCTCATTGCTAAAACAATCGGATGCAGTCGTTTCGTATTCAATCGCTTTTTAGGGTTATGGAACGATACATACAAAGAAACTGGCAAAGGATTAACGTACCATTCTTGTTCGGCTGAATTAACACATTTAAAAAAGGAATTAGTATGGCTTAAAGAAATTGATAGCATTGCACTTCAATCCTCACTTAAAAACCTTGCTGATTCCTATTCACGATTTTTCAAGAAACAAAATAAAGCACCACGCTTCAAGTCTAAAAAGAATAAGGTGCAATCCTACACGACTAAAAAAACAAATAATAACATTGCCATTGTAGACAACAAAATAAAATTACCGAAACTGGGTCTAGTTCGCTTTGCAAAAAGTCGTGAAGTAGAAGGGCGTATTATTCGTGCGACTATTAGACAAAATCCTAGTGGCAAATATTTTGTATCCATCTTGGTCGAAACAGACGTTCAACCATTGGAGAAAACGGAATCATCTATTGGGATAGACTTAGGTATCACTGACTTTGCAATTTTTTCTGATGGTCGCAAGATGGACAATAATAAGTTCACATCAAAGACGGAAAAGAAAATAAAGCGTGAACAACGGAAACTTTCAAGACGTGCATTGAATGCTAAAAACAAGGGGATAAGCCTTCTTGATGCCAAAAACTATCAGAAGCAAAAGATAAAAGTCGCTAGATTGCACGAAAGAATAATGAACCAACGTCACGATTTCCTTAACAAATTAAGTACAGACATCATCAAAAACCACGATATTGTCTGTATCGAAGATTTGAATACCAAAGGAATGTTACGCAATCATAAGTTAGCCAAATCAATCTCTGATGTATCGTGGTCTGCTTTTGTATCGAAATTAGAATACAAGGCGAAATGGTATGGTAAAACCATCGTAAAAATAAGCAGATGGTTCCCGTCTAGTCAAATATGTTCCAATTGTGGACATCAGGATGGCAAGAAATCTCTTGAAATAAGGGATTGGACTTGTCCTGTTTGCCACGAACATCACAATAGAGATATAAATGCCAGCAAAAACATCCTAGCCGAAGGCTTAAGAACCTTAGTTTTGGTTTAAACAAAAGGGTAGAACCGTAGGAATCTCCGGGGATAGCTTGGTCAATAAGAGAAGCCTCTGTTGACAAAGAAATACGTTAACAAGTACGCTCTGTTCCCAAGAATCTCCCACTTCAATCAGACCGTAAGGTCGATAAGTGGGGGTAGTTCAATCAGCCTTCAATTTTAATACATGCTCTTTTTCTTGATTTCCACTAATGACGGTTTCATGATACTCGCCTTCAGCCCAGTCGTCTACTTGGTTGTGGAACCAATCAGATTTCATGTGACCACTTTGACCGGGTCCGACGATATGATAGGCACTTGATAAATCAGCTAAGTCCGCAACAAATCGCCAGGAAGCACCGTGGTCAACTGATCCATCTTCTTGGAATCCAGCAGCTTGAACAGTAATATTTGATCCGCCAACCGGTACTGATTTCGGATTTAAGAAATACGCAAATATGGGTGAAGCACCTGCGAGCGGGTGATCAAATGTAAGTTGATGATAATCTCCCCATTTCCAGTCACCTACGTCTTCACCAAACGTATCTTCTATCGTGGCCACCGAATCTACAAATGATTGATAAACCCATTTGTCAATTCCCCCTTTTTCAGTTATCCACGCACCATCTTTACCTGCATATCCATCACGCATCATTTGATCAGTGATATTTCCTTTTCCTGCTAGCATATCATAGACGTCTTCAGGCATCTGATCTTTAAACAACGTCATTGGAAGCTGCTTAATCCATTTATGAAAAATGAGTGGAGCTGCAGAATTAGCTTCATCTACTTGATTCCAATTTTTTAATTCTTTCAATTGATCACTGTATTTATTTTCAGTATCTAATTTTTCTACTGATTGAACCATGTCATCTATAAATTCTCTTGCTTGAAGATTATGCTGGTCCATTTGCAAGGCCATCATATCTTCTTTCGTTAGTTTATCGCCTTCTTTTAAAACCTCGGCAATTCGTTCATAGCGGTATGACTGAGCCCAAAAATCCGTTAAGTGATAGGGATAAGATTCATCTACGACTTGATTGTTCGCAGTCGCAATAAATCCTTCATCTGGATTTACGACAGTTGGTAGCTCATCATACGGCACGAATCCATCCCATCCATACTCACTTGAATTTCCTGGCACAGGAAGTTGAGCATCCCCTAACTTACGTATCGGAATTCTTCCGTTCGCTTTGTACGCAATCGTTCCGTCCTTCGCTGCAAAAACAAAGTTTTGTGCAGGTGCATGGAAATCTTCCAATGCTGTTTCAAACTCTTCCCAATTGGTGGCTTTATTCATATTCAATACAGCCTGTAATTCTAATGTCGGATCAAGAGCCGTCCACTGCATTGAGAACTGAGCACTTGGTTCTTCCTCGTCGAACATGACATTCGAAATGATTGGACCATGACGGGTAACTACTACTTCAAAATCGATTGTTTCTCCGTCTTTAACTTTAATCGGTTCTTTTCGAACAGTGGCTTGCTCCCACTTGCCGTCGTATTCAAATTCAGTCGGATTTTCCGGATTTGGTGTTTCGATATACAAATCTTGCACATCGGGTCCTACGTTCGTTACACCCCAAGCAATTTCTTCATTGTGACCTAAAATAATCCCTGGAATCCCTGCAAAAATGACCCCACTTACGTTTTGTTCAGGAGACTGTAAATGCATTTGGTACCAGATTGATGGAGTACTCAGACCTAGATGTGGATCATCTGCTAATAAAGGCATTCCCGACTCCGTTTTATCACCCGAGACAACCCAGTTATTACTTCCATTGAACTCGTTTGGAATAACTTCCGGCATAAACTGTCCTGCCACTTCTACCTGATTCTCTAAGTTCGCTTCGATAATAGCGGGTTTGTCTTCAGGATATGTAATGAACAATTCGCGAGCCTTTTCTTCAGGAAAATTCCCTAGTGCCCAGTGACGAATCGCTAAACTCGACCAATGACCACCTAAATCGTACGCCATAAATTTACCAATCGTTAAGGAATCTACTTCTGTCCATGGTTCCGGCTCGTAACCTAGCAACTTAAATTCAAAAGAATACTTTCCAGCTTCCTTCGCTTCAGCCATATAGGCATTGACGCCTTCTGCATACCATTTAAGAACTTGTTTCGCTTCTTCCCCATAGCCATCCCATGAATCTTTAGCCGCTTCTCTCAAGCTAAATGTTCGAAAGAATTGATCCGTTGTCACGGCTGCTTCTCCCACAACTTCAGACAATCTCCCGCTAGCTTGTCTTCGCGCTAAATCCATTTGAAACATTCGGTCTTGTGCTTGCACAAACCCTTGCGCTCGGTATAAATCCGCATCATTTTCCGCAAGAATATGTGGTACCCCCTGCTCGTCTCTTGTCACTGTCACTTCTTGATCTAAAATTTCGACTGTCATTTCTCCAGAAATTTGAGGTTTAGATTTTCCTATGTATACGTTAATGACGACTACTGCAATGATGAGCAATAAGACCAGACTTCCTACAATCCATAACAACCACTTTCCAAGTTTACGTTTCCCCTTCATTCCCCTAATTCCCCCTAGACTTCTTTCTTATGAAATTCGCTTAATTTATAGAATTCTCCTGCACAAAGAAAAAACTATTTAGTGTATCTAAACAACGATACGCTAAATAGTTTTTGTTTATTTCATATTTTCTTCGGCCAACACTAATTTCACGTTTTTCACTTGATCTTTCTCCGTCAAAATATATAACACGTCTTTAGGCTCTAACTTTGTTGACCCTGTTGGCATAACCAAATCACCATCACGAATGATTGCACTGATGACGGTTTTCTTTGGTAATCCAATCGTTTGTAAAAGCTGCCCAGCGAATGGAGACGAGGCTGAAAGTTCAACTTCTAGCATCTCAGCATTTGCTCGATCCATGGATACAAGCTCTAACGAGTGAATACGTTTCGGAACAGCTGGACCGTTTAATTTCAATAAATTCGCCACGACTGGAATCGTCGATCCTTGTAATAAAGCTGAACTTAAAACAATGAAAAATACGATATTAAAATACAGATGGCTATTTTCCATACCTGCTAACATGGGGAATGTAGCTAAAACAATCGGGACCGCTCCACGTAATCCTGCCCAAGAAATAAACCACTTCTCCTTGAGTGTGTAAGGGAAGAAACTTGTTGAAATAAAGACAGCAATAGGTCTAGCAATTGCTATTAGGACAAATGACAATACGAGTCCTTTCCAAATTAAATCCCAGTTAGCGAGTTCACTAGGGAATACAAGTAACCCTAAAATCACAAACATAGCAATTTGCATAAGCCATGCAAATCCTTCGTGGAAACTGATGATGGAATGACTATGTCTTAATTCACGGTTTCCTATAATCATGGCAGCTATGTAAACAGCCAATAGACCACTACCACCTAATACTGCGGTAATACTATATATGAAGACAGCAAATCCAGCTGATAATACGGCATAAAGTCCACCTGCATCTAACTTGATTTTATTCATCGTCTTAGAAGCAAAAATTCCTAGTCCAAATCCAAACAAGACGCCTAAGCCCATTTGCAAAAAGAACATCCCCGCTAGCGACCAAGCGGACGTATCCGGCATCATAATCCATTCTATAAAAACAATGGTTAAGAACATGGCCATCGGATCATTCGTTCCAGATTCAGCCTCTAATGTCGATGAAAGTTTCTGCTTGATATTTTGACCCGCTAATACGGAAAATACAGCAGCGGCGTCAGTAGAACCTACGATGGATCCCAGAAGAAAGGCTTCTAACCATCCGATACCTAAAACATAATAAGCGGCAACAGCTACAATGGAAGTAGTCACCAAAACTCCAACAGTTGCTAAAACAATTGACCCGCCAAGAACTGGCTTGACCTGTTTCCATTGAGTTTGAAGTCCACCTTCAAACAAAATAATAATAAGGGCTAAGACACCAACCATTTGTGCTACTTTTGCATTTGAAAAATAGATAAGTCCAGAAATATCGCTACCTAATAACATTCCTAAAAATATAAAGAGAATAAGGGCAGGAACTCCTGCGCGAGCTGACAATTTCGTCATCAATACGCCACTTAAAAGAAAAATACCCATTAAAAGAATGGCAAAATCAGTTGTGAAATTCTCCATTAGTCCCTCCTTGCATAACCTGTGATGTTATCTATATTGTACAGGAAGAAGGGTGAATTTAGCACAAAAAAGCCTTGAATTCAAAAGAATTCAAGGCTTTTCTTCTACATTTTCACCAACGATTTTCACTTCTAGTTCGAGGTCAATTCCAAATACATCTTTTACCTTCGATTTAACCATTTCAATCGTTTGTATATAATCTGTTGCAGTGGCATTGTTTTTATTCACAATAAACCCAGCATGTTTTGTCGATACTTCTGCCCCACCGAAACCCTTACCTTGCAATTCACAATCTTGAATCAGCTTCCCTGCAAAATAACCAGGAGGTCTTTTGAAGACACTACCTGCTGAAGGATATTCTAATGGTTGTTTCGATTCTCTTAAGTGTGTTAAATCGGCGATTTTTGCATCAATTGCTAATTGTTCACCTTCAGCTAAATCGAATTCAGCAGACAATACATAATATCCTTGCTTTGTAATAACACTCTTGCGGTAGTCTAATTCAAGTTCCTCTTTAGAAAGAACAAGTTTGACTCCTTCTTTTGTCAAAACAGTTGCTTGATAAATAATATCTTTTATTTCCCCACCATAAGCTCCAGCATTCATGGCCATTGCTCCGCCAATTGAACCTGGAATTCCGCACGCAAACTCAAGACCCGTTAACTTTTCTTTCGCCGCTGCTCTTGATACATCAATAATATCAACGCCTGCTTCTGCTAGGACTCTTGTTCCATTAATTTCTATACGATTAAGCATTTGCAAATTTAATACAATCCCACGTACTCCACCATCACGAACAACCATGTTCGATCCGTTTCCAAGGAGTAATAAAGGAACATTATTTTCATGAGCATATGCAACTACAAAAATAGTCTCTTCTTCAGTTAATGGGGTGACATAAAGGTCTGCGAGTCCACCCATTTTCGTCATTGTATGCAAGTTTAGTGGTTCATCTATTAAGACACAGTCATGTGCTAAAGTTGCTGTTAAGCCTTCATACCAACGTTGTTTAGTCATGTAAAGCCAAATCCTTTCGGTTACCTCTTTCCATTGTATAGTATGCGTTTTAACCGCAGATTTGACAAGTGAAAATCACGATAACCATACTTTTGACCACTGTTCGATTCCAGCAATTGCATCTTTCAGCCCTCTGCCTTTATCGGTTAATGAGTATTCTACTTTAACTGGAACATCTGTATACACACGTCGTTCCACGATTCCTTCTTTTTCTAGCTCCTTTAAACGTTCTGAAAGCAGTCGACCACTAACAGGTAAAGCAGACTCAATTTCATTAAAACGCTGGGGACCATCTAACAATTGATACAAAATCAAACCCGTCCAACGTTTCCCTATTAACTCCATCGCTTTCGATAAGCGTGGACACAAAGTAGTTTCTTTCATATTCCATCACCTCTTATTGCCCCCATTATAACGGAAAACTCACTATAAGTAACGCGACAAGTAATTACATTACTATTTATAACCTATTAACATTTGATCATCAAAACTATTTTATCTTGAATTAAAACTATTTTAATTCAAACATATTGACATCGAGATATTCAGCATATATAGTTAGCTTAGAAATAAAAAAACCCCTTGGAGGATGATTATGATGAAAAAATGGAACGTAGACGCAGCTCACTCAACTTTAGGTTTCTCAGTAAAACATATGATGGTGTCAAAAGTACGAGGAAATTTCGGTGAATTTGATGCTCATGTTGAAGCAAACGAAACAGACTTAACAGGCGCTAATATTCAATTCAACATTAAAGTGCCAAGCATTAACACAAATAGCGCAGATCGTGATAACCACTTACGTTCAGCTGACTTCTTTGATGCTGAAGCATACCCAGAAATTAAATTCGTAGCAAACAACATCACGAAAAAAGGCGATGACAAATACGATATCGCTGGTGATATGACAATTAAAGATGTTACTAAACCTGTCGTTTTCGATGCTGAATACGAAGGAAAAGGAACTAACCCTTGGGGACAAGAAGTTGTCGGCTTTACAGCTGAAACAAAAATCAATCGTAAAGATTTCGGTTTAACTTGGAATCAAGCACTTGAAACTGGTGGTGTATTAGTAGGAGAAGACGTAAAACTTTCTCTAGAAATTCAAGCAAACCCAGCTGAATAATTAATAAAAAAGACATCATCTAATTCCTATTTGGAATCAGGTGATGTCTTTACTTGTTTTTATTTGATACTTATTAGAAGTTGATTGGCTATCTGAAGACTCCTGCGAAATAAAGAAACAAGCTAAACCCACAGTCAACGAATTGTGCACAATTCGTTTGCGACGAGTAACCGCAGGAGCATAGGTTTTTAACAGACGAGGAGGCTGGCGTTTCTTCCGCGGAAAGCGAAAGAAATAGCCGATCAACTTCTTTTTCGATTGAGTATAAAAGTTAAGAACTTGAATTTTACGCAGTTATCACCTAATCAAAAAATGCAATTCCCTCTCAATGAAGGAATTGCATTTTTTAATAAGTCCATTTTTGGTCAATCAGTTTGATGGCAAGTTCAGCAACCATCGGACGGCTGATAAGGAATCCTTGAATTTTATGAGCACCCATTTCTTTTAATAAAAACAATTGCTCTTCTGTTTCGACACCTTCCATTACCGTGGTCATGCCCAAGTTTTTGGCGATATCCAAAATTCCTTGTAAAATAATTTGTGACTTTTCGCCTTCATTTTCCATAATCATTAGGAATGAACGATCCACTTTAACATGTTGTATAGGTAAAAGTTTTAAAATCGATAATGATGAGTAACCCGTTCCAAAATCATCAAGTGCAGTTTGAACACCGTATTCGTTGAGCTCCGTCAATAATACAGATGCTAATTCACTGTTTTGTACAGCGACCGTCTCCGTTATCTCGAACATTAAACTATTAGGTGAAATACCAACTTCTTGAATAATCGACTTAATGTCATTCATGAAATCGGGATGCATCATTTGTTTGACTGAAATATTAATTGCTACGTGGAAACCATCATGTAACTCATTTTCCCACTGTTTTACTTGCAGTGCCACTTGTCTTATTATCCATCGACCCACTGGAACGATTAAATCATTATCTTCAAGTAATGGAATAAATTCAATGGGTGAAACGGCTCCAATTAATGGCGACTCCCATCGTAGTAAAGCCTCAAAGCTCTTGATCTTTTGCGTTGATAATTCATACACCGGTTGGTAAACCATGTAGTATTCATTATTATGGAGTGCATGGACAACATTATTTGCTATTAATCTTGCACGTTCATTCTGATTTGCTAATTCTTGAGAGAAGAAGACTGCACGATTTCCACCTAACTTCTTGGCTTCTTGTACAGCAAATGTAGCATCTTGCATCATTAAGTCAGGCCAATCTCCTAATTCGGATTTTCGTATCCCAAGACTTAACGTCATCCATATGCTTTCAAACGTTGAAAGCTCAAGAGGTTCTCCCATTAACTTCACTAAAGCAGTTGTCATTGTTTTTAATTCTTCTTCATCTTGTGTAGAAACCAGTAAAACGAATTCATCTCCACCAACTCGATACAAATCATTGCGATTAGCAAACTCTTGAATTTTATTACTTACTTCAAAGAGTACTCTGTCACCAATTTGATAGCCATTCCGCTCGTTTATTTCTTTAAAACGGTCTAGATTCACAAAAAATAAAGTGAAATTCTTAAAGTTTGTTGGATCCAAGTCTCTTTTCAATTTTTCTTCAAGTACGACACGGTTTGGTAAGTTTGTTAATAAATCACGTTTCAACAAATTGTCTTCACGTACTTCATTTCTTCGTATGTAAAATAAGATTCCGCATAATATCAAGAATGTCACAGCAACAACTAATGTATTGCGCCAAAAAATCGTTGAAATCCGATTATCTAGAGCGTTTGTATAGGAATCGACAAGCACTGTCCAATCAGCTCCTGCACGTTGGAACATTACAAAATGCGCCGAATCTTCCTCAACTAAAATTGAACCACTCTCTTTTACTTTCATTTGTTCTTTAATATCTGCTGCATAATTGAATCGATTATCAAATGGCTCATCTGTCGTCGAAAAAACTAGTTGTTCTTCTTTAAATAAATACAGACTGCCTGGAAGACTTGACTCTTTTGCCACGGAACCTAGAATATTCCCCATATTCACGACACCAGACAGAACGCCAATTACTTCATCCCCCTTTTTAACAGGGAGTCGGATTGCCGTTACTATTTGGTCAGGATCTTGGTAAAGAGGAAATAAATCACTAAACACCACTTCACCTTGCAAAGCGCGTTCAAATGATTCAATCTGATTCACTTTAAAACGTGATCCATCACCAGCTAAAGTTTCACCTTCTGGGTTAATGAAACCTAAAGATGTGAAAAATGGCATCTTGTCACGTTGATTTGCCAAGAACTCAATGATTTCTTCATCATTACCATCTAATAACACTAAATAATTTGCGATAAGTTCTAATTCTGCAACTCTTTCATTCGAAAATTTGTTCGTTTCGTCTGTAAAGTTCTTTAACAATTCATTCGTTTCATTATCTACAGTTTCAATTACATATTCTTTTGTATCTTGATAATTAATTATGGTTAATGCAACGACTGTCAGAAGAATTAATGAAAGTAATACATAAGCTTGTATTTGCCTTTTTGACACTTCGTCACACCCTAACGTTCGTCTCTTTTTGTATATGTATCATTAAATGTAATTAAATACCATTTAAATTTTTCCTTCCATACATATACATTGTCGAACAATGTCAGAAAATAGTCAATGTGTTTTATGATATATTTATATCAGTTTAAGACAATTCTATGCCAATAGATGATACGAAAGGAGTATTTTGATGGAAAATAAAAGTGAAAAATCGACAAAACCTTTTTTCCAATTAATGAAATCCTTAAAATGGCCTATTGGCGTTACCATCTTCGCCATCTTTCTCGCATTAGCAGAAACAATAACGGGTTTGGTCGTTCCTTTAGTTACAAAAAATTTAGTTGATACGTTAACAACTTCCAGCATCGATTGGAAATTAATCTTGTTATTATTAGGCGTTTTTCTACTTCAAGCTGTTGCTGGAGGAGTTTCCTATTATTTACTAACATTTATCGGTGAAACGATTGTGGCTGATTTAAGGAGAAAGTTGTGGAGAAAAGTTCTACGTTTACCAATTCCTTTTTATGATGCCAATGAAACTGGCGAAACGATGAGCCGCATTACACAAGATACATCTATACTTAAGCAGCTAATCACAGGTCATTTAGTCACTTTTGTATCAGGCATTATCTCCGTTGTTGGTTCTGTTATTATCCTGTTTTTCATTGACTGGAAAATGACCATGATTATGTTAGTAAGTGTGCCTATTTCCATGGCTATTATTATTCCGCTCGGGCGTAAAATGCATAAAGTGGCAAAAGGTACGCAAGAAGAAATGGCCAAGTTTTCTGGTTTACTCGGACGTGTTTTGTCAGACATTCGTCTTGTGAAATCCTATCGCGCAGAAGAAACAGAGAGTGTAAAAGGTGACCGTGCGATTGGTGAGCTATTCCAATTCGGACTGAAAGAAGCACGCATTCAATCGATTATTTCACCTTTGATGACTTTATTAATGATGGGTATTCTTGTGCTCATCCTTGGTTATGGAGGCATGCAAGTATCTAAGGGCGAGTTATCAGCAGGTTCTCTCGTTGCGATTATCTTTTATTTATTCCAAATCGTGGTGCCTTTTGCACAAATGGCGTCCTTCTTTACTGCCTATCAAAAAGCGGTGGGGGCGACAGAACGTATTCAGTTCATGCTGGAGCTTGATCATGAAACCATTTCAGGATCTCCTAAGCAAAGTGAAGACAAACTACGATTCGACAACGTTAGTTTTTCTTATAATGAAGACAAAAAAATACTGAATGGTGTATCTTTTGAAACCACACCTGGAACAGTCACCGCATTTGTTGGACCAAGTGGTGGGGGTAAAACCACCATTTTCTCTTTACTCGAACGTTTTTATGAACCCGACAGCGGAAAGATTTTCATTGGAGATGTTCCAATAAATGAATTTCCGCTTGGTGATTGGCGTGGACGACTTGGATACGTGTCGCAAGAAAGTCCACTAATGAACGGTTCACTCTTTGACAATATGACCTATGGCTTAGATGCAAAGCCTTCGGACGAGCAGTTGAAGGAAGCCGCGATTGCCGCCAATGCGTGGGAGTTTATCGAGAAGTTACCTCAAGGTGTGGAAACCTTAGTTGGTGAACGAGGCATGAAACTATCCGGTGGTCAACGTCAGCGAATTGCGATTACCCGTGCATTGTTATACAACCCACAAATTTTACTGTTAGACGAAGCAACCTCTAATTTAGACAGCGGTTCAGAAATATTGGTTCAAGAAGCACTCCAAGTATTAATGAAGGGTCGCACTACATTAGTAATCGCACATCGTTTAGCAACTGTCCTTCATGCAGATCAAATCTTGGTGTTAGAGGGTGGAGAGATTACGGGTAGAGGAACGCATAGTGAATTATTCGATTCACATACATTATATAAAGAGTTTGCACTAGGGCAAGGGTTGTCGTAGGGAGAGTGGCTATGTGTAGAAACTCATGAGGATAATCTATCTACACAGTTTGGTCGCCACCTTTTCTCGCTTGAAACTATTCTCGCAATGATTCGTACAATATAGTAGCTTAGTATTTTAAGGAGTGTTTAATTTGTCGATGGATCCATATTCTTCGGGTGGTTTTGATTTATTTGGAGCAATGTTCGTTATTATCCCCGTCCTTATAATTGGTGTTTTTATTTTTATTTTCGTTAAAGGTATTAGTGAATGGAGCTCGAATAATAAATCTCCGATTCTTAGTGTCCCTGCGGAAGTTATAACGAAACGTACGCGAACTTCTGGCGGTCATGGGAATTCTGCTGCCAGCACTTCTTATTACGTAACTTTTGAAGTACAAAGTGGAGATCGTATCGAACTTCGAGTAAATGGTTCGGAATTTGGTATGTTGGCCGAGCAAGATTTAGGGATTTTGACATTCCAAGGTACACGCTATAAAGGCTTTGAACGAGACAAAACGGTTTAGAACGGCAAAAAGAGGAATGGACATTGTGTCCACTCCTCTTTTTTATATCGTTTAATACGTATAAGAAACGACTTCGCATTATTCTTTTAATCCTTTTAGACTGTTACTGTTGCTAAACGAGATGCGACAGTTTTCACGTCTTCCATTCCGTCTGCAATGATTTGTTGTGCACGATCTGGGAATTGGTTGTGTCCTTCGATGATTACTTCTTCAATGTCCGTGATGCCGAAGAAATTCATAATCAGACGTACATAGTTTACGCTCATTTCCATAGGTGCCATTTCTGGAGTTGAGTAAACGCCACCGCGTGCATTTAAGATGATTACTTTTTTATCAGGAACTAAACCGACTGGGCCGTTTTCACTGTATGCGAATGTGACACCCGCTCTGTAAATGTAATCAATAAATGTTTGTAATGGTGCTGGAATTGTTTTATTCCATAACGGAAAGGCAAACACGACAACGTCTGCATCCATGAAAGCATCCATTGCTTTATTAGCAGCAGTTAAAATACGTTGTTCGATGTCGTTTAATGGCTCAGCTTGAGCTGATTTGCCCATTGCGTTAAAGAAGTCTTGACCGAAGTAAGGCATATCTTCTTCAAATACATCAAATGTTTGGATATTCAAATCTTTGCCTTTCGTTAATTCATTCATAAATACTTCATGCATTTTACTTGAAATGCCTTCTGTAGAAGGACGATTATTTGCTTTTACGACTAAAATGTTCATTTATATAACTCCTCTAACGCTTTAAATTTTATCTTGATTTAAAATATCTTTAATTCAAGATATATGAATATAATAAAAGAGCCGTCTTCAAAAGTCAAAGACTATGCTCTCTCATCAATTAAATATCACATGAATCATCTTTACAGATTCCTACATCGTCTTGACCAAGCGTCTGAAGTTTTGGTGTTATCCCTTCTTCTTCAGCAACTTTCTTTAATGCATCAGCAAAAGCTTCTGCTGGTTGAGCTCCAGAAATAGCGTATTTACGATTGATGACGAAAAACGGCACACCTTGTACACCGAGTAACATACCTTCTTGAACATCTTGCTTTACTTCGACTTCAAAAGCATTTGAAGCTAAAACTTCAGCTGCTTTTTCACGGTCTAGACCGATTTCTTCAACTACATCTAATAACACATCATGACGACCAATTTCTTTTGTTTCAATGAAATGTGCTTTTAATAAACGTTCGTTCACTTCTACTGGCTTCCCTTGGCTCTCTGCCCACTTTGCTAAACGATGTGCATCAAAAGTGTTGGCGTGTTTAATACGATCGAAATCGTATGTTAAACCTACCGTTTCCGCTTGTTGGCTAACCGAGGCTGTCATTTTTTTGGCCGCTTCAGGTGTCGTATTATATTTTTCAGCAAGTATTTCGTATGTTGATTTATCTGAAGTTGCTGGAGAGTTTGGATCTAATTCATAAGCTTTAAATTGAATCTCAATATTTTCTGATAGTCCTGATGACGCAATTGCTTTTTCTAATCGTCTTTTTCCTATATAACAAAATGGACAAACATAATCTGACCATACTTCTATTTTCATGTCATTCACCTCAAAATCAATTTTAGAGTGTTCCATAAAAGCTCGCAATCATTCTGCCTAGCAGATCGATCTATGCTAAAGTTTTGATAAAGGAGTGTGTTCTTAATGATATTACGTGAAGTTATTCGAAAGAAACGTTCTTCTAGAACGGATTACCCGTTCAATCTTCCATTGATTCAGCAATTCGAATCGCTCGTATTTTCAAATCCTGTCACAATCCTTGCAGGAGATAATGGTTCTGGAAAAACAACTTTGCTAGAAGGAATCGCAGCCGCGAGTGGAAGCATTTTAATTAGTGGAGAGTATTTAGAAAAAGACACGTCTTTTTCTCATGCATATGATCTATCTGAGGAGCTTAAACTGATTTGGTCTGTTCGAACCAAAAATGGATTTTTCTTTCGAGCCTCTGATTTCATTACATACACACGTGAATTAGCCAATATGCGTGAAAGCGCACGCATTACTTTGGAGGAAATTAAGAGAAGAGATCCTTTTAGCCTAGAAGTACTCCCTTATGCACGAACGTATTCTGAGCTTCGTCACTTATATGGCGAAGGCCTTGATGTGAGGTCGCACGGAGAGAGTTTTCTGGATTTATTCCAAGCGAGATTTAAACCGAATGGCTTGTATATTCTCGATGAGCCTGAGGCACCTTTGTCTCCAAATAAACAATTGTCATTCTTGGCTATCATGCATGACATGGTTAAAAATGGTGCACAATTTATCATTTCCACTCACTCACCAATCCTAATGGCATATCCTGAAGCTACTTTGCTTGAAATTCAAGATGATCAGCTTGTCCCAACAACATACGATGAAGTGGAGCATGTTCGGTTAACCTCAGATTTCATGAAAGACCCACAGCGATATTTAAGGCATTTACTTGATACGTAAAAAACGATGCTTATAACTTTACGAGCCCAACTAGACTCTCCCACAGCAAAGAGACATGAAGCGACTAGCGAAATGGCTCCCATTTGAATGGTTTTGGTTTTCGCTTCGCTTCTGTTTGAAAGAGTGTGTTTCAATGCAGAGTGTACTTGGTTAGTGAGACGGTTTTTTGTGGGGTGATGTGCTTTTGAAAATTTATCAATCAAACTGACGATTTATCAATCAAACTCCGCCTTTTATCAATCAAACGTGTCTCACAACCAAGTTAACTAGGCGAGCCAGCCTCTCTGCATATCTCCGAGATACCTACATACGTAAAAAGCCGATTCTCTAAATTGAGAACCGGCTTTTGTTTATTCACTTAAAGCTTCTGTTAAGACTGGTACTACTTGTTTCTTACGAGAAACAACGCCTTTTAATAAAGCTACGTTGTTAACGAAAGGCACGCCAAATGCTGCCTCAGCTTTGCTTGCTTGATTGCCTAATGCTAATGCAACTGAATCGTTGTTTAAGATATCAGTCACGACGAAGAAGAACAAATCGAGTCCTTTTTCCGCAATGTTTCTGTAGATTAAATCTTCCAATTCAACTTGACGATTCATAATGTCGTTCACATCAACCGCATTTACTTGGGCGATTTCTACTTTGTACTCACCCATTCCGAACTCTTTAGCATCTAGCGTTAATAAATCTTCAAGTGTTTTGTCACTTAAATCCGCTCCAGCTTTCAGCATCGCCATTCCGTATTCTTCAGCATTCACGCCTGCGATTACTTCCAGTTCTTTTGCCGCTGCAATATCTTGAGGTGTGCATGTAGGTGATTTAAATAATAAAGAATCTGAGATAATGGCAGATAGCATTAACCCAGCCATATTAGCAGGGATTTCTACTCCATTTTCTTTATATAATTTATTCAAAATCGTTGTTGTACAACCAACAGGTTCTGCACGGAAATACAACGGATCTGCCGTTTCAAAATTAGCGATTCGGTGATGATCGATAACCTCGATAACTTGTACCTCATCTATATCATCTACACTTTGTTGCTTTTCATTATGATCCACTAAAATAATTTGTTGAACTTCAGTTCCAGCTTTTTCAATCAAACGTGGAGCTTCAACCCCAAACGTTTCAAGGGCAAATGATGTTTCATTTTGCACATCACCTAAGCGCACCGCTTCTGCATCCATTCCTAGCTGACGCTTTAAATGTGCATAGACCAGTGCAGATGCAATTGAATCTGTATCTGGATTTTTATGCCCTACTACAAATACTTTTCCCATGAGAATCCTCCATTATTTAAAACTTATCGCTGTTTATTTTAACATACCTATTTCATAAACAAAATGGCACCGAGCTCTTCTTTATTGACCAATAAATCCTGTAATGTATACGCATCGAGTACTGATAAATACGCTGTTAAGGCTTGATGTAACACGTTTCTTAATTTACACACTGGCGTTATGACACAGCGATTAGAAGCACAATTAAAACATTCGACAAGATAGAAATCGTCCTCCATCTTCTTGACTACTTCGCCAACATTAATATTTATTGGATCATGTGCTAGGCGGATTCCGCCCCCTCTACCACGAACGGTTTCAATATAGCCATGTTTCCCTAATTCATAAGTGACTTTCATTAAATGATTTTTCGATATTCCATAAGCTGTTGAAATTTCTTGTATCGTTGACAACTGTGATCTTTCTTTTGACCCAACGTACATTAATACGCGAAGTGAAAAATCAGTGTACATAGTTAATCGCATATTTCACCGCACTTTCTCCATCATCATTATACCGAGTATGTCTTTTCCGTGAAAGAAATGTGTCTAAAATATTAAAGATGTATTTCATATATAGCTTTAAAATTTTATCGGGCGTAAGGTAAAGCTATCAAATGATGAAGGGTAGGAAAAACAAATGTTATCTTCTCAAACAATCAAAATCGTCAAATCTACTGCACCTGTCCTAGCGACTCACGGAACTGAAATCACAACGGTTTTTTATAAGAATTTATTTTCAGCTCATCCAGAGCTCTTGAATATTTTTAATCATGCTAATCAAAAACAAGGTCGCCAACAAGCGGCTCTTGCTAACACTGTATATGCTGCAGCTCAACATATCGATAATTTAGGTGCCATCTTACCTGTAGTTAAACAAATAGCGCATAAACATCGCTCGTTAGCTATAAAAGCTGAGCATTATCCAATCGTTGGCAAACATTTGCTTGGAGCTATAAAAGAAGTTCTAGGTGATGCTGCAACGGATGACATTATTCAAGCTTGGGGAGAAGCATATGGCGTAATTGCAGATGTATTTATCCAAGTAGAAAAAGACATGTACAATGAAGCGGCAACTCAAACAAATGGATGGGATGGATTTAAAGACTTTACGATTGTTAATAAAGTTGAAGAATCAGATGTCATCACATCATTTTATTTAAAACCAGCTGACGGAGCTGGCCTACCAAGCTTTAAACCAGGTCAATACATTACGATTCGTCTTAGCATTCCTGGTGAAACGTATCTATTTAATCGCCAATATAGCTTGTCACAATCACCTGGCCAAGACACGTATCGAATTTCTGTGAAAAAAGAAAATGAAATGAATCCAAATGGGAAGGTTTCAGTCTATCTTCACGAAGCCACTCAAATTGGTGATTCGATTGAAGTAACTGCACCTGCAGGGGATTTCTTCTTAGATGTCGAGAGTACTCGTCCGGTTACATTAATTAGCGGTGGTGTAGGCGTTACTCCAATGATGAGCATGTTAGAAACAATTTTCAAAACGACACCAACTCGACCTGTAGCCTTTTTACATGGCGCACGAAATAAAGCCTTGCACGCATTTGACGAAGATGTTCGCAAGTTGATGTCAACTATGGAAGACACAACCATGTTAACTCTATATTCTGATGAAAACCGAATGCTGACTAAAGAGTTATTAGCAGAAAACGTACTTCCAACTAGTGATATCTATGTTTGTGGACCTGTACCATTTATGAAAGCAATGATTAACACTCTTTATGAATTAGGTTTTGCAGCTGATCGCGTTCATTTTGAGTTCTTCGGTCCTGCTGTTTCACTTGAACCTGCAACAGTTTAAATTTTAAAAAAAGAATAGCAAGCACCACATTGAGTGCTTGCTATTTCCAGACTGTGGACAAATAAACAGTATTGCTTTCCATTGCAACGGTCGCTTTCCGGGGGGCATGGCTTTAGCCGCTTCCCTCGCGAGCTCAGTCCAGGGTCTAAAGCTCACGCTATTCCCCACGGAGTCGCCGTCTCCATTCCAAGCAACAGGCATAAAAATACATTTATATTTAAGATAATAACTTTTAATTTTTATGCCTGCTGCTTAGGGAATTTCTTCTGCATGTCTTATAAACTGTAATCATAATTATGCAAACTGTTCACTAGGAATGCGGTTGGCTATTTCTGAAGACTCCTGCGGAAAAACGAAATACGCTAGACCCCACAGGCAACGAATTGTGCACAATTCGTTTGCGACGAGTAACCGCAGGAGCATAGGTTTTTAACAGCCGAGGAGGCTAGCGTTTCGTCCGCGGAAAGCGAAAGAAATAGCCAACCAACATTTTTTTATCACGTTCAAAAGTCGAATTTTCAAGGTATTTATACAAACTGTAACTCTTTTGTCTACATTTATTGAAAAAAAGCTATCACCTTAAAAGGCGATAGCTTTCTTGTTTTGAATCATGGAAATAAAATCAATCGACAGCTCATTAAACATGTCAGGCTGATCGATGTTACACACATGACCTGAATCTTTAATTTTAATTAATTTAAATTCTTCATTTCGACGGACCAATTCTTCCACTGGTGGCATAAATAAGTAGTCTTCTTCCCCCATTAAAAATAAAGTGGGGATAGAATTTGTTTTCATTTGTAGTCGAGATAAATATGGATTAATTAACTTAGTTAATGAAAACCATTTAATAAACTCTTTTTGACACATTTTCTTCGCTTGATTCACAAAAACCATTCGGGATTCTTCATGACGTTTCTTCGGCATGATAATCCAAGCGAACAATTTGTATAGCAACATATAGGGAATAAAACGCTTTGTCATACGCCCTGTCCATAAGAGTAACTTTGTACGGATATCCAGTCGAATAATTGCTCCACCTAATATTAACGAAGAAATTCTTTCTGGAAAACGTTCTGCCATTGTTTGCGCAACAATTGTTCCTAGGGACATACCAATTACGTGTGTTTGTTCTATATTTAGTTCATTCAATACGTCTTTAACTTCATCTGCAATATGCGCAAATGAGTCGCCTTTTTTCCAACGACCACGAGCAGATTTACCGTGACCTCTTAGATCGATTAATAAGACATTATGGTCTTTTCTAAATTCACGTATTTGTTTGTACCAAATAGATGAACTTCCTCCTGCTCCGTGAACGAAAGAAACCCAAGGGGCTGATTCTGATGTGATATATGTTTTGTAGTGAAGCACTATCCTCAAACTCCTCTATCAATCTCTTTCTTCTATTAAACAACGTATACGTAGAGGGTTCAACAGTTTCGATCAGATTAATATGTCCACATGCTCCATTTTCCGATGTCAACAAAGCCAATACGCTTGTAAATAGAGCCCGCAGCGGGGTTGTCATAAAACAGACACAACATTTTCCCTTCCGCTAAAAGTTCCCTGCAAAGCTTCGACATACAGTATGAAGCTAATCCTTTATTTTGATGACTTTCTAATGTACCTACACCAACAATCATCGCTGATTGACTGTTTTCAGCTGTGCTAGAAGCAGAACTAACGATGACATCGTCTTCTTTTATAAAGTATGCACGGGCTAAGCCTTTTTCTAAGCTCATTCTCTTATTTTCAACACTATAATTACCTTCAGCAAATTCAGGAATCGCCTTCATTTGAGCAATAATAGCTCCTGCATCTTCTGGCACAGCTTTTTCAATCAACATGTCAGCTGGAATTGCAGGCAAATAATCGGCTGTTTCACACTTAGCGTAATACATGACACGTGGTTTTTTAGGTTCTCGCTTTATATATGGAGTGATTTTATTCACCATTTCTTCGATTCCTGATAAATAAGTAAAGTTTGAATCTTGATTAATAACTGAAGCAACACCTTCGTGATCAAACGATGCAGGGGCATACAAAATAAAGTTCTGATCATACTTTAATAAAACTGCTCGCAGTTCTCCAGATTCGGAGAAATCTCCCCACAGTGTTTGTATATCAGAGTGAAATCCGTAACCTTCAATATCACCGATAATGAATAAATTCTCAGCTGGTTTTGCTGATACAAAGCTCATTGTTAATGTACGATCTTGCTCTACTAGTTTTCTAATCATATTTCCAAATTCCCTTCACGTGACTTTCGTCTTAGTTTTTTCCATTAATTATTTCTCTTAAATTACATAATATTTGGAATATTAAGTTCACATTCCCTATTTTAAAGTGTATCATATCATTTACAGGAAATAATTTTCCAATCCCAAAAATAAATGAGTATAAAGTAGTGCATTAGTTATATATATATGGTAAAATAATACCGTTGATGTCACTCGCATCAATTTAGAAAGAAGGTTTAATATGTCTAAAAAAATGGAAAAAAAGTATATTCCTCTAGCCACGTTTTTTGCAGCATCGACAATTAATGAACTGACACTTACATATACAGCCATGGAAAATATTATCGGACAACAATTACCGAACGCAGCCTATTTAAATAGTAGCTGGTGGAAGAAAACAAAACCACCTGCCTTACATTTTCAAGCATGGACTGAGTCAGACTATCATGTAAAAGAGATTGAATTAGGACGCTCAGTTACGTTCGCGAAAACATCAGATTCTTTATTTGAAGTCCACTCCGGAAATAAAACCGAAGAAATTTTGATTATTCGCCCAGTGGATCTTGAAGATGCTCGTTCCATTATCAATCTTCATTCAGCAATTGATGCTGAATCCAATTTTATGATGTTCGGTAAAGATGAACGAAAAATGACCGTTCAAGGGATTCGAAAACGAATTGGAGAATGGAAAAGGTCTCTAAATTCCGGCATGTTTGTCGCAATTTTAAATGGTGAGTTCGCTGGATTTGTTGTCCTTAACGGCGGAACTGCTCCTCGCTCAAAACATCGAGCTGCACTCGTAATTGGTGTATTGTCAGCTTACTACGGGAAGAATGTGGGTACATCCCTCATGAAAAAAGCCGAGAGTTTTGCTCACGAAGTCGAGATTCAACGGATTGAACTAACAGTTGTTGAAAACAACGAACGTGCAATAGCCTTATATAAGAAAATGGGCTATAACATAGAAGGAACTCGTCCTCATTCCTTAAAAATTGATGATCAATTTGTTAACGAGCTTTATATGGGTAAAATTATTTAAAAAGCGACATGGTGGAATTTTCTCCTCCATGCCGCTTTTTCTTATTTACCAGTTTTTCCGAACTCTTCGATGCGTGCACTGATTTCGTCACGAACTCGTTGGAACACTGCCCGCTTTTCTTCTTCCGTACCCTCTGCGCGAGCAGGGTCATCAAATCCCCAGTGCCATCTTGTCACATGTGGAGGTGTAATCGGACATTTGTCATTCGCATCCCCACATAACGTCACAACATAGTCTGCACGGTTTAATAACTCAGTATCAATCGTATCTGATGTTTGATTGCGAATATCGATTCCCACTTCATCCATTGCTTTGATCGCATTTGGATTTAGGCCATGCGCTTCAATTCCAGCTGAATAAACATCAAATTGATCACTCAAATGTTTATGACCTAAGGCTTCCGCCATTTGTGAACGACATGAATTACCTGTACATAAGAAATACAAAATCTTTTTCTCCATTTAAAATCATCCTTTTCTAATGAATTATTGTTAACCAAAGGTAAAGACCAGTTAATGTAATGAATAAGGTTGGTACTGTTAAGATAACCCCTACCTTAAAGTAATAACCCCACGAGATTTTTACTCCTTTTTGACTTAACACATGTAACCAAAGCAGTGTTGCAAGTGATCCAATTGGCGTCATTTTCGGACCTAAATCTGATCCAATAATATTCGCATAAATCAATGCTTCTCTCGTAACGCCTGTCGTATTCGTTTCAGCAATTGCCAATGCATCAATCATAACTGTAGGCATATTGTTCATAATCGAAGATAAGATGGCTGCGATAAAGCCCATCCCTAGCGTAGCTGCATATAAGCCATGACTAGCTGACCATTCAATCACCACTGCTAAAATAGAAGTCAATCCAACATTACGAAGTCCATAAACGACAACATACATACCAATTGAAAAGAACACAATCGCCCACGGTGCACCCTTAATAACTGCAGCTGTATGAACAGCATGACTACGTCTAGCAATTAATAAGAATAATATCGCGACAATTGAAGCGATGATTGAAACTGGGATTTCGATTGTTTCGCTTAAGAAATAGCCAATTAACAACACACCTAGAACATACCAAGACACATGGAACATTTGTATATCTTTTAGAGCTGTTTTAGGTTCTTTCACCATTTTTTCATCGAAATGTTTCGGAATTGATTTTCCAAAATACAAATACAACACCAACATACTTGCAGCTAAACTAAATAGATTTGGAACGAACATGCGAGATGCATATTCAATAAAGCCAATTCCAAAAAAGTCTGCTGATACGATATTCACCAAGTTACTAATAACGAATGGCAACGAAGTGGTATCTGCGATAAAACCGGAAGCCATAATAAATGGTAAAATCATTTTCTCTTTAAAATCTAATGCGCGAACCATTGCCAATACAATCGGTGTAAGAATTAGTGCAGCGCCATCATTGGCGAATAAAGCCGCTACTCCTGCACCCAATAAAGTAACTAATAAAAACATACGGATTCCGCTTCCTTTAGCGAATCGAGCCATATGTAAAGCAGCCCATTCAAAGAATCCGATCTCATCTAATATGAGAGAAATAATAATTAACGCAATAAAAGTTAATGTCGCATTCCAAACAATACCCGTTACGTCAATCACATCTTGAAAGTTAACAACCCCAACTAATAGAGCTACTGCAGCTCCTGCCATCGCTGACCAACCGATTGACAATCCACGTGGTTGCCAAATGACAAATACCAACGTGACCAAAAATACAAGACTAGCTAACCAAACATCCATTATTTCGCTCCCATCTATGCTTCACACATTACTTTTTTTCCTTCTTTAATCAAATCATCCACGGTACGTTCAGGCGATGGAAGTAAACTCAACAAATGAATCAAAACAGGATACTGGGGATGTCTGACTTGAAGTGACCAAATCGTCCATCTTCCTCTTTTTTCTTCTGAAACGATCCCCGCTTCTTTTAACTTTTTCATATGCTGACTAATTGCCGGTTGCGTCATATGAAGCAACTCCGTTAACTCACACACACATAACGACTGATGCATGAGATGAGTTAAAATTCGCAATCGATTTTGATCTCCAATACCTTTTAGATACTGTTCAAGCTCTAAATAATCCATAAGCATCTCCTTATGTGTTATATTCATTTTCATTATATAAGCATCCACTTATGAAATCAATAGTGAATTGTTTAATGTTTTGTGTGATTTTCTTAAAGTTTGTAAACCTTGTTCTTTCACTTGTTAATCTTGTTCTTTCACAAGGGTACCTTGCTCTTTCAAAAACAAACATTTCACTCAATCTGGCGTTCTACGAGCGAAAACCAAGGAGTTTCCAGTTTCTTTATTTTCCAAAACAAAAAAACACAGCATGCACTTAAAATCGTGCAAACTATGTTTTCCACTAAATCTATATTCGGTATTCTATATAGCCCTCTCATGAAAACACCACCTTGAACAGAGAGTTTAAGGTGGTTAAAATGTATCTCATTTCTTTATTTCTTCAGCTGTTAACAACACTACACGTGCAAGGATGTCACTTCCTGTATGAATACATTCCTCGTTAAACTTCATTTTAGGATGATGTAACCCTGGAGATAAATCACACCCAAGTCCTAGCATGGTCGCTTTCAATGTTGGTACATGAGCTGAATAAAAATGGAAATCCTCTCCGCCTGGTGTGACAATCGGCGGTTGCACATATTCTTCACCTAATACACCAGCAATCGCTCTTTCCATTAACTCACATGCATCATCATCTACAATTGCCGCTACCAAGTTCGAGTGAACCGTTACATCAATGACAACACCGTATAATTCTTCCACTTGTTTGAGAACATGGTGCACTCTTTCATTTAAAAGCGTCATCATGTCATTGGTTTGAGCACGTAAATCGATGCTAAATGACGCATTCCCTGGAATAATATTTCCGGTCTCGCTACCAGCATGCAGTTTTGTCATTTTCGCTGAATATGGAATCATTGAATCTAAGCGTATCCCTTGAAGACCTTGGACGATTGCTGAACTGACTTCAATTGCATTTACCCCTAAATGGGGTCTCGCTGCATGTGCATCTTGGCCAATAATTGTCCCTTGTAAAATAGAAGCAGCTCCGTGGTGAATGGCTGGAGAAGCAGTACCATCGCCAATTTCTTGAATCGGTCTTAAATGCACACCAAATAAATAATCAATATCATCGATAATGCCTTTACTTACTAATTTTTCGGCACCTTTTCCTTTTTCCTCAGCGGGTTGGAAAATCCATTTAAAGCGAACGTTTTTAGGAAAGCCTTTTTCTTTTAAATGGAGCAATGCTCCAAAAGCCATTGTCATATGGGCATCATGTCCGCAGGAGTGATTGGCTTGAAACACTCCATCTACCTCTTGCCATAAAGCATCAATGTCTGCTCTAACCCCAATGCATGTAGGTCCTTCACCGATTTCCACATATAACCCGGTACAATCATCAAAGGTTTTCACAGTAAATCCTTCTTGTTCAAGTAACTTTTTCAAATAAGCTGTTGTTTCAATTTCCTGCCAACTTGCTTCCGGATGCGTATGTAAATAACGAAAAACTTCATCCAACTTTTGTTTGTTTGTTAACAGTATGTCATTCATTCTTTCCACCCCAAAATTTTCTCTATCTACTTAGCTTATCGTATGCAGAAGAAATAATTAAAGTCTTTTTGAAATAAATCATGATAACAATATTTTCTATTTGAATTACATGCCGTTCACTTTACAAACTTAGTTTTTCTTTTTAAAAAAACAGCCCTGCGTTAGCAGGACTGTTCATCATTATACTTGTTCTAATAACTTTAATGATTCTCGATTAAATGCAGGTAAATCTTCTGGTGTTCTACTTGTCACGAGTTGATTTTGACAAACCACTACTTCTTTATCCGCATACTTAGCACCAGCATACTTCATGTCTTGAGCAATCGATTTAAATCCAGTTGCGTCTCGACCTTCAAGTGCTTTTGCACTTATTAATAATTGCGGTCCATGACAGATGGCGAAAACTGGTTTTTTCGCATCCATAAACGCTTTAGAAAATTCGACAAAGCGTTCGTCAGCTCGTAACTGATCCGGTGAAAACCCACCTGGAAGAAATAACGCATCAAAATCTTCTGGCTTCACATCATCAATGCCGTAATCAATCGTGACATTTGCTTCGCCTTGTTTTCCTTTTATTTCGTTTCCAGCTTTTTTCTCAATCGTGAAAACCTCATGACCAGCATTATTAAAAGCTGTAGACGGCTCAATATATTCCGAGTCTTCAAACATATTTGTGATTAACGTTGCAATCTTTGCCATTTCCAATCACTCCTTAAAGTTTGTACTTTCCTACTATTCCACCTAATTGAATTCCTAAACGTAATTAGCGGTATTTGGAAACCATCGGATGTCCTTTTTCAGAAAAACGATATGGGTAATGGACAGCTTCACCTGTATTTTGTATCCCTACTCTAGGTCCGATTTCCACTTCAGAAATTCCGGGACCTTCCGCAATAAAGAGCGGTTGTTCAGACCAATGGTGTCCATAATAGTTCATCGTCACACCTAGAGCTTTCGCTAATTTCCCTGGTCCATTTGACCAATTTTTACGCGAGATGTTTCCACGGAATTTCTGCATCAATTTTTCGCCTGCAACTGGTTCGCCCGCCCGAATCAGAATCGCTTGAGGGATACCAATTGGGCCACTTACAACATTCATTAGTGTGTGTGTATGCATTTGATATGTATAAACAAGACCCGCTTTTCCAAACATGATCTCTGTTCTCTTTGTTTTTCGATTGCCAAAACTATGTGCTGCACGATCTTCAGCACCCATGTAAGCTTCTGTTTCGATAATTTTTGCAGCAATAACACCTTCCGGATGTTCATGCACAACATATTGGCCAAGAAGATCCTCAGCTAATTCGAGAGTGGGTTTTTCAAAGAATTCTGGATGTACCGGTCGAAAATGCATGTTTATCCCTCCTGTTTTTATTATACTAAAAGAAAGTAATTACTTTAGTTGAAGGAGATGGAGTTCCATGAAAGAACTGATAAATGAAATTAATCAATTTAACACTGATCGCGGCTGGGGTCGTAATCATGACGCAAGAAACTTGGCCATCTCTATCTCTTTAGAAGCAAATGAATTACTCGAATGTTTTCAGTGGCAATCGGCAGAAGATTCGATTGCTAAAGATAAACAAGCCATCATCGATGAAATGGCTGATGTGTATATCTACTTGTTACAACTTTCAGATGTGCTAGGTGAAGATTTAGTTCATGCAGCTCGGGAAAAGATGAAAAAGAATGCTATTAAATACCCTATCAATGTGACAACCTAAACGAAAAATTGAGTTTGTTTCCATTTTCCTATTGCTTAATTATTGTCTGAATATTATATTAATGAAACAACTAAGCAAGGAGTGACCCCCATGAAAAAATGGAAATGGTTAATTTGGATTGCTGCGGGGACACTTTTACTCTTCTATACCCGAACAGATACAAGACAAGACCAAGCAAGTGCAAATGAAACCTTAATCAAAACGTACGATCCAAAATATAATCCTGATCAAACGATGATTGACTACCTAATATTCAGATCTATGATAAGTGGTGAAGCAAGAATGGCGGTTACAGGAAGTAGTGTAACCAGAGGTTCTGGTTCTAGCCATCAATCGAAGACGTGGCGAGGAATAATTGAAAAAAATTTACGTCAAACGCATCCTGTCCTAAAGAATTTGACTGTCAGTAATCATGGTCATTCGGGATATACGTCCGTTCGATTACTTGAAGATCATGTGAAAGATCCGATTCTATTAGAAGAACCGGATGTGTTATTTATTGAAACCTCGGTCATAAATAATCACAACAAAAACGTTACGCTTGAAGACACTTTCGCCTCGTTGGACGAGCTTTACTCGCTTTACACAACAGCGCTGCCAGATGTGCGAATATTATTCCTTTCGCCAAATCCTTGTACAGAAAATAAATTCGGTCCTCCCATCAATCAATTGGGGTTAACGTTTACTGACTATGTAGAAAAGACAGCTGCTTATATTCAGGATAAAGGCTGGTCCTATTTTGATACACATGGTGCAATGACAGAACAAATGAATGCTCATAATATCACAAGACCATCAACTTTAAAGGACGGCATTCACCCAAATGACCGCGGGTACAAAATATGGGGTCAAGTATTATGGACATTCATGCAAAAGTCTACCTAATGTGAATGAGAACGTAAAAATGCTCAGAGATTGAATCCTGAGCATTTTCTTTTATTAAGTCTTCCTTTTATAAGTACACGATTCTTGACTACAACTAACTAAAGTAAAAACCACATCAAAATACTTAATCCTACGAGTATTAATCCAACCATCCTCTTATTAAATTGTAGAATGTATCCTACTATCAAAAGTGCGATTGCAACCCACTTATAATTATAAAAATCTCTTGTGTTTTCCGCAATATAACCCATCCAAGTAGCAAAAGCCAAAAACAAAATTAGTAAAGGAATTAATATATTTACTCCCATCCTCAAGATATTCAAAATATTACTCCTCTCAGATTTTTCCACTTTCTTTGATTACGATTTTACCACATTCCCCCAATCATCCCTATTCCTAAATAAATTATTATTTGATATAAATAGGATTGAATAACGGATAAAAAAGTTGCGTACATCAAGTTCTTTTTAGGTGCAAATTTATATGCAGAAAAACTTGTCTTGGGAACAAAACCGGCTATTAATCAACAAAAAAAGGATACCGAAATCAGAGCGATTTGATATCCTTTTTCCTATTTAATTAATTGTACTCTAAAACAAAATCCGATATACCGAGGGTAGCCTTTTGTTTACTTATTCTTCAATTAAACCCGCTTCAATTAAGAAATCACGAGCAACGTCTTCTGCTTTTTCTCCGTCAATATCTACGCGAGCATTCATTTTTTGCATGTCTTCAACTGAAATTTTTCCTGCTAATCCATTTAAAGCTTCTTCTAGTTCTGGATATTGCTCTAACGTTTCTTGACGCACAATTGGAGCTGCATCATATTTCGGGAAGAATCCTAAATCATCTTCTGTAATCGCTAAATCAAAACGCTCAATGCGTCCGTCTGTAGTGAAGGCAGGAATTACATCCACATCACCTTGTTTAACAGCTTCGTACATCACGTTCGGATCTAAACTTTCGGTTTCAGCAAATTCAAAAGGATATACTTCGACCATAGCATCATAGCCATCTCCTGGTCGTTCATAAAAAGCATGAGGTGCACCAAATACCATTTCTTCATTTTTTGATGCTTCCACTAAATCCGAATAAGTTTTAGCATTATATGGTTTGTCCTTTGTATAAGCTAATGTATACGTATTTTCAAAGCCAAGTGGCTCTAACCATGTCACGCCATATTTCTCTTCGTATCCTTTTCGAACGCGTTCTAACACTTTCTCTGAACTTTCTCCTTGCTCAAGCTTTTCTCCAAGGACTGATTGTAAACCAGTACCTGTATATTCAACGTATACGTCTATGTCGCCTTTTTCTAACGCAGGCGTCAAGATAGCTACTTCTCCTAAACCTTCTTCATATTCAACCATATAGTCGGTATTTGCTTCAATATACTGCCCAATGATTTGAGGTAATATGAATTGCTCTGTCCACGGTTTACCACTCACGATAATCGGTTCTGCTGAATCTCCATTGCCACTGTCTGAATTACAGCCAACTAAAGCGATTGATGCTACTAATACTAATCCTACGAGTCTTTTTTTCATTCATTGTTCCTCCTAAGTGGTTTTCATTCCTTTTGGTGTAGCTTTCTTTTCAACCCATTTTAATAATAAATCAAAAGAGATTGCGAGCAGGGCTACAGGTAACGCCCCGGCAAGTACGAGCGAATTGTTATACGATTGCAAACCTCGGTAAATGACATCCCCAAGACCACCCGCACCCACAAAAGTAGCCAATGTGGCAATACCAACCGTTAAGACAGTGGCTGTTCGAATGCCGGCCATAATGAACGGGAGAGCTAATGGGAATTCAATTTGTGTTAATATTTGTGACCGTGTCATCCCCATGCCTCGTCCTGCTTCAGTAATAGAAGAATCCACACTAATAATGCCTGTATAAGTGTTTCGCAAAATCGGCAATAGTGCATAAATTATAAGTGCGATTAATGCCGTATTCGAACCTATTCCCATCAAAGGAACAAGAAATCCAAATAAAGCTAAACTAGGAATCGTTTGAAAAATAGCTGTAACACCAATGACTGGCTCTGCATATTTTCGATATCTAGCGATTAAAATTCCGAGTGGGAGTGCAATGGCAATCCCTATAGCTAATGCAATAAAAGAAAGATAAATGTGTTCAACAAATGCTTGTTGAATTAAGTCCGACCGACTTTGAATTGTTTCGATAAAATTAGTCAGCATGGTTGCCACCTTCTTCCTTGGCAATAACAGCTCTTAATAATGAAGTTTGATCAATATATCCAACGAATTCATCCTTGTGTCGAATAGCCAGCAAATTCACATTAGGCTTCTCTAACATGGATATAGCAATTTCGATCGAATCGGTTGAACTAATCTCTGCGATCTGTTCACTCGTTCTTGCTTGTGAGAAGAAACTAGTTAGTTCGTGAATCTTACGTTGTGCGAAAGTTCTTTGACGATTAATTCGTTCTTGGCCAATAAAGTCTCGAACAAAGTCATTTGCAGGTTCATTAATTAGGTCGTCAGGTGAACCAATTTGTTCGACTTCACCTTCTCGCATCACAATAATGTTATCTGCAATTTTAAGTGCTTCATCCATATCGTGAGTAACGAAAACGATTGTTTTTTGAATACGTTGTTGAAGACTTCGGAGTTCTTTTTGAAGTTGCTCACGACTAATCGGATCTAGAGCACTGAATGGCTCATCCATTAGCACAATATTGGGATCTCCCGCTAGTGCACGAACTACTCCGATTCGTTGCTGTTGACCACCACTTAATTCAAGCGGGTATCTTGGCAAGTAAATATCCGGTTCAAGTCCAACCGTGGTCATTAACTCTCTAACACGAAGTTGTGTTTTTTCATCTGACCACCCTTTTAATTTCGGGACGAGTCCTGCATTTTTTTCGATCGTCATATGAGGGAGTAAACCAATTCGCTGAATCACATACCCAATTGATCTTCTTAGTTCGACCTGGTCTGTCTCTTTTATCGATTTTTCGTCAATTAAAATATCGCCGTTTGTAGGGATTTCTAAACGATTAATCATTTTCATTAATGTTGTTTTCCCACACCCACTAGGTCCAATAATTGCTGTCAATTCTCCAGTTGGAATCGTTAATGATACATTTTTTAAAGCTTCTGTACCATCGGGGAACTTCTTTGTTACTTGATCGAATCGAATCACAGCCTCAGCTCCTTTATAAGCTTCGTATGTATATCATTTTTTTATTACCCTTATTACTATAGAATTATGCACGAATACCTACCGCTTTACAAAAATAAGTACGTCTTCTCTAAGAGTTTAGAGAAAGCGTACTCATACTAATCTTTTAATGATCTGATTTTCTGTGTTAAATCTTTAAACTTTTGGTCTAATTCTTCATAATGACTATCCTTATTCTTCAAAAAACTTAATTCTCCTAAAATCGCTTGTCTTTCTGTTTCGAGCCTCATCAATTCCAAATCTTTTTTAGATTCTTCCTTATGACTCAACCAATCTTGATAACCCATTTCAATTTTTCTGAGTTGTTCACCTTCAAATATAAGAAGTTTAGTACAAAGCTTCTCAATCATATGTCGATCATGCGTAACCAATAGAACGGTTCCTGGATAACTTAACAACGTATTCTCCAACTGTTCTGTTGAAGGTAAATCTAAATGATTCGTTGGTTCGTCTAAAATCAAGACGTCTTTTTTCTCAAGCATGAAGGCCATTAATTTGATTTTCAAGCGCTCTCCCATGCTCATTGAGCCGATTGGTAATTGCCAATGATCTTTCGTAAAGCCTAAGTTTTTCATTAAAGTTTGAATTTGTCCTCTTTCTCTATAATCTTTCGGCTGAAACCACTCAGCAGGTGATCGCTCAAGGGGGAGGTCTTCGATTGTTTGGCGCAAGTATCCAATATTTTGACTAGCTGTTTTCCACAACTCTCCTTCAAATGGTTCCTCTCCCATAAGCATTTTCAGCCAAGTTGTTTTGCCACTACCATTTGGTCCAATAAGGGCTACTTTTTCTCCTTGTCTGATGGTAAAAGAAGAGTTAGACCATAAAATTCGGCCTCCAAAAGCCTTCGATACGTTTTTGGATTCAATTATTCGATGACCTTGTTTTCGATTACCTTCCATGGAAAATGTCACATCATGTTCTTCTAGAGGTTTCTCGATTGTCTCTTTCTCTAATTCTCCCTCTAAACGTTTTCGCTTGGAGCGAATTTGTACATTCATTTTTTTAGCCTTTACACGAAAATACTCTTTATATCCATCTTGTTTGGTCGAATCAGCATGTGCTTTTGAAGACCAATTTTGAAGAGCAGCAATTTGTTCATCAATTCGGGCAATCTTTTTTTGCTGTTCCTCATAAAGTCTCGATTGCACTTTTTTTCTTTCTTCTTTTTCTTTCCGATAAGCAGAATAATTTCCTTCGTACGCAGTTATTTGTTGATGTCCTACTTCCCAGATGGTTGTTGCTACTTCATCTAAAAAAGAACGATTATGGGAAACGACTAAGATTGTTCCTGCATAATGACGTATTTGCTTAACCAACTCAACTAAACTTTGTTGATCCAAGTGATTGGTTGGTTCATCTAAGAGCAACACTTGAACATGTTGTGAAAAGGCTTTGGACAATCTTCTCTTCATCTGTTCACCACCACTTAGCACATCGAATGGTTTGGATGATTCAGACTCCACTTCTTGTTTAAGATAATATGTTGATGGTTTATTGCCATACCAATGGACATTTCCTTCAGTTGCTTCAAGATCGCCAGCAAGCAAGGATAATATCGTAGATTTACCTTCCCCGTTTCCACCAACAATGCCAATGCAGCTGCCTTGCTTTATATCTAACACGACATTTTTTACAATAACCCGGTCTCCGTACTCTATTTTCACTTGCTGAATTTTACCTAATACAGTCATTCTAATTCCCCCTATTTTGGAGAATAAAAAAAATCCTCCATTAAATTCGGAAGGATTTTACGTACCCAAATAGACCATCATTAATAATACTCAAGTGATGAAGAGTAACAATGGTTGTGTGAAAAATGGGCAGACTAATCCTATTTCCGATTTACGCAAATTTATTTATTTGCTAAGAAATAAGATTATTTATCCATTGTTCACCCATCATCCCTTCAAAGTCATTAAACCAATTATAACAAATTCATTTTAAGTTGACTTGTCATTCCCTAGCATTCCTCTAAAATGTCTCTTTGCATTTTCTTCGTTAGTCCAGAAAACACTAATTGATAAGAATGAGCAATTAATTCTTTATACATATCAGTCGATATTTCTCCGTTTAGTGAAATTGAAATCCAATGTGTTTTGTTCATATAGTAACCTGGGTTTATATCATTGTATTCTGATCGTAAAACTTCAGAACGATTGGGATCACATTTCAAAGATATAATAGGCGTTCCTTCTTTATTTTCGCCAATCATAGCAAACATTTTTCCGCCGACCATATATCGGTCAGCTTGCCAATCTTCTTGGAAATCAAATGTACTACCAGGATGCTCTTGACACAGCGTTTTTAGTTGAGTTAGTTCCATTTAGTTTCCTTCTTTCTCAACAAATTCGATGTGAATCGAATCGGCAATTTTTCGATAGCCTATTTCTTGGTAGATTTTATTGGATGTTGGGTTTAACATATCCGTATAAAGTACACAGAAATCGTACGTCTTTAATAATTCTTGACTGCCTGCAGCAACCATAGTTCTTGCATAGCCCTTTTTGCGTTGTTCTTTAGGTGTGAAAACAAAGGATACGGTAACTCCATGTTCCGATGGTCTAGATTTTTTCATCATCGATACAATTTGTCCTTCATCTTCCCATAAAAATACTTCATTTTCTTTAATAAATTGAAGCACTCTCTCCTTAATCTGAGCAATTGGCGTTTTTGTAATCCCCGTATCATTTTCGAAATCTTGATACCATTGTTCAATAAGTGGCGCATCCTCTATGTTTGAGTACCTCCAACTACCTGTTGTACCCTCAAGAGATGGCGTGACTTGATCTAATCGGTATAAGCCTTGATCCATTAAGACTTTTGAGTTTTTATCCGTTTTTAATTTCCACTTTTCTGTGAAAGCAAGAATCACCGTCTTTATTCCAACTACTGAAGGTACTTGAATTTGTCGGCTGAATAATTCATCTACGACAAAATCGATTACTCTGTCTTTGTCCTGTTCATCGATAACGATTAAGTTTAGTGGATGTGGTGGAGTCATTTGAAGTAAAGCTAGAAGTTTACCATCCTCTACAATAGAGACCATAAAATATTCTTGGTATCTCCCATTTTTTATGCCTTGCAGAACGCCATAAAACAAACTGTAGATATCCTCATGTTTCAATAAATAAGGTTCAGCAATTGTTGCAAAATCTTCTGGATTTTGATGTACGTTAAAATTCATATACGTATCCCCTTTTTCTTTTATCAAATGGTACACATTCTTACATTAATTGTCACTAATAATTTTATAGAATTAACAAACTTATTTTTTTAAAAAGTGATCTTTTTCCAGTTATCATTCGTTATCTAGAAGAGTAGAAGTTGTATAGACTTTATGCCTTCGGTATGATGAAGTAAGGATTCTATCAGAGGGGGGTAAAAATGAATACGCACACGGATGCACAGCTCTATGAAAATCTCAGGAATAAAGATCAATCCGCACTCGAAGAATTATATAACCGCTACGAGCGACTCGTTTACTCCTTCGCCTATCGTATGACACAGAATGCTCAGCTTGCTGAAGATACTGTTCAAGATGTCTTCATGAAGCTTTGGAAAGAACATGCACCTTATACAGAAGATAAAGGCAAATTTTCTTCATGGCTTCTAACAATGACACGTAATACTTCCTTAGATGCCTTGAGGAAAAAGACGCGACAACAAGAAGTTGGCTTACTTGATAAAGATGTAGAGCAAATGAAAGTACCTATAGAAGAGTTACCTGAACAAATGCTAGAGTGGAAAGAAAAAGGATCGGTGTTAAAAAAAGCAATGACACGTTTAAAAGAAGAACAACGAACCATCGTTGAACTTTTCTATTTCCATGGATTGTCTCAAGAATCCATATCAACTAAACTCGACATACCGCTCGGAACAGTGAAAAGCCGAATACGTTTAGCCTTACAACATTTACGAAAACACTTAGAGAATGAAAGGGGGATGTCACCAAATGGAACGTCAGATGTGTGATCGACTCGTTGACTATTTTAACGGCCAATTAAGTGAAGTTGAACAACATGCTTTTGAAAAGCATTTAGCAGCTTGTCCGGATTGCCAAGAAGAACTAGCTGAGTGGCAATTATTAACGGAAGACTTGCCTTATGTATCGGATTCCATAACTCCCCCTGAAGGAATGAAGGAACGCGTATTAGGTAATATATTAGGTGAAACATCAGTACCAAATGAAATACACGAAAAGCCAAGTGTGCCAGATGAGGTTTTATTACCAGTTAATAAAAAGCGCGTAATTTCATGGTTCCCTGCAGTAGCAGCGGCTCTTATGTTATCAATTGGTGCCAATATCTTTTTAGCTTCCATCGTAAAAAACCAGCAAGAAGATATCGTCGCACAAGGAGAAGCTGTAGATCAGTTACTCGCTTATGTGAATTTAACTCCTGTTGCGGGTAATGCCACAGGTACTGCTTCGATTGTGAAGCATGGCGATGAAACGCGTGTAGTTGTTCAAGCAAGTTCTCTCCCGGCACTATCCAATGATGAAGTCTATCAAGTTTGGTTAATTGGAGAAGATGGACCAGAACGTGCAGGCACATTTAAATCAGACTCACAAGAAGGTGCAGTGGTATTCACTATTCCTGAAGATATGAATCAGGATTGGACGCAAGTAGCTGTTTCACATGAACCGAATTCAGAAAGTGAAACACCACTAGGTAATGTGTTAATGGCTTCTGATTTTAAATAAAATACATTGAGGCTATACAAAGTCAGTGAAGATGGACTTTGTACAGCCTCTTTTCTTTGTACATTTGTATCACTTATCACAATAATTTTTATTCGTTCCCATTCTATTGTCATGTAAAAATACTGTCGCAGACTTATCTATTGCTCTCCACTAAATATGAAGGTGGTCAGCTATTTCTTTCACTTTCCGGTTTGCTCTGTTAAGGAATAAAAGCGATGTCTTTTTATATGTAGAAATAAAATTTTTAAATATTCTTTTTAAAAAAGTGATCCAAAGTGAAATTAGCTTCGTTAGCTATTCGAAACCAAATAAAAACTAAAACAAAGGGAGAGATTTCAAAATGAAAAAACGTAGATTATTAGCAGTTCCATTATCAATGAGTTTATTAATTCCAACAGCGGTTATGGCAGAAGATCACGGATCAAAAGCAAATGGAGGAAATGCAGACACGAGTGTTTCTACTCCAGCTTCTGAACTTCGATCAGCGTTAGGTCACTTATTTACCGAACATGCATTTTTAGCAATTGAAACATTGAAAAAAGGGGCTGACGGCACAGAAGACTTTGATGCTTTAGCTGGCGCACTTGGACAAAATACGGATAACTTAACAGCAGCTGTTTCTTCTGTATATGGAGAAGAAGCTGGAGCTCAATTCAAAGAAATTTGGAGTTCTCACATTGGTTATTTCGTAGATTATGCAACAGCTACTGGAGCTAACGACCAAGCTGGGAAAGATAAAGCAGTTGAACAACTTGGTGAATACATTGTTGAACAAGCAGCTTTCTTGGAAACAGCAACGGAAGGTCGTTTAAAAGCAGCAGATCTAGAAGCTGGACTTAAAATGCACGTTGACCAACTAGTATGGGCATTTGATAGTTATGTTGCTGGCGATTATGAAACTTCATACAAGAACGAACGCGAAGCAATCGGTCATATGACAATGGTAGCAGCTGGTCTGTCAACAGCTATTACTGATCAATTCCCGGACAAATTCGAAAATTCAATGGCCGTAACTCCTGCAGCAGATTTACGTTCAGCTCTTGACCAAGTATTTACTGAGCATGCTGGTTTAGCAGTAATGGCTATGCAAAATGGTGTGGATGGCGACCCGGATTTCGATGCTTCAGCAGCAGCTTTATTAGCAAACGCGGATGACTTATCGGCAGCTGTTGCTTCTGTATATGGTGAAGAAGGCGGAGCAGCTTTTGAAGAGATTTGGAAATCACATATTGGATACTTTGTTGACTATGTAACTGCTACAGCAAATGATGACCAAGCAGGTAAAGATAAAGCAATGGAAGAATTAGATGGTTATATCGTTGAACAAGCTGCATTCTTAGCTACTGCTACGGAAGATCGTTTACCAGCTGCAGACTTAGAAGCAGGATTGACTGAACACGTAGACCAATTATTAGCAGCTTTTGATCAATATGTGGCTGGTGACTATGAAGCTTCTTATGCTTCTATGCGTGAAGCTTATGCACATATGCTAATGCCTTCAGCAGGATTATCACAAACAATTGTTGATCAGTTCCCAGACAAATTCAGTGGACAATCTATGCCAGACGGAATGCCTAAAACGGGGATGGGTGGTACAGCGGACCAAGATGGTATGCCTTATGAGTGGTTCCTACTTGGTGGTTTATTAGCAGCAGCTTTAGGTGGCGCATTTACATTACGCAGACGTTCAAACGAGGCGTAAAAATATGAAGAAATGGTATGGTGGAATTCTCGGACTTAGTCTTCTTCTCACGGCTAGCCAAGCAGAAGAAGCAGCTCCGGAACAAACCGTAGAAAAACAAGAGGTTTCCAACACGGAAGCCTCTTCTTCTACAAAAATAGCTTTAACATTAAATGACAGCCAACTAACTGCTTCTAAACTTATAAAAGACGAACGTCAAGGGATTTCTCCTTCTCGATTACGGATTCCTGCTATCAATGTAGATGCTCCAGTAGACGCTACTGGCCTACTTGATAACGGTGAAATGGATGTACCGAATGATATTGTATCTACTGGATGGTTTGAAAATGGATATATGCCTGGTGAACCAGGTAACTCCGTAATTGCCGGTCATGTCGATGGCAAAAATGGACCTGCTGTATTTTACGATATAGGAAAATTAGAAATTGGGGATGAAGTGCTCGTTACTGGTGATGAAGGACAGGAGCTAACGTTCGTTGTTGAACGAGTAGAGATTTACCCAGTTGATGATTCTCCTTTAAGAGAAATCTTTGGCTTTAGTAACGGTAGTCGTCTGAATTTGATTACCTGTACTGGAGAATATAACAAAGAAGGTTCATTTTATGAGGATCGTCTAGTCGTTTATACGACCTTAAAAACAACTTGAAAAGAGTGAGTCGTCCTTTATACAGGATGATTCACTCTTTTTTCTGTTGCCGATTGTAAAGAAAGCCATTGATTAACTTCCCTCGGTGATTTAAGTGTTAATACTTTTGCTGGTGTTTTAGATAAGGTTTTTACAATTTCAGGTTTTGCATCCTTTGGAAATCGCCAAATCCAGCGCACAAATTCCCAATCGATTTTTTCTGGACAGTCTGTTCCCATATCCGGTCTAGTAGTCCCACGATAGGTCCATGCTCGTTTACATGCTCGATATACACAAAGAACATTTGAGAAATCGAGGAAAATAATAAGATCTGCATATTCAGCTCTCATGGCTAAAGTCGAATCATAATTGCCATCAATAATCCATTTAGGTTTAGCCATCTCGGTTTTAACTTGTTCAATAAACTCTGGTTTTGGAGAAGGTGTCCATCCCGGTTTCCAAAAAAGGGAATCCAAGTGGATAACGGGTAAACTCCACAATTCTCCAAGTTTAGTGGATAAGGTAGACTTCCCCGCTCCTCCAGAACCTACGATTAAAATACGTTTAAATTCAGGCTGCATCTTCTTCAAATGAACAGACTCCTATCGTATTGCCATCCAAATCTTTAAATTGGAAAAACTCCACATTCCCCCCACTTTGTACGGGAGAAGCTTCCACACCTGAATTCAGCATATGTTGATGTGTAGCATGAATATCTGTTGTATATAAATTGAACCACTCATGGTTTTCAGGCTTGGTAGAGCCCATCTGTGAAATACGTACGAGTGTAAACGCTGTATCACCACTACCAATATTCATTGCTGCGTACCCATTTTCTTCATCATGCCATCTTAATGTAAAGCCACACTTTTCTTCAAACCATTTAATCGAACGATACGTGTCTTGCACAGGTAAAAATACGGTGTCAATCCTCTTGAACATGGCCGTCTCTCCCTCGCAGTGCATATTTAGTAGCTTTATTCTATCAACTTATGATGTGTTCTGCTAGCGTCTTCTCGATACTATTCGCAAAACTGTCTCCCGCTCCCCAGTCAAAACGGAAAAACACGCCTTCCCCACCACCTGATGCAACCGCATGAAACTTAGTCGTACCATCAAAATTATCAATCGTCACAGTCATGGAAGCTCGATTGGACGTTCTCATGAAATATTTTTCTAATACAAACACAATAACTTCATTATCGCCTAAAGATCTTTTGTAGTAGTCAATTAACTTTCCTGAAATGCTTCCTCTAGTAAATCCATTATTAATCATATTCATCGCTTCACTCGGACTAATCTTAACGTTAAATTCTCTAACACTCATATGTAATCCCCCTTTCTATACTATACGAGATGAATATGGGAAAAGTTTCTAAATTTTTAAATACTGTTCAGAATAAAAATCGAATTCTTATCTTTTACGTTGAAGGAGAAATGAGGTGGTCTCTTTCAGTTCTTGCATCTCTTGTGATCAAACTTGCGCATAAGAAAAAATTGTTCTAACTATTTTTTTCTATACTATGAGCAAATTTCTAATTTCACTTTGTTATTATCAGTAGTGGAAGACGGCGACTCCAGCGGGAATAGCATGAGCTGAAGGCCCCGCAGAAGCGTAGCGACGAGGAGACTGAAGCCATGCCCGCGGAACGCGTCCGTCTGTAACGGTACTAATCACATAGAAAAAGGAACCATCTCTCAGTCACTAAATGACCTAGGAGACAGTCCCAGAAAAATTATTCAAGTTCTAATTGTTTTGTTTCTTTTCCTAAGAAAATGACAGCTAATACACCAATGACGATGGCAATACAGAATACGCCAAAAATCCAACCAATATCATAATTTCTCATAACTAAAGTACCGACCATTAATGGTCCTAAAATTCCACCGATTCGTCCAATGGCTGCGGCCATCCCAGTTCCCGTAGCACGAATGACAGCAGGATATTGTTCAGGAGAATAAGCATACAAAGCACCCCAAGCCCCCAAATTAAAGAATGACAAAAATGCACCTGAAACGATCAATAGCGTTGTTGTTTCGGCATTTCCAAAAACAAATGCACTCGCGGCTGTCCCCAGCAAATAGGTTACCAAGACAAATTTGCGCCCCACTTTTTCAATTAACCAAGCGGCTGTGAAATAACCTGGTAGCTGGGCAATCGTCATGATTAAAACATACTCAAAACTCTTAATCAAACTAAATCCTTTCATTACCATGACACTCGGCAACCATAAAAACATGCCATAATAAGAAAAGACAACTGTAAACCATAATATCCAAAGCATAATCGTAGGTTTCACATAAGGTTTAGACCACACTTCTTTAATATTTTGTATAAACGTACGATCTCTTACTCTTTTCGCTGTAAATTGAGGTGAATCAGGTAAATTCAAACGCAAGTAGATTGCGTAAAAAGCTGGTAATGCTGTAATAATCAAAGCTATTTGCCAACCATACTTTGGAATGATGAAGTAAGAAATTAAAGCAGCGATTAACCATCCAGCAGCCCAAAAGCTTTCAAGTAATACAACAACGCGTCCACGTTCTTTTGCTTCAACACTTTCAGCAACCAAAGTAGATGCTACAGGTAATTCTCCACCTAAACCCATTCCTACAAAAAATCTTAAGAACATAAATACACCAACAGACCATGCCAATGCCGAAAGACCACTAGCGACGGAAAATAACACAAGCGTTATAATAAATATCTTCTTACGTCCCACGCGGTCAGCAAAGATTCCAAATACGAATGCCCCGACTGCCATCCCAATGGAATTCACACTACCTATCCAGCCCATTTGTTCAGGAGTTAAAGACCACTCGATTGCAAGTGCAGCAATTACGAAGGATAAAATCCCCACATCCATTGCATCGAACATCCAGCCTAAACCTGCTATACCTAGTAATTTATTTCGAGAAATTGACTTCACTTCAGTTTCATTAATCGTTGTCATACTCATTCCCCTTGTCTTGACACATGTCATCATTTGTCTTTACACATCAGTATAGTTGTATAGGATCGTTCTAGCAATAGAGAAAGAAGAAGCTTGCAAACACGATAAGCACTTTCTTAATTGAAATCCAATTGCTTAAACTTTCCTGTAAATAAAAAAATGTGTTTCTAAATGAACTCTTAGAAACACACTTTTCCCTTATGCTAATAATAATAAACTCAAAGCCATAACAGCCATCCCACCAACTACACCGTAAATTGAAAGGTGGGCTTCGTCATACTTTTGCGCCGCTGGCAATAACTCATCTAATGAAATGAAAACCATAATTCCAGCAACAGCAGCAAAAATCATCCCAAACATGATTGGATTGAGGAAAGGCATCAATATCAAAAAGGCGACAATCGCTCCTACAGGTTCTGCTAACCCTGATAAGAACGACCACTTAAATGCTTTCTTTCGATTGCCTGTTGCGTAATAAATAGGGATAGCTACTGCAATGCCTTCCGGAATATTATGTATAGCAACAGCTACTGCAATGGCAATTCCTAAGTTAGGATCTTGCATAGCAGAAATAAAAGTCGCGATGCCTTCTGGAAAATTGTGAATTCCAATGGCCAAAGCTGTGAATAAACCCATCCGCATGAGTTTCGTATATTCATCATTGGTAGGCTTAATATCCATTTCTTCTACGCCCTTCACTTCATGAGGATTCGTAGATTTAGGTAATAATTTATCAATTAATGCGATGACTAATATCCCACTAAAGAATCCAATAACGGTCAACCAATATCCTTGAGTAGAGCCAAGCTCATCTACTAATGAGTCTTTTGCTTTCACAAATATTTCAATCATTGACACATAAATCATCACACCTGCTGAAAAACCAAGTGCTAAAGATAGAAATTTTGTGTTCGTTCGCTTCGTTACAAATGCAAGCAGACTTCCTATACCAGTTGCTAGTCCAGCAAACAACGTCAAGGCAAGTGCAAATAATACATTCCCGTCCATAATCCCACTACTTTCTATAATATCTATTGGACTTATTGTATGAGAAAAGTTTCCTTAACACAACTTATTTTCGTTTGGGGAATAATCACTATGACTTCTTATCGTCGATTTCCTTTAAATACTCACCGATTTGTTGCCAATCTTCTTCAAGTAAATCCCTTAATGATGGTCTGTAAAATATTGAAGCGGGGTGGAACGTTGGAACAATAGCATAGTCTTCTTGTGTCCAACTATAACCTTCATCATCAAGTTTTTCTAAATATTGAATCGATCTCTCTAATTTTTGTCCATGTAATTCTGTAACCTTGGCTTGCTTTCCAAGTAATCGTTGTAGACCGATTGTTCCTAAAGTGACAATAAGTCGAGGTTGGACATGTTTGATTTCATAATCTAACAATGGTGCATGTGCTAATATTTCAGGTGCTTTAGGTGCGCGATTATACGTTCTTTTAACAAGAGTTCCATCTCGTTCTTTTTTAGTTCCCCATTTAAACGGCCGACTTCTCACACTTGACGTGATATATACATCTTCCCGACTTAAACCGATACTAGCCAAAGATTTCATTAACTCTTTTCCAGCACGGCCTGTAAACGGAATTCCTGTTTCTATTTCGTTTTCTCCAGGTGCTTCTCCTATTAACATTAAGGAAGGGTTGTAAGGACCATAACTTCGAACAAAGCCTTGCACATCAAACCCATTTATTCGTTGTCTACCAAGTTCTTCAAGTTCGTCCGTAATCGAAATCATGTAATCCACACCCTTTCAACGAATTCGGTATCCATTCAATCTATACCCCAAAATAGAGAAAAAAAAAGCCTTACGTCAAAATTCAACGTAAGACTTGATTAATCTGCTAGTGGTTTTCGTTTATTCATCATTCGAGTACGCCATTCATACCACATGACAACGATAATGAAGAATGAATAACCTACCATCCAACCTGCCAAAACATCCGTACCATAATGATTATTCCCTGCTATACGAGAAAGTCCTACCAATAATGTGAGCGTGATGGCACTTATCCATACGCCAATTCGCCATTTTAAAGAAGCGTGATTTTCTGTCATAAAATACGCATATGTAAATAAATATAATAATCCAACCATCGCGTGATTAGATGGAAAACTAAAACTTGTCAACTGATGAGGCATATCTGGTCGAACACGTTGAATCCATTCTTTTAATAAATGATTTAAAAGGTTGCCTCCACCTACAGAAAACAAAACAAAGAGCATGCCACGATAATTTTCACGTCGAAACAGCAGAAAAAGTACTAACAACAGAGTCGCTGATGCAATCCAATAAGGTTCTCCAATATGATGGAAAAACCGAACGAATTCATTACCAATGAAGGCTTCACTAAGTTCTTGATCAAATTCAACCATTTCTTCATGTGTGAAATTAAAAAACAAGAGGACAAAGCCAATAAACATGATAATCCCTAAAGAAAAAAACCATTTTTTCAATCGAATCAACCTCCTTACGTTCAATTATTTTAGCATATTTTTATAAATTCAATTTGATACTAGGTCTAAAACATGTGACTTTCGTTCGAAATTCAACTAATTCCGTTTAAATTCTGTACAGAGAGGTAAAGTAGTAACGTGTCAGAGCAAATGATTTGAAGGAGGAATTTAAAATGAGTGTTACCTATAAAGAGTATTTAACGGATGAAGAAGCGATTCGCGGAATTCAAGAAATTAAAGCTAAAGGTGTACTAGAAGACGATATTTATGTCCTTACTCATGAAGATCACCGAACAAGTCAAGTTGCAGAAATGGCCGATGCGAACACGGTTGGTATTACTGAGCAAGGGTTAGGTACTTCGATTGCTAACGTTTTCCGTAAAAAAGGTGACGAACTTCGTGCACAATTCGAGGAGTTAGGATTTTCTAAACCCGAATCAGAACAGTTGGAACAAAAACTAGATCAAAACAAAGTAGTGGTAGTCGTTAAAAACTCACCTGCTGGATTTACTTATTAAAAGTTAATATAACAAGTATGAATAATAAAGATTAGGCCGTCTAAGATATTCTTAGACGGCCTGTTTTATTACATTTCCTGCGCATTATCGATGATTGCTTGCGGAATTTCTATTTTCTCAACTTCATTGTACTTACTATAGGTAGATTTTAGATTTTGAGCCAACTTCATCTCTTCCCCTTCAACCACCATCGTCATATCCATTATCATATTTAAAGCTGTTGTATTAAATGTTTCTTTATCGATAAATATTTCATAATTTACTTTTTCGATATTCATCTCTTTTAAAAGTTCTTGTTCTTCTACCATCATGTCAGGCATTGTATCGGCTAACTGCTTTTGAATTAATTCATTAAATTTATCACCTGAAGCTGCAAGCTTTAACACATAGGATGAATCAGTTTGTTCAAATGTAAAGTCATCTTTGAATGCTTCTAAATCTTTTAATTGTTTGGCAGGATCTGCTTGTTTTTGTGACATAGACATAATTTGCTCATACATATCTGAAGGCAACTTCGTCCATTGGTTTGACATGCTATCAAACATATAGAATCCTTGCTCTGTCATATAGCTTTCCATTTCCATATCATCCGCTTGTTCAGATGATGGCATGCCTGGCATAGTCATCGATGTTGTACCTTTTTGATACAAACTTAAAGGTTCAATCACCATATCCATATCCATTTTGGAAGTCGTTTCCATCGAAATTTCTTGTGATGGCACTTCAATTAGTTGTGTCATATCGATGTTTGCGCTTAAACTTTTGATACTTTCAGATTGCTCCATAGATTTCTTAAAGACATCTTGTAGAGTTAAATTACTCGTTTGTTCCGTTTTTGTGCCCGGAGTGGGGGTTGCTGTATCATTACATGCCACTAAACCGAATGATAAAGTTGTGACAGCTAGAAGCATCGACCATTTTTTCATCACGATAGCCACCGATCCTTTCAATTCATGTTCTTATGTTTACGAGTTTACATTGAAAAGGTTTCAATTGGAATTTTTTTATGGAGGAAAGGGAATTTTTAGGCAATAATTACTTACCGGTTATAGGTAAATTTGTTTAGATATAAAGAAAAAAACGTGAAGAATCGAATGAACTCATAGGTCGTAAAAAAGAGGCTTCCAATTAGTCAGATTTCAATGACTAACCGGAAAGCCTCTTTTTATATTAATTATCTAACTCCACGCATGTAACGTTGAATGATTGGAGCTGATAAGAATAGAACCAATGCCAGAACAATTGCAATGGCACCAATTACACCAAAGTACATAATTTCAGTTTCAGGATTGTACAACTTAACTACCTGTGCATTGATTGCTTGCGCAGCAGCACTCGTTAAGAACCACAGACTCATCGTTTGAGCTGCAAACGCTCCAGGTGCAAGTTTCGTTGTTGCAGATAATCCAACTGGAGATAGTAATAATTCACCCATAACTACTAGGAAGAAGCTTAATACTAACCAATACGGACTAACCAATGTATCCGTTCCGTTTAAGTATGCAGGAATAATCATAACTAAGAATGAAGATCCGGCAAAGAATAGTCCTAGTGCAAACTTTTTAGGTGTAGATGGTTGTCTTTCACCTAGACGAACCCATAGCCATGCAAATAGTGGAGCAAATGCAATGATGAATAATGGATTCAATGATTGGAACCAGGCAGGTGAAATCTCCCAAGAACCAATTGTTAAATCTGTACGTTGGTCTGCATATTGAGCCAAAATAATGGATCCTTGCTCAGCAATTGCCCAAAAGACCATAGCTGAAATAAATAATGGAATGTACGCAAGAACACGAGATTTCTCATCTGCATTCGTTTTAGAACTACGGTACATAACAATGAAGAAGATCGTTGGAATGACAATACCTAAAATCGATACAATCATTGTAAACAAATCAATTGTCATGATGCCTTGTTGAATTAAGAAATAACCAATTAGCATCACAATTGCAAAACCGATTAAAATTCTAGAAAATACTTTCTTTCTATCTTCCTTAGCAAGAGGATTCGGTACATATGATCCTGCCAAACCAAGATATTTCTTTTTCGTTACCATAAAGACAACTAATCCAAAGAACATACCAATAGCAGCAAGTCCAAATCCAAGATGGAAGTTATAGTTTAATCCAATTGTTCCGACAATTAATGGCGCAAGAAATGCCCCCATGTTGATACCCATGTAGAAAATACTGAACCCTGAATCACGACGAACATCGTTATCAGAATATAAATCACCAACAATACTAGAGATATTAGGCTTTAATAAACCTGTACCGATAATGATTAATGCCATTGAGATAAAGAGCGTGGTCAATCCGCCTGGTAATGCTAATACAGCATGTCCAAGCATAATTGCAATACCACCATAAAATACGGTTTTCGTTGTACCGAATAATCGGTCTGCAATCCATCCGCCAATAATCCCAGACATGTAAACGAGTGAACCATATACCGCCATAATGGAGTTTGCAGTAGATTGCTCTAAATTTAAACCGCCTTGATTTAGCTCATAGTACATATAGTAGAGCAAGATCGCACGCATACCGTAGTACGAAAAACGCTCCCAAAATTCCGTAAAGAATAAACTAAGCAAGCCTTTAGGATGTCCAAAAAATCCTTTTTGAGGAACTGATTGGACGATATCTTGTTTTGTTATCATGTTACATCCTTCTTTCCTCTATTTTAGAATAACTTTAACAGTGTATACTTCCCTTTTTTATTTGTCAAAAAACCTTCGAGCCTTGAAATAACTCACTTTCTTTCGTGTTTAGAAGCTTCTATTCGTTTTATATTTATTTTTCAGTTATAATTCTTTGTATCAAATCACCAAGGAGAACTCTCATGATTACGAAATTCTTTTCTTACTATCGTCCCCATCGAAGGTTATTTATCATCGATTTTACCAGCGCTATTATCGTAGCCATTTTGGAGCTCGCTTTTCCATTAGCTGTCCAGTGGTTTATTGATACACTTCTTCCAACTAAAGATTGGGGAACTATTGTTACTGTCAGTGTGCTACTACTTCTCGTTTATTTAATCAGCACGTTTTTACAATATATCGTCAGTTATCTTGGTCACAAGCTAGGCATCAATATCGAAACCGATATGAGAGAGCAGTTGTTCACTCATGTACAAAGACAATCATTCCGCTTTTTTGACAATACAAAAACTGGGCATGTCATGAGTCGGATCACCAATGATTTATTTGATATTGGCGAACTAGCACACCATGGTCCTGAAGACTTTTTCATCGCCATCATGACCTTTATCGGTGCCTTCGCGATTATGTACAATATCAATCCCGAGCTTGCCATTATCGCAATTATTATGATTCCTTTCCTAATTCTATTGGTTACATTCAGTAACATTAAAATGAATAATGCATGGAAGAATATGTACATAAAAATTGCAGATGTAAATGGGCGAGTTGAAGATAGTGTTTCCGGAGTTCGTGTTGTTCAGTCTTTTACAAACGAAGAATTTGAAATTCAACGCTTTCGAAAAGATAATGGTCAATTTAGATTGGCCAAGTTAGTTGCTTATAAAGTAATGGCTGGCACTCATTCGAGTATTTTCATGATGACCCGTCTAATGACGCTCGTAGTTTTGGTCGTTGGCGCATGGTTCTTAGTGAATGACCGTTTATCTTACGGCGAACTTGTTAGTTTTGTTCTATTTATTAATGTATTAATAAAACCAGTGGATAAAATTAGTGCGTTACTTGAACTTTACCCAAAAGGAATGGCTGGATTCAGACGGTTCCTGGATTTAATTGATCAAGATCCTGAAATTGTGGATCGTCCTCATGCTCACAAAGTGAATCATTTGCAAGGTAATATTACCTTTGACGATGTGCATTTTAGTTATGATCAGCACCAAACTGTCCTTTCTGACATTAACCTACAAGTAAAAGCAGGAGAAACGGTTGCATTTGTAGGTCCTTCAGGAGCAGGAAAGACGACCATTTGTTCATTAATCCCGCGTTTTTATGATGTCAATGAAGGATCCATCAGCATTGATGGTCTTGATATTCGCGATATGACCAAGCATTCCCTTCGCTCTCAGATTGGAATAGTTCAGCAAGACGTCTTTCTATTTACAGGCACCATACAAGAAAATATTGCCTATGGTAAAAAAGATGCTTCACCTGAAGAAATTATGGAAGCAGCAAGAAAAGCGCATTTAGAAGAATTCATTTCTGAACTTCCTGACGGATATGAAACTCAAATTGGTGAGCGAGGCTTAAAACTTTCAGGTGGACAAAAACAACGATTAGCTATTGCACGAATGTTCCTGAAAAACCCACCAATATTAATTTTGGATGAGGCAACCTCTGCTCTCGATACTGAGACAGAGAAAATTATTCAGCAATCTCTAACGGAACTTGCAGAAAATCGAACGACACTCATAATCGCTCATCGATTAGCTACTATCCGAAATGCGGATCGAGTCATCGTCGTTACAAAAGAAGGCATCGTTGAAGATGGATCTTACTCAGACTTAGTAGAAGCAGATGGTATATTCGCTCGTCTTCATAATATCCAGTTTGAACAAATTTAAAAGCAATGCATACAAAAACGCATGGCCAATGAAATCGGCCATGCGTTTATTTACTTACCTAATACAAATTCTTGGTAGCGATCATAATCGGCTTGTTTTAATTCCACTTTCATTAACGTCCCATCTTCCTCATATTCAGAGGATTGAACAGATGCTTGGTCATTAAGATAGGACACTACATCACCGCGTTCATAAGGAATTAACATTCGACATGTCTTATAATCACCAAAAATATTCGCACGAATCATATCGAGTAATTCGTCTAATCCCACACTCTCTTTAGCAGAAATCCAAATATTATTTCCGCTTACATGAGGGTAATTTAAACCTGCTAAATCCGATTTATTAAACACATCAAGTGTAGGTACATTTTCAACACCCACCGCTTGAAGAGTTTCGTTCGTTACTTGCATCATGTAGCGATGTTCTTCATTTGAAACGTCTACAACATGGAGCAACAAGTCAGCTTCTCTTGCTTCTTCCAGTGTGGAGCGGAATGCCTTCACAAGATGGGTTGGAAGCTTACTAACGAATCCTACTGTATCTGTTAACAAGAATTCCTTTTGATCTGGTAAACGAATTTGGCGCACAGATGTTTCAAGTGTTGCAAAAAGCATATCTTTTTCAAATACTTGCTTGTCATCAATTTGACCTGTTTTTGTTAGCAAACGATTCATTATCGTTGATTTCCCTGCATTTGTATAACCAACAATTGAAACGACTGGTACTTCATTTTTCTTACGTTGCTTTCGCTGAGTGTCTCGCTGATCTTTTACATGTTCTAAATCACGACGAAGTTTGGCGATTTGATCTTCAATTTTTCGGCGATCGAGTTCTAGTTTTGTTTCACCAGCACCTCTGTTTTTAAATCCGCCACCTGTGCCTCCACCTTGTCGACCTAAAGATGCCCGTAATCCGACTAATCGTGGAAGCATGTACTGTAATTGAGCTAACTCTACCTGCATTTGAGCTTCTTTTGACTTAGCCCTCCGCGCAAATATATCGAGTATCAACATCGTTCGATCAATCACTTTGCACTCAAGCGTTGCCTCTAAGTTTCGAATTTGAGATGGAGAAAGCTCATCATTGAAAATAACTAAATTAGCATCAGCCTCTTCAAAAAATGCTTGAATTTCTTCCATTTTCCCTTTCCCTACATACGTTGTAGGATTCACTCGATCTAAGTTTTGAGTCACTTCTCCAACAACCTCGACATTTAATGCTTCAGCTAAATTGTGCAATTCCTCTAACCCATATTCAAAATGCTCGTCTTTTTTTAAATTAACACCAACAATAATGGCGCGTTCGTTTAACTCATCCATTCATTCGTCCTCCTCATAATCTGCTGAGAGAAAATCGTTAACCCTTTTTTTACCAATAAATAAGTATAGAAAAAGAGAGCAGATGAGTCGCTCTCTTTCTTTGAAAATTATGTTTGGTTTTCAAAATGGACAGACCTATCCCGATTAAACTGCTCAGCAGTTCTTTGCATTATTCAGTTTCATCGCAAAGTGTTCCATCGGAATTTATAGTCAATCATTTGGAAAACCTCCGTTCCTTAAAGTAAAACTATCGTACCATACCCGTTAAAATAGTGACAACTCTTAAGATATGTGTCAAACCCACTCCAACCTCCACACTGAAAAGCGAAGCGAAAAGCTAAACAGCCTTTTCTGTTGGAAACTCCTGGGCTTTCGTGCATAGAATTCGATTTCGAGTGAAAGTTCTGTCGCTGAAAGCGCAAGATTCCTTTACGAAAGAGCAAGCTCGACACTTAAAAGAGCAAATCTTGCACCCTCTTCCTCTCTCTACGCCCGACTAACGCCATGTTTTAGTAAATCAATAATAGCATCCAGCTCTAGTAAAACGGATTCTTTGTTGAGAATTAATTCGTTATATTTTCCAGCATATTGTGAAATTAGACGTTGAGCAAAACTGTCTAGTACTGTCCGTATGACATCCTCCACCAATGAATTGTCGATGCCATCTCGTAAACGATAAGTTTTAAGTAATCCATATATAGCCTGATCACTTAAAGGTTTCATTTCTTGAGATTTTTTCATAATTAGTTGATGGATTTCGTCGTTTAATGATTTTGGTGCGTTACTAAATGCTTGTATTAACAATTGATATTCCAATGGATATTTTATAGCAGCTTTTATTTTTGTTTGAATGAATCGCTTTAATTGAACAAAAAAATCATCTTCACTTGAAGTCCATTCATTTTCTACTTCGGTAGCTAATAAATGAATGGAACTCTCTATAAGTAACAAATACAATTTTTTCTTGGATTGATAATGGTGAAACAGTAAACCTTTTGAAACACCTGCAGCAGCTGCAATTTGTTGGGTAGAAGTCTGATGGAATCCATGGTCCACGAAATGTTGCTTTGCGGCATGGAAAATTTTTAGTTGCTTATCATCAATCTCTATATTCATTACACAATTAAATCCTTTTTGTGATATTTCATTATGGCGACTGCTACTGAAATTATAATGACGGTCAACATAATAAGAATGTAAACCGGGTTTATAGCTGCATGTTCGATAATATAAGCAGAAGTTACATATTCAAATGGTGTCATCCACTTTAATCCTGAAAGTTTATCTGAAATACTTGCCACTATACTTAAGAAATAACTTCCTAATACAATACCTAAAGCAATGGACGTAACCAATCGCTGTTTACGGAAAAACGCAGATACGCCAAATGCAATAGCCGCAAAGGTTACATGTAACATGAAAGGAGCGAGAGAAATCATTAAAAATGTTTGTGTATCAACTTGATCATCCCCTGCTACACGAAACCCGACATAATTAATGATTGTAATCATTACATTAAATACAAGTAGAACAGCAAGAACTCCAGCAGCTTTTTGTAAAACGACTTGAATACGAGAAATAGGTTTGGCTAATAAAAACTCGATTGTCCGATCACTTTCTTCCTTTACTAAAATTCCTCCCGCTAACAACGCGGCATATATACTACCAAATAACGTAACAAATAAATAGCCTTCAATTGCATAAAATCCAAGGGCAGTTTCAAATCCAAGTTGATCAATATTAAATGCTTTCAGCATAGCCTCAGGATAAAGTTTTAATAAATCTTGTAACTGATCTTTATTTTCCGCGAATTGTGGGTAAATGCTCATAATTAGAAAAGACATTCCACCTATTGCTAATACCCATATCCACAGTGCTTTTTGCGCTCTTCTCCATTCTCGTTTAAAGACCATTTTGTTCACCTTCCTTGCTCTCGTAATAATGCATGAAAACCTCTTCTAATGTTGGTTCAGCTATGGTCACATCGTCAAAAGGAACTGTCCGAAGTTGCTCCAACAAGGCTTTTGTATTCCCATTGAAAATAAATTCATACGTCGTATCGGTGATGTGTTCTTGTAAAACGCCTTCAACTCGAATCTTGTTTTCATCTTTATTCTTAAAATGGAGATGAACTTTTTTGAAATGATTGGCGTGCATATCATCCATATTCTCAATTTTAATGACTCGACCTTCTTTAATAATCGCCACACGATTACACAATTTTTGCACCTCACTTAAATAATGTGAAGAAAAGAAAATGGTCGTTCCTACCTGCTGTAACTCTTTTAATACATCGAAAAAAATAGATTGCATGAGCGGATCTAATCCCGTCGTAGGCTCATCGAGTATTAATAGTTTTGGTTGATGCATTAACGCTTGAATGATTCCAACTTTTTTCTTATTTCCAAAAGATAAATCTTCAATTTTCCGACTTGTATCAAGCTGAAATCTTTCTGCTAACTTGATAGCATTCTTCAATGCATCATCTTTATAAAAGCCTGCTGAAAATCGAAATAATTCCTCCACTTTCATATCGTCATAATAGTGAACTTCGGAAGGTAAGTAACCAATGCTTTGTCTAATTTTTTTAGCGTCTTTCACAATATCCATACCGAGAATTTTTGCGGAACCACTACTCGGGTATAAAAAGTTCAATAACGTTCGTATGGCCGTGCTTTTCCCAGCTCCATTCGGTCCTATAAAACCAAATATCTCACCTTCATGCACTTCAAAACTGACATCTTCTATCCCTCTTGCTTTCCCATAACTCTTTGACAATTGAGTAATTTCAATAACATTCACACAAAATCCCCCCTAAAAATAGTTTACTATTACCATTCATTTCCTATACTATATGCCCCACTGACCAATCGGTCAATAGGGAATAAAAAAAGACTGATTTAATGTGCGAAACACATTAAATCAGTCTTCCATCTTTAGCTGTCTCTCTTAAGTAGAACCATCGTTTCTTCGAATTCTTTTTCAATTTCTTCATTGCGTCGGTAAGTAACTAAACTCACCACTACGGCAACGATTAAACATAGAATAAACCCTGGAACGATTTCATACATTAAGCCTTTGAGTTCTTCATTATTTCCCCAAATAACAACAGTAATGGCTCCAACAATCATCCCTGATAAAGCTCCCCAAGAAGTTAGCTTTCTCCAGAACAATGAAAGTAAGATAATCGGACCAAATGCTCCACCGAAGCCAGCCCATGCATATGCAACTAATTCTAAAATTGTTGCGTTTTTCTCCCATGCAATGAACATCGCAATTAAGGAAATCGCCAATACCGCAATTCGCCCAAGCGTTACATATTGTTTATCTGTTGACCCTTTTTTAATTACAACTTTATAAATATCTTCAATCAATGCAGATGATGTAACGATTAATTGTGAAGATATCGTACTCATTATAGCTGCCAATACAGCCGCTAACATAATCCCTGCAATGAACGGATGGAATAGGAATTGTCCTAAAGTGATGAATACCGTTTCAGGATCCCCTAATTCTTTTCCAGGATTTTGTTGGAAATAAGCAATACCAATTAAGGCAGTCGCTAATGCTCCAAATAGACTTAAAACCATCCAGCCGATACCAATACGGCGAGCATGTTTCGTTTCTTTAACAGAAGATATAGCCATAAAACGAACAATAATATGAGGTTGACCGAAATAGCCAAGTCCCCATGCAACAGCTGATAATACACCTAATACTGATGCACCTTCAAGCATACTTAAACGTGATGGATCCACTTCACGAATACTTTCAGTGGCACCATCGAGTCCACCAACGATGAACAGACCGACAACTGGCACTAAAATTAACGCCAAGAACATGATGACTCCCTGAACAAAGTCAGTATAACTTACTGCTAAAAACCCTCCGAATAATGTGTAAGCGATAACAACAGCTGATACGATTAATAATCCCGTATGGTAATCAAGTCCGAATGAACTTTCAAAGAAAAGTCCACCTGCAACCATTCCTGACGATACGTAGAATGTGAAGAATAGTAAGATGATAATCCCAGATACTATACGCAATGATCGAGATGAATCTTTTAATCGATTCTCCAAGAAACTTGGAATGGTAATAGAATCGTTCGTGACTTGTGAATAAACACGTAAACGTGGAGCTACTAATAGCCAGTTAAGATAAGCCCCAATAGTTAATCCAACAGCAATCCATGCTTCGACTAATCCGGAAGCATAAATAGCACCTGGTAGACCCATTAATAACCAACCTGACATGTCAGATGCACCAGCACTAAGCGCTGTTACAGAAGGTCCTAATGAACGTCCTCCTAACATGTAATCCGTTAAATTGGATGTTCGTCTGAAAGAATAATAACCAATGAAAAGCATGGCTGCCATGTAAATAATAATAGCAATTAATTGATACCCATAATCACTCATACTTGTTCCTCCTTTGTATTTTGTTATGGTTCCTCAAATTCATCATAACATGCATACGGAAGAAGGACGAGGGTAATCCAAGAAAAACATCTCCACAAAACACAGTATTACCAACGTTTTACAGATGATTTTATTTCCCGGGAAATATGTCGAATTATGGATGCGATACTTTTTCTTTAGACATTTCACGTAAAAGATATTTTTGAATTTTGCCTGACGCTGTCATTGGATAGGTATCCGTAATTTCAATATATTTCGGAATCTTATGATGTGAAATCTTACCTTTACAATAATCACGAAGTTCATCTACATTTAATTCTGTATTATCTTTAGGAATGATCCATGCCATTAGTTCTTCTCCATACTTTGGATCAGGTACGCCAACCACTTGAACATCTTGTATTTGTGGATGTTGATATAAAAACTCTTCGATTTCACGAGGATATACATTTTCTCCTCCACGAATCACCATATCTTTAATACGTCCGGTAATTTCGATATATCCATCGGAATCCATAATCGCTATGTCTCCAGTATGTAACCATCCTTCATTGTCGATAGCAGCTTGAGTTGCTTCGTCATTTTTATAATAACCCTTCATAATTAAATACCCACGTGTACAAAGTTCACCAGGAATACCTTGACCAACTTCTTCACCTGTCGCAGGATCGATTACTTTCACCTCAACATGAGGATGCGGTTTTCCAACTGTTGAAACACGCTTTTCAATTTCATCATCCGCTTTAGTTTGTGTGATGACTGGGGAAGCTTCAGTAAGTCCATAACAAATCGTTATTTCATTAGCACCCATATCCTCAATTACTTTTTTCATCACTTCAATCGGGCAAGGAGATCCAGCCATTATTCCTGTGCGTAAACTTGATGTATCAAATTGACTATAATCTGGATGATTTAATTCGGCAATGAACATCGTAGGTACTCCGTGAAGTGCCGTACATTTTTCATCTTGAACAGCTTGAAGAACGCGTTTCGGCTCGAATTGTTCTACTAACACCATTGTCGAACCATGGGTGACTGCAGCAAGTGTTCCCAGTACACAACCAAAACAATGGAAAAAAGGCACTGGAATACATACTCGATCTTCTTGCGTTAGTTTCATGAAGTCTCCAATAATTTGTGCATTATTAACAATATTCATGTGGGTCAACATGACCCCTTTAGGAAAACCAGTTGTCCCTGATGTGTACTGCATATTGATGACATCGTCATGGTGCAACTCATGTAAGCGATTTTCTAATTCTTGATCAGACACCTTTTCAGCAAACGATTCAAATTCACTCCAAGTGAAAATCCCTGGAAACTGATTTTCGCTCATTACGATAACTCTCTTAAAGCGTGGGAGTCTTTCCGATCGAACGTTTCCTTTTTCTGCAGTTTTTAATTGCGGGCAAACTGCATGAATAATATCTATATAGGAAGTTCCTTTAAATTCTTCACCTAGAATGAGCGTCGTGGCGTCTGACTGTTCCAGTAAATATTCTAATTCTTTCTCTTGATAATTTGTATTCACCGTTACTAACACGGCACCCATTTTCCCAGTAGCAAATTGACTTAACAACCACTCTCGCTTGTTATCTGACCAAATGGCGACATGTTCCCCTTTTTCAATTCCGATCCCTATAAACGCTTTAGCTAAACGATCTGTTTCTTCATCGAATTCTTTATACGATTTTCGGATCTGATGCTCCCGATAAACATATGCATCTGTATTTGGAAAGCGTTTAGCCATATCTTTCAAAACCTCTCCAACACTTTTCTGAATTAACATCATGATGCCCCCCTGTAAAAAAATTCAATCCCAAATCTATTATAACAAAATTCAGATTAATATGAATTCTTGGACAAAAAGAAAACACACTATAAAAAGGTTGGAATTTGATATTCATGCTATTATGTAAGGAACAATTAAACGAACAGAATTCCTCGGGGCAAGGTGAAATTCCTTACCGGCGGTGAGCAGAGCATAGTCTGTAAGTCCGTGACCCGATACTTGTAAAAGTAGCGGTGGAGTTGGTGAAAATCCAACACCGACAGTATAGTCTGGATGGGAGAGGAATTCTGAAACGTTTATTTGTTATGACTAAAAAGGAGGTTTAGTTTTAAAATCACGGAATTTCATAAAATAAATTGACTAAGAATATTTTCTTAATTCGACGTTTTTTTATCTTTGCTTCATTCATGTGGATTAGTGTCACATAAATCACGCTTTTTCGTGTACCCTAAAAAAGGTGCACGAGTTTATTAGATATGCACAAACTTCTGAAATCTCTTTCCTTACCACCCAATCGCCCCTTGGTGGAAAATCCAAATACCTTTTAATCATCACTTTATAATTAAATATGCAATCTAGAAGGAGGTTACTTCATTTGTTCACCGGAATTATTGAAGAGATTGGTGTCATAACTTCCATTCAACGTAAGCCTCGTGCGCTTGAAATAACCATTCGTGCAAAAAATGTCTTAGATGATGTAAAAAGAGGAGACAGCATCTCTGTAAATGGCGTCTGTCTAACAGTCTCTTCTTTTACAAATGAGCTTTTCGTAGTCGATGTAATCCCAGAAACTTTTAACTCAACTACACTATCTTTATTAAAAATGAATTCTAAAGTCAATTTAGAAAGAGCGATGGCTGCGAAAGGTCGGTTCGGTGGTCATTTCGTCAGTGGTCACGTTGATGGGATCGGTGTTATCCGTTCGATTAAAAAAGAAACGAATGCTATTTCCAAGAAAATCGAATTAAATCCTAGCCTCATGAAATATATGATGGTCAAAGGTTCTGTTTCAATTGACGGGACGTCATTAACCGTATTCCATGTCGATCGAACATCGATCACAATTTCATTAATTCCAACGACACAAAGTGATTCATTGCTTGGTCAAAAAGGAATTGGAGAAAAAGTGAATATTGAATGTGACATGCTTGCCAAATATTCAGAGCGACTACAGACATCATCAACAAATATGTCGAAGGAATGGCTTCAAGAACACGGTTTTTAAAGGAGGATCCACATGTTTTATACAGTTGAAGAAGCAGTAGAAGCCTTATCAAAAGGACTAGCCATCATCGTAGTTGATGACGAAGATCGAGAAAATGAAGGAGACTTTGTTGCGTTAGCAGAGTTCGCTACACCTGAAGTAATTAATTTAATGGCTTCAGAAGGCAGAGGACTCATTTGCGTTCCATTAGCTGAAAAACTGGCTCGTCAACTTCAATTTGGTTTAATGACAGATCAAAATACAGATCCCTATGGGACAGCATTCACGATTAGTGTCGATCACAAAGATACAACGACTGGTATTAGTGCATTCGAACGTTCTCATACCATCCTTCAGATGATAAATCGTGACTCGACAGCTACGGATTTTAAAAGACCTGGACATGTATTCCCGCTAATCGCAAAAGATGGTGGTGTACTTAAAAGAGCTGGTCATACTGAAGCAGCAGTAGATTTAGCTTTATTAGCAGGATCTTCACCAGCAGGCGTCATTTGTGAAATCATGAATGACGATGGCTCAATGGCACGTCTCGATGATTTGATGCTCATAGCTAAACGTTTAAATATCGGAATCTTAACCATTGCCGATTTAATCGCGTATAAACGGAAACACGAAAAATTGATTACACGCGAAGTAGAAATAAACTTACCGACTGAATATGGGGACTTTAAAGTAGTTGGTTACACTGAAACCTTAACCGGCAAAGACCACATCGCTCTCATTAAAGGAAACATTTCGGAAGAAACACCCGTCCTTACTCGGGTTCATTCAGAATGTTTGACTGGAGATGTATTTTCTTCTAGAAGATGTGATTGTGGTTCACAACTGCATTCATCTTTGAAACAGATTGAGGCTGCGGGATCAGGTGTGCTAATTTATATGCGTCAAGAAGGCCGAGGGATTGGTTTAATAAATAAATTAAAAGCATACGCTTTTCAAGATCAAGGCTTAGATACTGTTGAAGCCAATCAAAAACTAGGTTTTGCAGATGATTTACGTGAATATGGAATTGGCGCTCAAATTTTGAGGGATTTAGGCATCCGTAAAATGAAGCTTTTAACGAATAACCCGAGGAAAATCTCTGGAATTGATGGCTATGGATTAGAAGTAACTGAGCGTGTGGCAATAGAAATCCCACCTCATTTAGATAATGAAGAGTATATGAAAACTAAAAAATCAAAACTAGGACACTTCCTAAGTTTATAAAGGGGTTCAACTCATGACTACACATTTAGAAGGATATTTAATTGGTTCAGATTTAAAAATCGGCATTGTCGTAGGTCGATTCAACGAATTTATCACAAGTAAATTATTAGGCGGCGCAGAAGATGCACTGAAAAGACATGGCGTAGACGATGCAAATGTAACAATTGCTTGGGTGCCGGGTGCGTTTGAAATCCCACTCGTTGCAAAGAAAATGGCAGCTTCTAAGAAATATGATGCGGTCATTACTCTTGGAACAGTGATTAGAGGATCTACTCCTCACTTTGACTACGTGTGTAACGAAGCCGCTAAAGGTGTTGCAAATGCTGGGTATCAGCACGATATTCCAGTCATCTTCGGTGTCCTAACAACCGACACGATTGAACAAGCGATCGAACGTGCTGGAACGAAGGCTGGGAATAAAGGCTGGGAGTCTGCAACTGCTGCGATCGAAATGGCAGACTTAATGAAAAAATTCTCTTAATTATAACGCTGAAACTTTTCCTTACCTTTAAAAAACACGTGTAAAAAACCAAGATCTTTAATTACAGTTTGAAGGGGTGTCCCAAAAGTCATAACAGTGGCTTTTTAAGGACACCCCTTTTTACATAGATCATTTTCTATAATAAACTTGAATAACAAGGAGTGATTGTAATGAAAACGATTTACCTAGTTAGACATTGTTCCGCCACTGGTCAAGCACCAAATGCCGCGTTAACTTCAACCGGATTCCAACAAGCACAAGATTTGGTTTCATTTTTTGAAAATAAAGAAGTAGAACATATCATTTCGAGTCCTTATCTTCGAGCAAAACAATCGATAACGCCAACTGCTTTATGTAAGCAACTTGAAATTCAAACGGATTCACGATTAGCCGAACGAATTTTAAGCGATATAGATCTACCAGATTGGATGACTCAGCTTGAACAAACCTTTTCTGATTTGGATTTAAGACTTCCTGGTGGTGAATCGAGTCGCGAAGCAACTGCTCGTGGAGTAGAAGTCATTATGCAAGTGCCAAATCAATCTATCCTAGTTACACACGGTAATTTGATGAGCTTAATATTAAAACATTTTGATGATTCTTTTGGTTTTTACGAATGGAAATCACTTAGCAATCCAGATGTGTACATGCTCACCATTGATCACTCAACCACAAATATTTCAAGAGTTTGGAATGAGATAAGCAACACACCAACTTAATTGTGTTAAGGTGGGTTACCCCTTTTTCTTCCAGCATGCGAATGCACACCCAACTATCAAAAGGTTGCCTAATTAATGTGTTAAACTTACACAAAAGACATTCGAAAAGAAGGCGAATTTATGGAATATATTGATATGTTTCAACAGCTTCTGAAGCTTATTGAAAATAAAACGTTAATAGCAGCAACGGTTAGTCAACCTCGTTCAAAGAGTGACGAAGTAAAACGTGTGAAAATGAAACCGGTTGAATTAAAAGGTATTTATCATATTCAATTAGAATATCAATATGAGCGAGTACTCAAACATGAAAATATAGAGATTTCAAACTTAGCACCAAAGCTTGAAGAGCTACTTCAACAATTTCGCCAAGTTCAAGCTGAATTTGAGGAACAAAAAATTCATATACAGCTTTCTAAAAAGTTTAAAGTGTTATGGAAATCGGATCAGGTTCAAACAAAAAAGGTAGTAAACCTTTCTCATAACCGTAAAAAGAACTACTTATTAAGTGAAGATACAGCTTACCCATTCCTTGTCAGGTTAGGTGTACAAACCCCTGATGGCAAAGTCAAAAAACAGAAACATGATAAATTTCGTCAAATCAATCGTTTCGTCGAATTTATTGATGATGCACTTGAATATTTACCGAAAGATCGACCTGTACGAATTTTAGATTTCGGTTCAGGTAAATCTTATTTAACATTTGCTCTTTATCATTACCTACGAATAGAAAAAGGGTTAGATATTCGCGTTACAGGACTTGATTTAAAAAAAGAAGTCATTGAAGAGTGTCAACAAATCGCTAACGATTTGAATTATGATCATCTGGAGTTTTTAGTTGGGGATATTAATGATTATAACGAAGAAACAGCTGTAGATATGGTTGTAACACTTCATGCTTGTGACATCGCTACAGATATGGCACTTGCTCGAGCTGTAAAATGGGGAGCAAAAGTAATTTTAAGTGTCCCTTGTTGTCAGCATGAGTTAAACTCACAGCTTTCCAGTCCGACACTCGATATTATGCTTCAGCACGGATTAATAAAAGAACGTTTTGCCGCTCTTGCAACTGATTCAATCCGAGCAGAACTATTAAAATTGGTAGGCTACGAAGCACAATTACTCGAATTTATTGATATGGAACATACACCAAAAAACATCTTAATTCGTGCTTATTTCACAGGCAATAAACCAAGTGAAGATGAACAGAAAAAATACAAAGCATTTAGAGATTTTTTAGGTGCCACTCCATTTTTAGAGAAAGAATTAGTCGAGTATCTATAACTTTCTATGAGGATAAAATAAAACCAAAATGGGCATCCAATTAACTGTATGATTGGATGCCTGTTTTTTTGATTCATAACGGGATGCACCCAAAAAGAAAAATCACTTTTCTCCGTATTTTCCTTTCCTAATTGCTTTTCTATATTTACTATCTTCCGCAATGGCTATTGCTTCTTCCGTACTTATTCCTTTTATAGCGTAAAATTTTGTACCAATTGGGTACTCATTAGAAAAATTTCCAGAGTAGGTTCCCTCCATATCCGAATACTTTGTTACTTCGCCTATTTCTTCACTTATGTCATCGATATATTCATCACTTATTTGATAAATGTACCCTTTCCAAACGACAAACGAAATTGCCCAATCCGCTGAAGATTTACTAGCCCCACTGTCTGAAAAACTATTGGTGCAGCCTGTTACAATTGAGAAAAATACAGAAAAAATAAATAGGCTAGACAAATACTTTTTGGATGTCAAAAATATCCCTCCTTCGTAATCAGTCGTTAATTTACACTAAAACGAAAAGGCCAACCTTTTTAGGGATGGCCGTTTTCATTTCCTCGTCAAAAGGTGTCTATCCTCATTTACTAAGGGAAACATCTAAAAAAACATAATCTTCGTTTTCGCGAACATCTCCAAATGTTACTGGCACACGAGAAGAAAAGATAGGTCCATTAATCACGATTGTATGGAATTCCCCATTTTCTCCACAGGAGTCAATACCAAGCGCTTCCAACTCGTTCATTAACTCAACAGTAAACGTTCTACCTATATATGATGAAGGCATCATCTGCGTATTAATGACGACAATTACTGCTTCAAATCCCACTTTTAACATTTCTTCCAAAATGGATCGGCGTGGCTCTTGCCATAATGGATGGATAGGAATAATTTCTGATTTAGCACATGTTTTTTGAACCCATTCTAGATGTCCAACCAAGTCGATATCACCAAAAACCCCGTGTGTAATTCCATCTGTACGACATTCATTCATGGCTTCAATAAATTTCACTTCATAATCGGTCCATCCCGCTCCACGTATCATTAACGGAATACCCACTCGATCAGCTTGTGCTTGGACAACTTCAAAAGGCAATGCATGAGATTTTGAAATGGTTTCATCCTCTTGAAACATAGTTAATAATTTTTTTGGCGTCATGCCTGATTGGATTGCTCTATAATATGCCATCGCGGAATCTTTCCCACCACTCCAAGATGCCACAAATGGTTGTTTCTCCATTAAAAAACTCCTAACTCTTTGCTATCTTGTATTTCGATTGACTCTGCTTGTACTTCTGACATAATCGTTCGAACTTGATGTTTGTAAATCGTTTCATATTGATATGTCCATTTGAACATTCTGCCATAAATTGTCCATGTTGGCGTATAACTTATAGGATCAATGCCTCTTTTTTGTCTATAAAATCGTTTGGAAAATCGATAAATTCGAACTGATACAGATGGATTCAAAAAAATAATCAGATTAGCTTTTTCAAATGATACATCAGCCCAGCCTAAATGAGTGCCGTCAATGATCCAAGATTCCTTTTGAATTACCTCGTTTAACAATGCATCACGGTATTCGGTTGAATTCTTTGTATCTCCATTTGGACCTCTGGACCATACCATATCATCCAAAGTGAACATAGGAATGCCCTTTACTTCTGAGAGTTTACGTGTAAGAGTGGTTTTCCCGCTTCCCACTGGTCCAATAATTCGAATTCTATTTGCCATGGGCCCAAGCAATTCGGTTATCTACTGTAAGAAGCATCCTCACCATAAATGGCTGATACCCCATCTTTGGCCAGAAATAAGAAGAAAGATGATTTGGTGTATGCCAATCAGCTAGACAATAGCGATATCCCATTTCTTTCAGCTCATTTACACTAAAATCAGTTAATGCTTTGCCAATCCCTCTTCCGCGCAACTCGGGGTTGGTAGAAGCTGCAGGTAATTCCACGCATCTCTCTGGTGTGTACATAGTATCACTCGCTTCAACTTCATAGTACACGTGAAAACCTGCAGGAATTCCTCTTTCTTCTCCTAAAAAAACAATTGCTTCCGCATCACTCGCAAGTGAAGCATATCCGCTTTTTACGTCTTCCAGTGTTTCTTTCGTGATTGGATTCCAGGAAGGGGCAGCTGCTTGATGAATACTATTCCATCTAGACATTTTTTTAAGTAATTCTTCATCATTTTCTACGCTCTTACGTACTTGAATATTTACTTGATCTTTGTTTTTCGCTTCATATTGATTCATATCTAGAACTGCATATTTTTGATCGAAACGGAATCCTTGTTCTAGCCATTCATTTAACTGACGTTCATTACCTAATGGAGCGAAGATTATATGCTGAAAATAACCATGTTTGATCCACTCTGAACCTGCCTCTGCATACATAAGTCGAACCAGTCTTGGATGTTCTGTCACGTCAATTGCAATTGACGGATAGCTGATTAATATATGCCGACCTTTTTGTGCATTTTCTTTAAACTCATAAAGTAAATAGCCAATAACCTTGCTATTGCGAAGCGCCACCAGTCCATTCACAAATGGTTTTTTCATTTCCGAACGTAAAATATGCTCTGTTTCATCTGGATTCTCAAATTTTTCTGGTAAAAATGGATATTTGGATCTCTCTGCTGTTTGACGAAGCGATAAAATTTCTGCCATTCGCGGAAGGAATCGTTCATCTAACCCAACAAATTGTATCATTTTCAGAACCCCTTTCTATTTTGTCTTCCCTACTTGATTAACATGAAATTATCTTTCTATAGCCTCTATGAATTGCTATACTTGTAGCATTCAAGGAGGTTGATGTTAATGCCGTTAAAACGAGTAGCTTATGGGATGATAATGGCTGGGACATTAATCATTGTGCGATTCATCGATTTACATGTGTATAATATGTCCACATTTGTTGCCATGTTATTTTTAATCGCGATTATGGTTATTAGTTATAAGATTGTCGATCGAATTGCATGGTTAGATCGAGAGATTTCGAGAAATACGTATTATTTAATAAATGTAGTAGTTGTTTCACTATTGATATTCGCTTTTTATTCATTAGAGTTATGAATTAGCAATAAAATTCACTTTGTTTTAGACTGTAGACAATTATAAATGTTGATTTCCATTGCGGCGGACGCTTTCCGCGGGCACAACTTCAGCCGCTTCCTTCGCTACGCTTAGTCCAGGGTCTTCAGTTTGTGCTGTTCCCGTCGGAGTCGCCGCCTCCATTGCAATCAACTAAAAAGAATATAAAACTTGTTATTACACATATTGAATGTATGACTTAGAACCTCTATTGGTGAGAATGTTATAAAGCGATATCAGTCTATCAAGGATTGGTTAGAATAAAAATTTCATTAACGCCACTCCAAATTAAGGACTTAACTAACCACTTACTTAAACAAGTGTTTTTTCACATCCTACATTAGTATTTCACCGAAGACTCCTGCGAAAAAATGAAACTTGCTAGACTCCCACTTTCATATTAAGTCAAACACTAGAGATCTGATATTGTATAAAGATTCGACATACGTTTTTCAATTCCTTTTTTTAGCTTGAAGTTAGAAGGATATGGGTAAAGGGTAATAAGGAGGATTTTGCATGGATACTACTTGTATTTTGATTGCAGCCTACAAGCCAGAACAATCATGTCGAACCACGATTGAAGAACTAGTTGAAGTAGGCTTTACAAACATCTTGGTTGTGGATGATGGTTCCGGTCAAGATTATCAGCCTTTTTTCCACTCAATTGGTGAATTACCCGAAGTTAAAGTCCTATCTCACGCTGCCAATCAAGGGAAAGGACGTGCGATAAAAACTGCTTTTCATTACATACTGAACGATTGTCCTCATATTCAAAAAATCATTACTGTTGATGCAGATGGTCAACATTTGACGAAGGACATTTGCAACTTACTAAAATCCTCATATGATTATAATGGCATTGGCTTAGGAGTTCGAGATTTTGATCAAAAGCATGTTCCTTTTCGAAGTCGCTTTGGCAATAAACTCACTCGAAATCTATTTCGATATACCACAGGGATTGGAATTACTGATACACAAACCGGATTACGATTATTTTTAAGAAAACAACTTCCGTGGTTACTTTCAATAAAAGGGGAAGCCTTCGATTACGAGTTAAATCTGTTAGCTGCGACTAAGGATGAAGGAATACCGATATATGAGGTGGAGATTGAAACTGTGTATACCAATAATAATGAATCATCCCATTTCCAACCCATCAAGTCATCGATGAAAATTTATCAAGTGTTCTTGAAGTTTGCCCTATCAGGAGTCGCTTCTTTTGGTTTAGATATGGCTTTATTTGCGTTGTTTATATGGCTTTGGAAAGATAATGCCCCAGAACTTTATATTGTGATTGCAACGATTATCGCGAGAGTCATCTCTGGAACGTTCAATTACATCATTAATCGAAAAAAAGTCTTCAAAAAAGGTGACGAACGGTCATTTATTAAATATGTGATTCTAGCAGTTATTATCATGGTTCTGTCAGCTAGTCTTGTTCACGGAGCGTATGATCTATTCGGAAAAGGCGAAATCGTGATAAAAGCGATTGTAGACAGTCTTCTATTCTTAGTTGGTTTTGTTATTCAAAGGGAATGGGTGTTCAAAAAGAAAAAGCCGAAGCACAATTAATTGTGCCTTGGCTTTATTTGATAATAGGGGTCTGTAATCCATTGACCCAATCCATGATAAACCGTTTTTGATGAGAGTTAATATTGTCTGGTAGATCATGTTTATCGAAGTATTGATGCGCATGACTTTCATCACTAACTTGAATTAAATCACCCGTAACCGTTGTGGTTAAGAAAATCAGTTGAATGCTATAAACTTGATCTCCATTTGCATAACTGGCATAACCTTCTCGGCCAGAGTAAATGCCAAATAACTCAAGTTCTCCAGCAGTTAATCCGGTTTCCTCTAATGTCTCTCTTCGAGCGGCATCCTCTACTTGCTCACCCATTTCAATAACACCACCTGGAATTCCCCATACATCGGCATCTGTTCGATGTTGCAATAATATCTGGTTATTTTGTTCAATTATTATGCCACAGCCAACAGTTAGTAATGTTTCATTCCCGATCATTTTTCTCATGTTTTGTATGTAATTCATTATTTTCTCTCCTGTTCAAGATACTTAGGATTTCATTCAATTCGTGTATTTCCTCGTCTGCATTGGCCTGTTTATACACATCATTCCTTTTCCATATGGTTAGTAATCCTACTTTTTTCGCTGCTTCGATATCATTAATAGGATGGTCGCCTACATAAAACGCTTCATCAGGCAGCAAATTTAATTGGGATAACGCTCGTTGAAAAATTAAAGGGTTTGGTTTTGAAATCCCTTCAGACTCTGATATGAGAACAACTTGAAAGTAGGCTTCTATACCAAGTGCCTGGATGCTGGCACGTTGTCCTTCGTGTCGCCCATTGGTAATCAATCCGATTACATATTTTTGTCTCTCTAATTCTTTAAGTGTTTCATGTAACCCCTTATATGGGACGCAAAACTCGTGGAAATGATGCATATAATCTTCAAATAAAACATTTTTTAGATGATTTGACCAATTATTCTCTTGAACTATTTGCGAATACACTTGCTCTTTTCCTATATATCCATTTTCATCAAGTTCGATTATTCGATCGCAATATCGTTCTCGATTTATGGAAAGATTAAATTTTGCATGTTGAGCTATACAGAAAGCTTTTAATGTAGAATTCCGATCGAGTAAAGTTCCATCCAAGTCAAATATAATAGCCTTCACATTCGTCACTCCTATAGAAAAAGACCTGGAAAATTCCCAAGTCTTTTAACGCCATTTAAATTCTTGATCATGTAGTAATTTTAAAAATGCATCGACAACTGTTGGATTAAATTGAGTCCCTCTGCCTTTAATAACCTCTTGAATTGCTTCTTTAATGGTTAGAGCATTTCGATAAACTCGGTCAGTTGTCATGGCATCGAAAGAATCTACCACTGATACAATTGATGCTTCCAAAGAAATCTCTTCCCCTTTTAAACCATGGGGATATCCTTTTCCGTCATACCGTTCATGATGTTCTTCCACGATAAATGCAGCATCACGTAACCAAATGATCTCATGCTCCCTCATCATCTGAGCCCCTTTAACGGTATGAGATTTCATCAATTCCCACTCTTCAGATGTAAGTTTTCCTGGTTTGTTTAGAATTTCAATTGGGACAGCCAGCTTTCCAATATCGTGGAAGTAAGCTCCCCAGCGTAGCATCGTAACACGTTCAATTGGCTGACCTAGTTTTTTCCATAATTCAATGGAGTAATCTTTTATTCTCGAACAATGGTGAAAGGTGTATCCATCTACTTTTTCAATAGCAGCAGCATCTCGCTGAACAATTTCTGTATTTCTAAAATTAGTTTCAAATTCTTCCGTGGACATTTCTACAAGTATTTCCACAGCATCTTCACCATAAAAAGACAGGAGTTCAGGGTACTCTGATGCATCAAGTGTTTCTCCTTCATTCAAAATGAAAGTATGACCTTCATATTGAACTTCTAAGATGCCTTGTACGACTGTATATTTCTCAATTCCACTTCCTATTCCTTTTGTATAACGCACCCAAAAAGACCGGTTCGGAAGCAATGAAAAAAGACTATAGGCCACATTACTTGTTTTCCCTATATATGTAGACATAGCATGACCCACATCATTGCGAGGTAGATTCGTATTTTCTTTTATATATTTAATTTGTTCCCTCGTTAGCTTCATAAAATGCCTCCATACGAAAAAACGTTATCAACACGTATTCTTACACTCACTCTACCGAATATCATGACCTATGTCATTACAATTCGACATAATTAGTCAGTTTTTTTAGTATTTATACATATAGTCTAGCTATATACACTATTTCGATGGAGAAAATAAAAATCCCTCTATTTTTAATAGAGGGATTTGATATCTAGATAGAAACTTCTTCTTCAGCTTTTTCTTCTTTTTTCTTCTCCTGCATTTCGTACGAAATTCGATCTAAACTTGGGCGAAGTGTTCCCTTACCCGAATAGTTCTCTAACATTTCTTTGACATCGATACCTGAAGAAGCTTTAAGCGTTTCTTGAAGAGTAGACATTAGATTCGTTGCATAGGAAGTGATTTTATTCGCTCCACCGCCTTCTCCTCCACCAGTGTCAACAACTGTAATTTTGTCGATATTCGCTAATGGACTAGCAATTTGTTTCGCATATTCTGGCATCATACGAACGATCATGTCTAATACAGCTGCTTGACCGTACTGCTCGAACGCCTCTGCAATTTTACGTTTTGCTTCTGCTTCAGCAAGACCTTTTAGACGAATGATATCAGCTTCAGATTCACCTTGTGCTCGTTCAGAATCTGCTTTGGCTTGACCATCTAAACGTACTTTTTCAGCATCCGCATGTGCTCGAGCTTCAATTCTATATTTCTCAGCATCGGCTTCAGCCATTTCACGTGATTTCGCAGCCGCTGCATTTTGTTCAATTGCATAACGATCAGCATCGGCTTTCTTTTTAACCTCGGAGTCATATTGCTTCTCTCGACGTAAAATCTCTTTCTCTTCAAGTTCAATTTGTTTTTGACGTTCGATAATTTGAATTTGCATTTCCTGTTCCATTACTTCTTGTTTAGATACGGCTGTTTGAAGTTCGTATGCTTGGTCAGCACGTGCCTTTGCGATGTCTTGCTCACGACGATATTCAGCTACTTTTAATAAATTCTCTTTTTCAGCTAGTGCGATTTCAGTAGCGCGTTCAATCTCTGATTTTTGAGCTTCTTTAGCAGCTTCCGCACGTTTAATACGCGTTTCTTTATCTGCCTCAGCAGTTGCAATATCTGCATCACGTTTCACTTGTGCGATTCGAGGCTTACCAAGTGAATCTAAGTATCCGTTCTTATCACGAACATCTTTTATTGTGAATGAAACAATAATAAGACCCATTTTCGCTAAATCTTGTGAAGCCACACGTTGCACTTCTTGAGAAAACTTATCACGGTTTTTGTAAATTTCTTCGACTGTCATTGATCCCAAAATAGAACGCAAATGACCTTCTAATACTTCTTTTGCTTCGTTTTCACGATCTTCTTTTGATTTCCCTAAAAACTGCTCAGCCGCAGTCGCTATTTCCGAGATCGATCCACCGATTTTAATGATTGCTGTTCCATCCGCCATTACTGGAACGCCTTGCTCTGTATAAACTTCAGGTGTTGTCACTTCTAATTTACTTGATAACAAGCTAAGTGGTTGAGATTGCTGGAATACAGGAAATACGAATGTACCTCCACCACGAATGATTTTAATTCGATTGCCAGAATCATCTGTGTGCACCGTTTTAGAACCTAAATAACTACCAGTTACAATCAACGCTTCATCTGGTCCGACTGTTTTATACTTCGTTACGTAAACCCCAATAATTGCTAACAAAATAAACGCCGCAATCCCTATAACGACCATCGTTCCTAACTCCATACTCAATTCCCCCATTTTCTATTTTTTGAAATCAAATGGCTCATATTCCCTTACGAGAAATGTTCCGTTTGTTACTTCAATAATTAATACTTCTTTACCATAATCAATTTCTTCATTGTCATAGCCTGCAGAACGCTTAGATACTAAACCGGATATGGTTTCAATGACAATTTCACCAAAGCCATCTGCTGGAATAGGTGTAATCACTTTCCCAACTTGACCAGCAAGCGATTCATCCGTATATGCAATTGACACTTCTGCATGCGACATCGGTAGAAGAAATAAAAAATATAGGAGTACATCAAATAATGCTCCTGCCACTAAGCTAGCGATTAAGATCAACCAGCTATTCCAGTTAGTTAGACTTTCTAGAAGATAACCAGATGCAGATGCAAATGTGATAAACGCCATGATGATTGTTGGATTAAGAAAAGGGATTCCCTCTCCAATCCCTTCTGCCACATCTCCAAAAAACACATACAAAATAGTTGCAGCACCCATAAAGAGCAGCACGTAGAAATAAATCTGTTCAATCGTCATGTCATTCACTCCCATTTAACCTAATCTTTAGTGGTTATTAGTAAATACGAAGTACGAAACGAAAAGTTTCATTTTTCAAAAATTTTCGTTTTAAGTTTTGGTTAGGATGAGTTTCCGAAATTGGGTAAGCAAATTTTCACCTTGATTGTTTTTTGAATATTCATTATATTAATTAGTAGAAATTAACAATTTCATTTAGGAGAGATCACATGAAATCAATTCTCAAATTTGCAGCCGTTATATTTTTCATCTTATTATTAGCTGCTTTTTATCTTCCCGAAATGAACGATCGCTATCAAACGAAACGAGTTGCGAAAGACGTCTTAAATCATTTAGTTGCACAAGAATTTGACCAGGCATTTGAAGGAATTCATTATTACGATAGGGCGACCGATTTAGAAGCTACCATAACCTATAAAGAAGCACAGAACATTTGGGTTAAACGGATGAGGAAGTTAAAAGAAGATGGTACTTACATTGTTGATTACGATGGGTTGCGTGTTAAATTGGATGACACGTATCCAGAAGGTGAAGTAGATTTAATCCTAATGGAGAAAGGCAAACAAACCGTTAAAAAGAACGTATATTTATGGTTTTTTTATAGTAAAAATGGTTGGGGATTAGGGAACTTTCAATATTACAGTGGTGATCATAACTATGATGAGATAGAGGAATGGGAAAAGGCGCTAAGTGGTCATATAGAGAGTACACTTTAATTAAAACAGCTTGTACACCGTAGAGGGATACAAGCTGTTCAATTTATTCTTTTATGAGAAGTCCGAGTGATTTTGCAAATCCCAAGGCTTGCTCTGTGGACACGGTACAGCCAGCTAACTTATCAACACTAACTGTTACTTGTTCGTATGTACATGAACTCAAATCAATAGTAGCTAAACTTGTTTCAGTAAAGTTTGCCCCATCAAGTTCACATGAATCAAATTCCACTTTCGTAAAACCAGATTCAAAGAAATCGGACTTGCTAAGTGCGGTTTGTTGAAAACGTACATTCTTAAACTGACTAAAGCTAAACGAAGCATAGTTCGCTACACTATCTTGTATAAGAATATGCCCCAACCTACTTTGAGAACATTGCATGCCAACTAGTTTTGACTGGTTAATCTCTAAGCGATGTAAGATAGCGTCCCCCATATTCACGTTGGATAAATCACACCGATCAAACCGACAATCGATGAATTCTACCTGTTCGAATTGCACCCCATCAAACGATACATCTTGAAAATGAATTTGATCAAATGTAATCTTACCTTCAGGTAATTCATTAATCCCCCACGAACGAATGATTCCTCTAGAAATATAACGGTCTTCATCTAATAAGCTAGCAACATCTATTTCATAGAGTTCTTTCGGTAATTTTGGTTTGTCTATTTTCAAGAGAATTCCTCCAGTACGACTTATTCCTCTATCTTTTCAACTCTTTTTGCGCTTGCTTGGCCAGGGTAAGATTCTGCCACGCGGTCAAACTTCACCTTCAAGCGATCATACTGTTTAATTCCATCCAATTGATCAATCGATAAAGAAAACCATATAGCATTTAGTCCTTCATTCAAAAGTTCGTCTGTAGACTTCCCTTCTACTTCTTTTAAGGTAAGTCCTTCAATTAGCAAGACTTTTTGGTCATCTATTTCTACCACAAGACCTTCCATTTCCATTAAATCACTGGAATCAAGTTGATCTAAACTTGTATTAAAAAACCATTGTATTGATCCAAAAGCAAGCACAATTGCTAATAAAACAAGTCCAATGATTAAAAAGACAGCACGTTTTCCTTTCATATGGCTAACCTCCTAAATCTGTATTCGAACAAAAAAGCTGAGAACATACTCTCAGCTTTATAATTCATAACTTAGTCGTATCATATCTCTACAAATTAAACCATTTTCAGATATTTCTTCATCATAATGACGTGTAAAATAATCGAAGTCCACTCCAACAATGCGGAATCCACATTGTTGATACAAACTTAATTGTGGGATGCTAGAATTGCCAGTGCCAATTTCAATTTGTGCATAACCTCGTTTGGAAGCTTCCTGCACAGCAAAGTGAATAAGTTGTTTCCCAAATCCTTTTCCTTGCATTGATTCACTCACAGCAATATTCATGATTTCCACAATTGTTTTAGCCGTTTCTTTTACAACACAAATAGCGATTATTTTTTGCTCTAGCTCTCCTACATAAATAACAGCATTTTTGACATACTCCTGCACGATGAGACGAGACGGGTCAGCTAGTAAAAGTAAATCCCAAGGTAATTTTTCATCGTTTGTTAACGTGCGGATGTTCATATTCATTTAGATGAAGTGCGAAACCCTTCGCCTAACAAATACTCTTCAGCTTCATCATATGATTCATAGCTCTCTTCTAAATTGATGCCATGGTAGATGTTCCAAAGTGTATCTTCGTGTATAAGCTTCAATTCTTGTCCTTCTCTGTTATTCCACACTTGTTCTTCTACCTTCTCTTCTTCAAAGACTTCTTCCTCAGAAAGAATGCCAATTGAATCTCTAATCATCTCACGAAGTTCTTCTTCAGATGCTTCACGAATGTTCAGCATGCCCTTATTATCCGCATTGTATTTCTTTAAATCTCCAACAAACACAAAACCATTGCCGTTTGGATGTAGATGATAAATAACTGTTTTTTTATCATACAGACTTCCCTCAAAATGATAATTCACACGTTTTAGGGAAACGTCTTTTTTAGTTAGTTCAGGAAATGATTCTATAATTGCTGTTTTTTCTTCAAATGTTAGCATAATGCGCCTCTTTTCATAATGTATCTTTGGGTAATTATATCACATCAGACTTCAAAAAATTAATTGACAGTGTGAAACATTACCGGCTATAATCACACAAATATAGTTTTAAACGTTGATAAGGACTAGTAAAGATGAATGTGTTTTTTTAGAGAGGGAGTTGTGTGGTGAAAGACTCCTAAAAACCAGCTCTTGAACCTGCCTTTGAGTTCGATGTCGAAAGATAGTCGCGGCGACAGTCGTTATCATGTAAGAGTGTGAAGCTTTGCTTCAAATGAGGGTGGTACCGCCATGTGAAATTGGTCCCTCGTTTGTAGCAAGGCTTTTTTGTTTTAATGGATTGGCAAAATTTCCGTTTGTTTCAGTTTTAGGTGTGTTTAACGCCACCTTCTACTTCAATTTTTAAAAAACAAAACGGAGCTATTCTAAGAAAGAGGTGTTTTCTATGTCAAAAGAGTTCGTGAAAAGTATTACTGCAATGGATGATGATTTTGCCCAATGGTTTACAGATGTAGTAACAAAGGCTGAATTAGCGGATTATTCTACTGTTCGTGGATCAATGATTATTCGACCATATGGTTATGCCATTTGGGACAATGTTAAAAATGCTTTGGATGGACGCATTAAGGCGACGGGTCATGAGAATGTTTATATGCCCCTTTTCATACCAGAGTCTTTATTACAAAAAGAGAAAGATCATGTTGACGGTTTTGCTCCTGAGGTGGCTTGGGTTACGCATGGCGGCGACGAGAAACTTGCTGAACGTTTATGTGTACGTCCAACATCTGAAGTATTATTTTGTGAGCATTTCAGCAACATCATTCATTCCTACCGAGATTTACCAAAGCTTTATAACCAGTGGTCGAATGTGGTTCGTTGGGAAAAAACGACGCGTCCATTCTTACGTACGCTTGAATTTTTATGGCAAGAAGGACATACCGCTCATGCCACTGAAGAAGAAGCTCAACAAGAAACATTACGTATGTTAGATGAATATGCAGCATTGTGTGAAGAATGGTTAGCCATTCCAGTAGTTAAAGGGAAAAAGACGGAGAAAGAGAAATTCTCTGGTGCTAAATCGACTTATACGATTGAGACTTTAATGCATGATGGGAAAGCTTTGCAATCAGGAACTTCTCACAATTTCGGAGACGGATTCGCACGTGCGTTTGACATCAAATATCTAGACAAAGAAGGCAAACAACAATATGTTCACCAAACATCTTGGGGTTTTACGACTCGTATTATTGGAGCAGTAATAATGGTTCATGGGGATGACCGCGGTTTAGTAATGCCACCAAAAATCGCACCAACTCAAGTAATGATTGTACCGATCGCTCAACACAAAGAGGGTGTTTTGGATTATGCATATTCCTTAAAAGACAGTTTACAGCATGTTGCCCGAGTTGAAATTGATGGAAGTGATAAGAAACCAGGGTGGAAGTTCAACGAGTATGAAATGAAAGGCATTCCAGTTCGATTAGAGGTTGGACCAAAAGACATCGAGAAAGGTCAAGTTGTCCTGGTACGCCGAGATACTGGAGAAAAAATCATTGTTTCAACTGATGAATTACAAACTAAAATCCCTTCCCTGTTAGAAGAGATACAACAAGATTTATTGAAAAAAGCATTAGATCATCGTGAAGAAAATACGTCTATAGCCACTTCCTTCGACGAATTTAAAGACCATTTAAATAGAAAGCAGGGCTATATAAAAGCTATGTGGTGTGGAGATGTTGCTTGTGAAAATCTCATTAAGGAAGAAACGACTGCCACGTCACGATGTATTCCTTTTGAACAGGAAAGTCTTAGTGAAACATGCGTATGTTGCAATAAACCAGCAATCGAAATGGTTTACTGGGCAAAAGCATATTGATCACATACGTGAAGACTCACTTCTAATTAGATAGAAAATAGGGGTTTCCAAAAGTCATCTTTCACACTTTTGGGAACCCCCGTTTTATATTATTTTACGTCCCATTTGTCCTAGAGCGTAATAAATACCATGTTGTAAAGATTGGAAACAGTCGAATTTAGATAAATTGATGTCTGAGTTAGATATGACGATACTTAGTTCTGCAGAAATTCCAACAATAATGGTTTTTGTTCCAATCAGTGTTGCTGCAGAACCAATCTTTTCAAGAAGGCTAGCAGTATGTTGACTAATGTCTTTATCCAGCCCTGTTAGGTCTAAAATAAGATAGTTCGCCTTGTGTGAAGGCAGATTTTGCAATGTCTTTACTAACAGCTCTTCTGAGCGCTCTTCGTCATATTTCCCGAGTAATGGCACGACCACTACACCATCAAAAACAGGGATAATTGGTGAAGAAAGTTCCTTTACAAGTTCTTTTAGCTCTCGCGTTTTTTCTTCTACAATCGCTTCTAAATGACGAATTTGTTCTGATTCTTTTTTACGTGCAAGTTGATGAATATTATGGGTAACTGAAACCTTCGAAGGGAAGTAGTCAACTACACTATATTCATGACCCTCTAATTGATACTGTCTTACTTCATACCACATATTTGTACCAAGAAGCCTTGAAAATATACCTGCATAATGTGCAGGTAGGAATTTTCCACCCGTTGTTTTTCCTTGTGCTTCATTAATTTTATGTTCCCAACTATCCTTAAGATTAGCGGTAAGTGTTTTTGCTTCAATATCTAAATTATGAATGGTTGTTAGACCCCAACCTGCTGAGGCATATGTATTTGTGATTAAGTTTGCTGCTTCACGAATACCTATGTCACTCATGTTTTTAAAATATTCTCCAACCACTATCCCCTGACGAAAGCCAGTTGCTTCTAAAACCAAATTTGTTGCTTCTTCGCCTGAAATTTCTTCAATTGTATCGAAAAATGTTTTCATAGCACTGGAAATCCAAAAAAGGACTGAATCTTGTCCTTCAAAAATAAACTTCCCTTTATCTAATTCCCATTCAAACTGAAGGCCACCAATATTTATATTCGAATATGTGCTCAATTAATTAATCTCCTCTTTGTAAATAGTTTTCAGTCCTATCAATTCGAAACATTTGCGGCGTCTTTTAATAACTTTTTTAAAAACTCTGTATCATCAGGATAACTCATCGGTAAAGCGTCTAATTCATCTAGTGATTTCCACGCTACTTCTAAAATAAGTTCATCTGGATCTTGCACGGTCAATTCGCCATGTACGATTTTTACTTGAAAATAGTGTAATTCAAAGGTAATCGCATGTTGTTCAACAGAACCCTCTTTATCAAGAATTCTTGAGATGACTTCAACTTGTAAACCTGTTTCCTCTTCCATTTCTCGAACACAGCATTCTTCAAATGTCTCATTTCCTTCAATTCCACCGGATGGAACACTCCACTTAGCTTCTTCATCTTCACCAGCTTGAAGAACCATTAACACTTGATTTTGCTCATTTATACAGACGCCTGCGGCACCTTTCCAATGAAACATCGTTAACCTCCTTAATGTTCATAAATCATTTTTCGAGTCATCCCGCCATCTACTACGAGATTAATGCCTGTCACAAAATCGTTTTGAGGATCTGTTAAATACAGACAAGCCTTTGCAATATCCGATGGTTTACCCACACGTTTAGATAAATGTTGTTCATGATCAATATCGCGCAAATCATTGTAAGCTGTCGTTTCAATCCAGCCAGGTGAGATCGCATTCACAGTAATTCGATGTTCTGCAAGTGAGGTAGCAAGTGCATGCGTGATTGCTACAATTCCACCCTTTGAAGCCGCATACGCTTCCGAATTGGGTTCAGACATAATTGCTCTTGTTGAAGCAATATTGACAATGGACCCGCCACTTTCTTGTTTCCCCATATATACAGCAGCTTCTCGTGAACACAAGAAAACACTTCTTAAGTTTGTGTTAATTACGTCATCCCACTCATCTAATGATAGATCAAACAAGTTTTTAAACTCACTCTTTCCTGCATTATTAATGACGATATCAATTCGACCAAACTGTTTAACTGTTTCTTCCATTAATTTCTTTATATCTGATTCTTTTCGTACATCCGTTTTAATAAATAGACTTCCAACCAATTGTTCACTAATTTCTTTTCCAAGTTTTTCATTCACATCTGCTAGTACAACTTGAGCACCCTTTGCGATATAAGCTTCAGCTACACCGCGACCAATGCCTTGAGATGCTCCTGTAACAATGACAACTTGTGCTTGTACCATTCTGAAACCTCCTTAAAATTAACCCTACCGAGTCCACCATTCATTCACGATAATGATGATGATAACTACCGCAAACGCAATGATATAAAACCATTCTGGTACTCCACCAAAACCAACCATTACAACCACCCTATCTGTATGACTAAATTCACACATCTTCTTCCCTTATGATACCATTAATTTAGATAAACTTAGGAGGATCAATCATGACAAAACTTCATGCTGATTTAGAACGATTTAATCCAGTCACAGTAATAGGGGCTGGAACTATTGGTCTTTCGTGGGCTACCTTATTCTTAGCACACGGTTTAACCGTCCGAATATATGATCCGAGAAGTGATTTACAAGAAGTGGTTGACCAACATTTTCAATCGATAGGGTCAACATTAGACTTGTTGGGACTACCTTCAACGGGATTTATGGAGAAATTGACTTTAACTAGTAACCTTCAATTAGCTGTAGAAGGCACTTCATTCATTCAAGAAAATGGACCTGAAAAACTTGAACTTAAACAACAACTCTTTGCCGAAATAGAAACGTATATTGGCCCACACGCCTTATTAATGTCTTCATCATCCACATTACCCGCAAGTGAGATTTCTGCCAAAATGAAAAACAAAAGTAGAATGCTAATCGGTCACCCATTTAACCCACCATTAGTCATGCCATTAGTAGAAGTGGTACCGGGTTATTTCACATCGAAAGAAGCTATTAAAGACGCTATGGCTTTTTATATTGCACTAGGAAAAGCTCCACAACTTATACAAAAGGAAGTGTTCGGTTTCGTGGCCAACCGATTACAATTTGCTATGTTGAGAGAGGCCATGTACTTAGTGGATGAAGGTGTCGTCGCAATGGAAGATGTTGATGAAATCGTCAAAGATTCGATAGGGTTGAGATGGGCAGCTGCCGGACCGATGCTTGGCATGCATTTAGGTGGTGGACAAGGCGGAATGGAAGCTTTCATGCGCCATCTTGGACCTACAATGGAGAAGAGCTGGGCTGCGCAAGGTGATTTAATGTTAAATGAAGAAACGATTCAACGTTTAGCCCAAAAATCACGAGATTCTTATGGAGCTTCATCCATTGATGAACTCGCAAAAACACGTGATCAAAAGCAAATGGCCATCTTAAAAACGCGCATTTAAAATAGAAAGGCTGTCTCCTAATATTGGAGACAGCCTTTGTTTATTCTAATCCATTTATCGTTAATTCTTTGACTGGTAAGAACAGTTCACCTGTATTTAAATATGTGACATTGACGACATCTTTTACTTCTAAATAGATTGCATAAGGTGCCACTTCTGTTGAAACAATGTAGTTTGTTCCATCCGTTAATCGGAAGGAAACAATCGTGAAATCTCCAACACGTTCTTTGTATACACGGTCAATCGTTCCATTCGCTGTTGCTTCCTCAGCACTTGAACTTCCATCCACACTACTTCCACCCCGTTGCAAAGCCGTCTTATATAGCTTCAAAGCTTCATTTGGCGTATTTCCATAAGTAGAAATTTCAGGATTAGCTGCAGATACGATAAAGTAGTTTTGCAAAAACCCATTTGCATCAAGTACAGGTGTTAACCAGCTTGCCTCTCCATAGAAGTTATATAGAATCGGCATTTCACCAAACCATTTTTTCTCGATGAATTTTTTCTCAACGATTTGCAAAGCTCCAGAAGAATCCATATAGGAGTCTTCTAAATTACCTGTATAATAAATGGCTTCTCCAGTTCTAGCATCCGTTAAGGAATAGCCAAGCATAGAATCTACACCTTCTTTTGGACTCGTAAAATCAGTGAAGTAAAACATAGAGCCTTCTTCGTTAAAAATTGGGCTGACATTCGATTCTGTTCCCTCATCTGACGGGATTTTGACATCCTTCTTACCAAATAAACTATTCCAAAAACCATGTACATAATTACCAAAATAAGAATTTTGTACACTCACCACTTCAGGGGATACGGCTCCATCGATAAACGACGGAACTTCTTTCAATGAATAAGATTTCACATCACCAGATTGTGGATTTACCACTGCTACTCCAGTCACTTCAAAGCCATTTCGTGCAGAAATAAATTTCCCATATGAACGAATATAATGTGGCTTTCCTTCATCATCAATTTCCAATTGCATATCTCCATAAAAAATGGTTTCAGGTAACGCTAAACGTAAATGACGTGCTACATTCTTATGAAAGAATGACGAAGGTGTATACGTCATTTCAGCATCCTTAAACTTTGGATTGTCTGAAGAATCTGTTGCACTCATTGTAAAATATCCTGGTGTCGTATCTCCATTCATCCATTTAAAGAAACCTGAGAATTCGACAGGTGCAATATAAACAAATTCTTCATTCACCTTTTGAATTTGCAGTCTTCCTAACTCGTAATAACTCGTATTCGGCACTTGACCGAATGCTTTTTTCATTTTATTACGTGCAAATTGCGGAGGTACACTTGCAGGTGTTTTTGTTTCGTCAAATGCTTCAATCTCTACTTCTTGATCCATAACTGCTGAATCGAATTTTTCATTCGCATTAAATAAAACAGCACTTAATATATATGCTCCAAACGCGAGAGCCGCAATAAATAGAACGCCTTTGACAAGTTGCTCCTTCCCTTTAGATACAAAGGCACCTAGGCCAGTAGCTAAAATGGCAAGTGGCCATAGAGCTGTCAAATTCCGATCTATATTTGTTACGTAGTAAAACAAAAATATGACAATTGCTAATACGATTGTTGTGCCAATCAATCCTGCTACAATTCCTTTTTTCTTTTCTGTTTGCAACGTCAGTGGCACAATCAGTAAAGTTGCAACAACTGCTATGACAACACTATAAAGTAGGGTTAATCCCATATAAATTCCTCATTTCTTAGGTGTACTAGTATTACTTACGGTTTCGCATGTAAAAAGTTTCAGATCCTCATTCGAAAGCATCCTATACAACAAATGGATCAAGCTATATCCTTGCTTATCTATTGAATCAATTTCATAAATCGTTTTTTTAAAAAAGTGCAGACTACTTTGCATATCATTTTTTACGTTATGAATGTTATAAAAAAGTTTCACACTTCAACTAATTCTGCCTGCGGTAAAATTTTAACTCTTATTTCACATCATCAGAACGAATAATACATAAGTTAAATACATGTCCTATTTCGGAGGGTTAGTATGTATTTATTAAAGAAAGGTATGATAATAGTCGTCGGTAGTATCTTTCTATCATTAGGCATAAATCTTTTTTTGATACCCTATGAAATTTTGGATGGGGTAATTATTGGTATAGGACTAGTCCTTAATTATATATGGGGACTTAAAGTTGGCCTTATAATTATGTTTCTAAGCATGCCAATATTTATTATTGCTTGGTTTAACTATAGAGATTATTTCTACAATAGCTTACATGGAATGGTTATTTCTGCATTTTTTATAGATATTTTAAAACCTATGGATTCACTACTACGTATTGATGCAGTATATAGCTCAATCGTAGGTGGAATCTTAGTGGGTCTTGGGATTGGGTTGATGTTGCGATATAAAACAAGTACTGGCGGCACAGACCTTATAGCACAGTTCCTTAGTGACAAAATAGGTATAAATGTGGGCATCCTTATTTTTATAATTGATTCAATTGTTGTATTATGCGGATGGCTTTTCCTATCCTCTGATACTCTCTTTCTCTCAACTATTACAATTCTTGTTGTGGGATTAACAACAAGCTTTTTAAATAGGAATGTTGTACATACATGACCCTCCTAATGAAACTTCATTATATAATTCCCCTCTTCCGTCCACTCTGTTTTTTCATGTCTTACAATTTCCCCAACAACTTTATATCCGTTTAGATATTTTTTTAATTGACTATCTTGGCTTATTAAATTCATATTCAGAGGTAATAATTGAATCTCCAGAACAAGATGTTTCAGTAATTCTTTTATCAAGATGCTGGAAATAAAATGTTCGTATTATTTAATAGTGATAAACTCTACAGACGAATACGCGAACAAAGAATTAAACAATCAAGTTTTATATGTGAAATTAGATAAGAAATATGATGAAATAAATTCCCCCAAAACATTATTAAGCAAAAAAGTGATCGCTAGCTAGTAGCAATCACTTGTTGAATATAGTTTTTAAAATTATTTGCTGCAATTCCTCGAATTTGATCATCATCAAAGTAATCTTTTAAAGCATTGATGACACGTTGCGTTTTACTCGCATCTTGCAAATCTTCAATAAATACAGATATACCATCAAAGTCTGATCCTAAACCAAGATGTTCAACACCAACGATTCTCGCCAAATGTACAAAATGACGCATAAAGTCTTCAATGGTAACAGATTTCACTTCTTTTTTGATGAACAAAGGATAGTACACAAGATGAATGTGTCCACCATTGTCAATTAAAGCCTTCGCTTGATCATCAGTTAAATTGCGGGGGTGATCGCATAGACTGCGAGCATTCGAATGACTGGCTATGACATGTTTCGCTTCCTTTACTACATCCCAAAAAGACTGTTCATTTAAATGAGAAACATCGATAATGATGTTTCGACTGTTTAACAACTTTACTACTTCATGACCAAATGGAGTTAATCCTAAATGGGAAGGTTCGTTTGCTCCATGTGCCACTGCATTCGCTTGGTTCCATGTTAGACCAACTAGTTTTACACCTGCATTCAATAAAAGCTCTAACTTTTCAAGACTTTCACCGATCATATCGACACCTTCAACTGTGAGGACTGCGCCAATTTCTTGATTACCAAGTTGATCGAGTTGTGACCAATCCGTTATATGAATGATATCAGGATTTGGTGCAAGAATATGGGAGTGAAATAACTCTATTTGTCTAATTGCCGACATGAATTTCTCTGCAGGAGACAAGTCTGCCGCAACAAAAATAGCAAAAAACTGGACATTTACTTTACCGGCTAGGAGTCTCTCTTTATTCGCTTGAAGGGAAGGATCGTTATGAAATGACACAGGTTCTTCCATAATCGATAATTTATATAAGACGTCACAATGTAAATCAATTACGTTCATTTCATTCCTCCAAAGTACTTTTTTCAATCTCGTTAGAATAGAAGATGCATATACACTTCATCAACATAACTCGAGCCTGATTTCATAGCATTCTGTTCGACCCCAAAAGATACGAACCCTGATTGCTCATACAATCGAATAGCTGGTTCATTAGAAGAAACGACCGTTAGATTAATTTTTTCTACACCTGGCCATTGTTTAGCAAAAGCAATTACGTCTTGTAATAATTTTGCCCCCACTTTTTGCCCACGAATCTTTGGCGTTACATAAACAGCAAATAGATTGAGTCGATGTTTTAACTTTGGTGCTTGTTCTGCAGCAAGTGTCATTGTTCCAACCAATTCTTCACCAATGAAAGCTCCGATTGTCGCACTTTCTTTTGAGTCTAAATTATTTCCTACTCGAGTTAATGGATTCGCGCGAGCCATTGCATCTTCATAAGTTGTTGCAAATGCTTCTGGATTTTGTTGTAGAGCTTCTAAACGTAATCGCCAATACTCTGACGCATCGTTCCCCGTTAATTTTCGTATCTCCATGCTAATGCTCCTTTTAATGAATGAACGATTAACGCTCCATCCACTTGGCAATCGATTGTTCTTGGGGTTTATCCGTATTATGTAAGGCGGTTATTACCCGCTCCCGTCGTTCCTTGGAATGGTTTTGGCTCAACTTCGCTTTCCCTTCCATCTGTTCAATGGAAATCGTAAAGCCGACAACACCTTTTGAAAGGTTTGCAATCATATCGTCTTCTACATCGTCCAACGTATAATTACTCGCTGGATCCTCGTATTTTTCCGTTAAATCAATCATTGATTGCCAAAGACGCGGATCCTCTTCATTCATTATATGTACCTTCCCTTTCACATGAACCGTAACATAATTCCATGTGGGTACGGTATTTTGAGTTTCGTACCAGGAAGGCGAGATATAACAATGTGGACCTTGAAAAACGGCGAGTACCGACTGGCCATCAAGGTCCTTCCATTGTGGATTACCTTTAGCGAAATGTCCCACTAAATGATGTCCGTCATTGGTTAATAAAAGAGGCAATTGTGTTGCACAAGGTTCTCCCTCATTTATGGAAAAGAGAGTAGCGAAGCCAAATTCATCAATTACCTCTACCATTTCCTTGCGCTCCGTTATTTTAAAATAAGGAGGAATATACATAGCGAAACCTCATTTCTTAATCCTCAGCACCTAAATATCTCGTTGAAAGTTTTGTTTCTTTTTCTGTATCCACTCGATACCCTGCCGCTTCTGGTCGTGAGCTTACAACTGTATGCAATTCTTCATCGATGAAATGAAGTGCTACTCCATCATCTGCTGCATACCCACTACTAATCTTCCCATCACGAATAAATGCCTGATACGAAGGACGACGGTCTTCTTCGCCGTCATAATGTGGACTGTGACTGCCTCGAAGAATCCCTAGACAAGCGATTGGTTCGAGCCCTGTGCCATATGAATCGGTTATTCCTTCTTCAAACCAACAAAGAGAACCCGCACTCAATCCTGCTAGAATTGTTCCGTTATCATATGCTTGGCGAATAATGACGTCTAATTCCCATTCACGCCATAAAGCCATTAAATTTTTTGTATTCCCGCCACCAACATAAAGAATGTCTTGTTCCATCACGAAACTTTTAATGTCTCGTGTATGAGGTTTGAATAATGACAAATGAGTTGGTTCACAATTCTCTCCTCGAAATGCGTGATAAAACCGTTCAATGTATCCTTCAGCGTCTCCACTAGCAGTTCCAATAAAGCAAATCTTTGGTTTATCGCTCTTACTTTGACTCAAAATATATCGATCCAATAAAGGATTTTCTGGTTCCATTGAGAAACCGCCACCACCTAAAGCAATAACCTGTCTCATTTACATTCCTCCTAGCTTGGAAATATGAACTTTATTTTATCTATACACATCTCTATAGATCCAAAACACTTTTCGATTTCTGGTAAATGATAAAATGTGGTTGAAAATTCAATATCCATCATTTTACGATTCGGTGCATAAAGAATGATTTTCTTCTTCCCTGCAATAGCAAGTCCTAGCTCTACATCCGTCCCTTTTCCTCCAGGTAAAACAATGAGAACCAATTCAGAATCTTCAATTGCAGCTTTTTCGAGTAAGCCAATTCTTTGTAATTCCTCAACTGTATCTACTCGCTCATTCAAGGTCCAGTCATATGTTAGCTGCCATCCCATTTGTGTAAGCCTGTTTGTAAGAGTACGAACTTGATTTATATTTTGAAAACTCGATGCAACATAAAATTTCAAATACATCCCACTTTCACTTTAAACGTTAGAGAATCTCACAAACTCGACCAACTTGTCCATCTTCTAGCCGTACTTTAATTCCATGAGGATGATTCTGAGAATTTGTTAACAAATCTTTAACGACGCCTTTCGTTTTCACACCAGTACGTTGGTCTTTCTTTAAAATCACATATACTTCTATTCCTGGTTTTACATCTGCACGATTTTGTCCGTTTGCCATATTCATCATCCTTTCTTGTTCTAATCTTACCATTAGAAAAGACAAAGCGTGCACCAAAATGATGCACGCTTCCAGACTTTAACGTAACTAAGCAGTTGTTTTACACCACCTCCTTTTCAATCAAAAGAAGTCGCTGTAAATATAGTTAATAATGTCCGTTGATATAGAGCTTGTTTAAAGATGTCATATAGGTAACAGTCCATTAATTTAAAACGCCAGCTCAACGAGTGAAATCTCGTGAACTAGCGTTTTTTCATAATTAAATGACATTGGTTGCGAAAAACATCATGACGAAGATAATTCCAATGATAAAGAACACTATAGCCGGAATCATAAGGGTTGCGAAGCCTCTCCAACTTGAGAACTGATGCACCTCTCCTATCGATTGACTCTGTATGACAATCATCCATATAGAATAAACGATCATAATAAGGGCTGAGAAAATCATCCAAATAATCATTGTGCCATTAATACCACTCAGAGGATCTACTTGATTCTCATTGAATGTAATAATTGAAGTGAGGATGAAGTATGGGAATAACCAAATCGCGGGGATTGTCACTACACCCATTGCTTTTGCCATTTCTCCAAATGTTCCTACTCCCCCCATCCATTTTCCAACAAAGGTAAAGATAAGTGTAGATAATCCAACTCCTAGTAAACCTAAAATTGGACCAATCACTAAAGATGCTAAAATTAGGAACCCTAACTGAAATTTAAGAGTAGAACTTAACTCTCCGAAAGCATTAAATCCACTCGGTATACCTGAAATCGCAGCGATAATAAGTGCGTATTTTAATGATTTGTTCTCGAGAACATAGCGGATAGTCTTTCTCGTTGAAAACCAAATTGAAAAAAACGGGTTTAGCTTTTCATTTTCATGAACATACGTCGGTTGTTGCATTTTAATCCCCTCCAATAACTATGTATACGATACAAAAGTGAATTTAACACATCTTTTGAATGAGAAACTACACTTCCACGAAAAACGCGGTAAGTCTCCACACTCAATCTTTTAATAAAGTTAGAGATTCTCATAATATTATTAAAGGCGTAAAAATCACTCATCTAATCCTATACTTATTCGGTAAAAATAGGAAGACCATAGTTAGAAAACAAGCTTCTTAACCAAATTTAAAACACAAAAAAGATGAGCACAAGGCTCATCTTTTACTCTATTAATCTAAAATTTTAATTGTAACTGTTTTTCTACCCCAGTTTAGAGCATCTTGTTGACTTGGAATGAATACGTCAATGATATTACCTTTGATAGCTCCACCAGTATCACCGGCGATTGCTTCTCCATAACCTTCAACCCATACTCGTGAACCTAATGGAATCACTGAAGGATCCACTGCGATTACTTTTTGGTTTGGATTCGAACGTAAATCAATTCCTGTCGCTGTTACTCCAGAACATCCCGCACAATAAGCTGTATAAGCTGTTGCGGTAACAGTCATCTCTTTAGCAGAAGATGCAGTTGGAGCTGCTACTGCCGCTGTTTGAGTAGTACTTGTTGTGGATTTAGTAGGTGTAGATGCTTGCGAAGTGTTGGTTGCGACACTTGCCGAAGCTACTTTTTTCCCGTCAAGAATGAACTCATCACCTGGATGAATTAAATCACTAGATAAGTTGTTTAAGTTTTTCAACTCATTAACTGACATATTGTGATCTGTTGCAATTTTATAAAGTGTATCACCTTGAACCACTGTGTAAGTGTTGATGATATCTTCAACTTTAAGCTCTTGCGATGGATATATAAGAGTTGAATCTAATTCGTTCCATTCTTGTAAGTCTGACACGCTAACATTATTGTCTTGTGAAATCGACCATAATGTATCTCCTGATTGTACCGTATGAACGCTAGATGCGGATGCTTGTCCCGCCGCTCCTACTGATAATGCTGCAATTGCAGTTAGTGTAACGATTTTCTTTTTCATGTGAATAATTTCCTCCTTTTCACTAACGACCACTAGCATACCACCGAGAGATGTCAGAACGATTGCAAGGTCATGTGTAGGAGTTATCAATTATATGACAGGATTCGACATTCTGTTATATATGTAATATATACATAAATACCCATTTACTTCTTCTAAGTAAGGGCTTACGCATTACTCGGCTTTGTTGCTGTTTCTGAAATATGTATCTGCCATGATAGAATCGTCGTGCTATCTCGTACATGGTTATTTTCAATTTCAATCAACAACCGTTGCACGCCCTCTTCAATCGTGCATCCTTTGAATTCTTGAAAGATTGCAGATGGATTGTTAAAAGGTTCATTCGGACACTCAATCAAACCGTCCGTGGTCAAGAGAATGTGATTAACCCCCGTTCTCAATTCTTTAATCCCTCTACTATAAGAAGGAACTGGCAAATCAAATGTATTTACTTGCCCTATCCATTCATAGAAACTTCGTTGGTTGAGTTGAACTTCACCTAGCGCATTTAGTTCTGGATGTAAGACGTACAACAAACAATCCCCTACTGATAACCACCACACATACTTTCCTTTTCGACCGACAAACAGCGCAGCAGTTTCACCTGTCAACGCAGCACAATCTTTTTTAAATTCTTCTTTATTTAAAACACTGAGCACAAGATCTTCAATTTCCTGAAAGGCTACAGATAAAGACTTCGACATAATTTCACGAATTTTTTTCTCTTCGTCTAAAAATGTGGATACCACGAGTTCTGCACTTTCTGCCGTATTATGTGCATCTAGTAAAATAGTAAACTCCCAGTCTTCTTGCGTATTTATGAAAACCAAACATCCATCTTCGTTTTTATATTGACCTGCAGTTGAGCATCCCCCAAAATGTCCCGCTATAAGGTTCTCAATTTGAATCGTCTTTTTCTCATCCACATAATCCACCCAGCTTCCAACCCAGCTATAAGTGTTTTTCATCTTGAACCCCTCCTTATTATCTGATTATGCTTATAGTATAACCTTTCCCCATTTTTGTAGTAATCTCAAAATCCACTCTAAAGTCCATCTAGCTCTAGCTCAGCAACCACGATCATGGAATCACCATGTGATCGGGGATGCACGCGTTGCTTAGCATCCATTGCTTTTGGAGTCATTTGCTTTAATGGTGACAATTATAACTGAGATTGCTGTTTTTCTAACTGAGATGGTCATAATTCTAACTGAGACCACGATAATTCTAACCAAGAACGCTTAAATTCTAACTGAGCGACGATTCACTAAAACAGTAACACCCGCCAAGCGCTAGCGGCGGGGCAATTCAGATCTTAAAAACACAAGTTGGTGCTGCCCGCTTCGCTTAGGCAGCCTTTGCTGTTGGCGTAAGCCATTGACAATTACAACTGAGATGACTGTTTTTCTAACTGAGATGGTCAAAATTCTAACTGAGACCTCCAAAATTCTAACCAAGATTGCAATTTTCTAACTGAGGTGCGATTCGACATCGAAACACACAAAGAGAGGCTGGACAATACAAAAAACCGCCAATCCATTTGGACAGCGGTCTCTAGTTCTTCTATTCTCTTTCTAAGATAAACCCAATTCTTTGTAGGGCTCTTTCTAGAGTAGACTCAATCATGATATCTTTCAAATCGGCATGCACTTGTATAGCATTCATGGCCATACTCGGTTGAAAACCAGTGACAATTGGCTTCACACCAATGATTTCTAAAATATTAACAAGTTTTAATAAGGCACCACTTACGGTTTGATTAATTTGGGTAACGGCAGATAAATCGACGATTAAGTAATCCAAATCGTATTGTTGACTTTTATGCAACGCAGTATGGATAATGTTTTCTGCTCGTTGGGCTGTGATTTCACCGATTATCGGTAAAATCGCTACCCCTTTCGTAACAGGGACAAGCGGTGCTGAAAGCGTTTGAATTTGCTGATTCGCACGATCTAATTCCAGTACATAAGTTAGGATCGAAGCCATCGTTTCAAAAACTTCTATTTGCTTATCTGTGAATTCCATGGTTTTTGTATCGAGTCCACAAATCGTGCCGTAATTTTCACCATTTTCATAATAAATCGGAATACCGATAAAAGAACCGCTCCCTAAATTCTCAGTCACACCTAGTTGCAGAGATTTTGGATTTTGCGTGATATCTTCAATCAATAAAACCTCTTTCCCTTGATCAACACTCAACTTACAATAAGTGTCATTAAAAGGGAGTTCATCACCTTCTTTTAATAAGGTTTCATTCTCATTAATAGCCTTCACAATTCTATTCGTTTTGGTATCATTTCGAGCAATAAATAGGGTATTCATATCAATAATATTGCTCATAACATTTAAAATACTCTGAGCGGCTTCATCAAAATTCTTATAGGTTTTCCCTTTTATAGCGATCGTTCGCTCATCCATGTTTTCTCCATCCCCTTGAATCTATAAATTGTATTAAGAGTGTACCATTAATTTTAGATTCTCTATAATTAAAGCCTTCGTGTGCATAATAAATCTTTCCTCCCACAATCTAATATCATTATTCTGCTATTTTTCGTGCAAATCATTTACACTATTTGAGAAAAGAGGTGGTTAAGTATGACATTACATACTTTTTATCTAAAAACTGATTGGCCAGGTCTACGCAATGATGTCGGGACCATCGAAACTAAAAACTTACAAACACAAGTTTCAATTCCACCTGAAATGGATGGACCAGGAGTGGGTACGAACCCGGATGAAATGCTTCTTGGAGCGGCAGCTACCTGTTATATTATTACACTAGCTGCCATGATGGAGAGAAGCAATCTTCCTAAAGTAAGTTTATCCATGGATTCTGAAGGGATTGTGGATGTCACAAAAGGGGTGTTTACCTATAAAAAAATTATTCATCGTCCTAAAATCGTTTTAAATTCTGATGCATCCATTAAAGATTTATCACTTGCACAACGACTTGCTGAAAAGGCTGAATCTTCCTGCATGATCAGTAGAGCTCTAAAAGGCAATGTTGAGATTGATTTGCAAGCAGATATTCTCATTGATTCATGAATATCAATCCAATGTGAAACTTCCTAAGCTATCAAATCCATCCACGTCTTTTTAGACACAAAAAAAGAGAGGTTCTAAAAGTCATCTAGAAGGACTTTTAGAACACCTCTTTATCTACTAATTCATTCAATCTGTCGCCGGTTGAATTGGCAGTTGAACATTAAAAGTTGTCCCGATACCTAATTCACTCAGAACTTGAATATGACCACCATGGTCATTAATCGTGGTAAACACTTGTGTTAAGCCTAATCCAGTTCCATCGGACTTACTAGAATAGAACGGTGTTCCTAATAACTTGAGTTTATCTTTATGAACGCCTATACCATTATCAATAATTTTCACAAAGACAGAGTTATCTTTACAAAAATGCTCGATTCTAATCTTACCTTCAGAAGGCATTGCTTCTAAAGCATTTTTGATTAAATTAAAAAATGCTTTTAAAAACAGGTTCCTCTTTCCATAAATACACTGATCTGAATCCCTCAAATCCAATTCAACTTCAATGTTATATAACTTATCTTGAAATAAAAACATCAATGATGTTAATTCTTTACATAAATTGATTCTCGTAATAGGTTCTGCATATAAGTCTGGCTTTGATACTTGAAGTAAGTTCTGTAAGGTATCAATTGCCTTTTCTAGCTCGATTTCCATTGTCATTAAATAAGGATGAGAGCTACTTTCTTTTAACAATTGCAAAAACCCTTTAACAGCAGTAAGTGGATTACGTACTTCATGAGCTATTCCAGCTGCAATTTGACCAATGGAAACTAATTTTTCTCTGTCATTTAATAGTCTCTCAGCTTCTTTACGCGTAGAAATGTCGCGTAGAACAGTTTGAATGCATTTTCGCCCCCCAAATTGAATGGGATGACAATACAATTCAATTTCCACTGATGTTCCATCAGAACAGAAAATGGTTTCCTCAACTAAATCTGAGGGACTCTGATCTAGCATTCCATTTGCAATGCGATGTTTGATCTTTTCTTTGCTCTGTTCTCGAAAGACCGACAACACATTCATGCCAATTAAATCTTCTTTATTTCCTTTTAGAAGATTCGCGCCGGATTGATTAATATATAGGACTTTATAATCCGAATGAATAATGACAGTTTCGACGGAATACTCAATTATTTGGGCATACAACAAATCATTTTGTAATATATCATTAGACGTACTCATTTCAACCACTTGATTCATTAGACATCTCCGATCTCTAACCAATTCCCTAAAAGTAGAGTAGAATATTCAATGGACATTACAATAGATATATTGAAATAACTAAAATTCGAAAATTCAATTAATTTAATATAATTAATACTATTGTAACTGAAAAATACCATTTTGAAAATGTTTATTTAAATGTTTTTAGCCTTTAGTCATGAAAATTGTCTAATATTTCTAATGGACGAATATCATATGATTTTAAGTGCCCCTTTTTTAATAATACAGGCATATAGGTTCCTCTATCCAAATCAGAATGTAAAAATTCTTCTCCATCGCCTGTACCAAACTCACCACTGATATATTTTGCAAGAAAATAATATTGAAGTCGATTATTAAATGTAAGAGTTGTTAGTAGCTTTTCAATTTCGATATCTATTCCTAGTTCTTCTTTTACCTCACGAATGGCTGCTTCTTCTGGCGTTTCACCTTCTTCGATCCCCCCACCTGGAAAAACATAATATTCATGATTATTTCTAACCCTCTTTATTAACGCAATCTTTCCATCTAGTTCTATAATTGCCCCACTTCTTTTTCTCATATATTCACGTCCAGTCTTTCTATTTCGGGTTTCTCACTATGCTCACTTCATAGTGAGACGTATTTCTGCAATAAAACGTTACATGTTTTCAAAAAAATTCTCAAAAAAAAATAGCGAAGACCAAAATTGGTCCTCGCTTTTCTGCATTATTTGTATAAATCTTTTTGATCATCTTTATCAACGTCTTGCGGAGTGTCTGATGATCCGAATTTTTCTACGTCTTCAAAGCTGTCCTCATAATCACGGACGCCACCCTCATCTTTTACAGGGTGTTCAGTCGACGAACCAAGAATTGCTTCTTCAGATGGGCGACTGTCTGTATCAAAGTCATGATTTGCGTGATCGATACAAGTACGTGCCATTGGAAGTGCTTCTAAACGTTCGATTGGAATATCCTCACCACATACTTCACATTTGCCATAAGTGCCTTCTTCCATAGCATTTAATGCCGATTCAAGTTGTTCAATTTCATCGACTTTATGTTGTTCAATAGCCATTTCTGTGTTTTGATCCGTTAAATCAGTTGCGTTATCGGCCGGATGGTTGTCGTAATTCGATAACTCCGTAGTTTCTAAGTGCTTGTCAGTATGTAAACGACTTTTCACATCTTCAAGTTCTTTTGTTAATTGTTCTTTTAGTTTGTTTAATTGTTTTTGTCTCATTATTTTGTTCCTCCAGGTTCTTTTCGCTTTCCCTATCTATTTCCTTTATCGAAGAAATCAAACCTTCTTTTCAAAATTCTACTTAAAGATGTATGATGAGTAGAGAAATTTGAGGAGGAACGCTTATGTCAAAAAATCCCTATACGCTTGTTATTGGCGGCGTTTTTGCTCTTTTTATTGCCATGAGCATTGGTCGTTTTGCTTACACACCGATATTACCCTATATGCAAAAAGAAGCTGGTTTCACGACGCAATTTGCAGGATTCTTAGCTTCGAGTAATTATGCTGGTTATTTAATTGGCGCAATTATTGCGTCTTTAGTTCCTTTAAAACGGAATCGAGCTATATATTTGCGATTTAGCATTATCATTAGTATTTTATTGACCTTATTAATGGGTCTTACATATAGCCATACCTCATGGATGATTTGGCGATTTTTATCCGGCATTATGAGTGCTTTCGTATTTGTTTTGGCATCTAGTCTTATTCTAGATCAGTTAGCAAAACAACGGAAACTCGGGTGGGTCGGCGTCATGTACGGCGGGGTTGGTCTTGGTATTTTTGTTTCTGGTTTACTTGTACCCTTACTAATTGAAACGTTCAATTATGAAGGTGCCTGGATTGGACTAGCCTTAGTCGCTAGTGTTCTTGCAATCATCGTATTTTCAACAGTAACAGAAGACAAAACCATACATACATCTGGAGAGACTTCTATTCCTGTAAAAACGTTTAAAGCACCTAAATGGCTACCTTGGCTTCTCGCCTCCTATGGTTTAGAAGGGCTTGGCTATATTGTGACAGGAACATTCATCGTTGCAATTGCTGATCAGACACCTGCTTTTAGTGGCAACGCAACAAATGTGTGGGTGTTAGTAGGACTTGCTGCCATCCCATCGTGTGTTGTATGGGCGTATTTTGGTCATAGATTCGGTTATATGCTGTCACTCATGATTCTTTTAATTATTCAATCCATTGGAATCGCTTTACCCGCACTATCTGATTCCTCACTCAGCTTTTATTTGAGTGCCGTATTATTTGGTGCAACATTTATGGGCGTTACGACATTAGCCACTGCTTTTGCTCGGAATAAAAACCCACTTAATAGCGCTAAAACCATCGCCATCATGACCACCCTCTACGCGTTAGGACAAATGATTGGCCCATCTGTTGCAGGAATTTTAACCACGGAAACCGAAAGCTATACATGGGCATTATTAGGAGCATCTGCTTTTGTTATGATTGGCGCGTTTTTCTTATTGCCTTTAGTTAAACAGGAAAGGATTGAACAAGAACATGACGTACATCAAACGAATTGATCATATTCAACTTGCTGCACCTGTTGGAAGTGAAGATCAAGCGCGAGAATTTTTCCAAGGGATTTTGGCATTAGAAGAAGTCGAAAAACCTGAGGAATTAAAGAAAAATGGTGGTGTGTGGTTTTCTAACGGACACGTTGATATTCATGTTGGTGTTGAAAATACATTCGTCCCGGCAAAAAAAGCTCATCCTGCTTTTGAAGTGAATCAGATTGAAGAATTCGCTTCATTTCTTCAAGAGAAAGGTCTTGAAATACAAGTCGACCACAAGCTACCTGGAGCCAAGCGTTTTTATCTTCACGATCCTTTTGGAAATCGATTAGAGTTTTTAGAATGGGTTGGAAAATAAGGAGGAGTTCATTTGCCTTATGTAAATATCAAAATTACAAATGAACATGTCACAGCTGAAAAAAAGGAGCAATTGATTCAAGGTGTGACACAATTGCTGGTTGATGTTTTAAATAAAAACCCAGAAACAACTGTCGTCGTTATAGATGAAATCGATACTGACAATTGGGGTATTGGCGGAAAATCCGTTACCAATCGAAGAAAAGATGAGAAGTAAAATCCCGTTTTATAGACGGGATTTTTCTTTTTCAGTTTTCACTCAGCATTTAATCCGTTCCTACAATCTCACTTCGTTTTTCTAAAAGAACATTATCTCTCCAAACACCATCCATTTTACCCATCCGCTCGTGTATCCCTACTAAACGAAAACCACAGGATTTGTGTAAATGTATACTGGCTTCATTCTCTGGGAAGATAACAGCTTTTATTGTCCAAAATCCCTGATTCTCTGAAACTCGTATCAATTCATTTAATAGTTTTTTACCGATCCCTTTGCCTTTCGCTTTTGGATGAACATAGATGCTAACTTCACCTACTCCAGCATATACGGGACGCGCGGAAGTGTAGAGCACTTTAGCAAAAGCGACGACTTCCCCATCTGCTTCAACAACTAAATGACAGTTTGGATGAGATGTTTCCATCCACTTTTCATATGATGGAGCTTGTGTTTCAAACGTTGCGTTTTTTGAATGAATCCCTTCTTCGTAAATTTCTTTTACTGAAGGCCAATCTGAAGAAATCATGGATCTAATATTCGCTGACATATGTTTTCATCTCTTTTCTTAGTATTTTATGTTTAACGATGGGACGATTTTAACGACCTCTTCCCCACCAAAGTTGTAGCTATGGAATACACTCAAATCAAAATAAAAAAATTTTATAAATATAGTTGCATTATGCAAACGATTAGCGTATAACTATTAGTAAGAGGTGAAACATGGATAACAAACGTGAATTATTTCAAGTGCTTACACGTCGCTTTGGCCTTTTGAATAAAAATTGTTGTTCGGTTGGCGCAATCGATATCTCCACAGTTCATAGTCATATAATATATGAAATTGACAAACAACACGAACCTACGATGCAACAAATTGCCGAAACTCTTGCTATTGACGTTACAACGTTTAGCAGACAAATTCAAACACTAATTAAAATGGAACTTGTGACAAAATCACCTTCTTTAAATGATAAGCGCTATTATGTTTTAGCCTTAACAACGCAAGGAAAGTTTATGGCTTCTGCTATAGAAGCTTCTATGAACAACTATTTAGACGAAATCTTTTCACATATGAATGAATTCGAACAAGAAACAGTATTACGATCCATTAAGTTATTAAATAACGCCATGTCCAAATCAAGTGTTTGCTGTACACCATTACTGTGAGCAAGAGAAATCTTGCTCTTAAAATGAAACAATACTTGTAAAATACAAATTTAAAGGAGAATTTTGATGACAAACAAAATGAGTTTTAACATCTTATCAAACTGCTGTGAATCACCAAAAGAAACTACTCAATTAAGTCATTTGCCCGTTGCTATTATAGGTGCCGGACCTGTTGGGCTGGCAGCGGCTGCTCATTTAGTAGACAAAGGGGAACAATTCTTTATCCTTGAGGCAGGTCCACAAGTTGGTCACCATATTCAACAATGGGGGCATGTTCGATTATTTTCATCTTGGAAATTTAATATCGATCATGTTGCCAAACGTTTACTTGAAGACAGCGGGTGGAAATCACCTGTCTTAACTAGACTTCCTTACGGAAAAGATTTAATCGAGGAGTACTTACAACCCCTTTCACAATTACCTGCAATAAAACCTTTTCTTCATTTCAATTCAAAGGTAGTTGCCATTAGCAAAAATGGGTTAGATAAAATGAAAACCGCAAATCGTTCTGAACAATCCTTTGTGATTTATGTAGAAAAAGAAGGTCATACAGAGCGGATGGAAGCACGTGCAGTCATTGATGCTACTGGGACTTGGGGAAATCCAAACCCAGTTAACGCAGACCATATATGGACAAAAGAAGAAATTGAACTCAATCAACACATTTCATATGTCATTCCTGACATTAAAGGAAAAGACCGACCAACTTATGAAAACAAACATGTTGCGGTCGTTGGCGGAGGTCACTCGGCCATTAATACCATTCTCGAATTAGCCGAACTTGACGATGTTCAAATCTCATGGATCTTAAGAAAAAAACGCGTACAAGAAGCTTACGGTGGAGAAGAACTAGATGCTTTACCAGCACGTGGACAACTAGGTTCAAGAATCCATCAACTTGTTGATAGTGGCAGAGTAAAAGTGTATACACCTTTCTTTATTCAAAAAGTGTCCCGCTCCGAAATTGGCATTCAGGTAACTGGAATGGTTAGTAATGAAGTACAAACGATTATGGGTATAGACAAAATCATTTCAAATACCGGAAGTAAACCTGACTTCTCATTCCTTCGTGAAATCAGACTGGATTTGGATCCTGCGACAGAAAGCGTTACAAAGCTCGCACCGCTTATTGACCCAAATGTTCATAGCTGTGGAACGGTCCGCCCTCATGGTGAACGAGAGCTTCGCCAACCGGAAGCAAACTTCTATATGGTCGGGATGAAGAGCTATGGTCGTGCACCAACATTTTTAATGGCTACAGGGTATGAACAAGTTCGTTCAATCGTCGCTCACATAACCGGCGATTTAGATGGTGCTAAACGCGTTGAATTGGAGTTACCGGAAACTGGTGTCTGCAGCACAGGCATTAAAGGAAAAAGTTGCTGTTAAATTCGAGGGGGAATCATGATGGTTGTCAATAATGGCGGCAATTTATCTCTAGCATATTTTCGTGCCTATCTTAACTTGATTATCACAGCAAAAGCTTGCTCCGCTCTATGTGCTCAACAATATATGCTTGAACATTTTTTCAAAGGCAATCCTAATTATTTTGGACCTGTTTCTTATGAATCCTTTGTTCAAGCTACCACTGAAAGAGAATAAAAGTGAAGACACAGTTCAGTCGAATTGTGTCTTCATTTTTTATTGTCTTTTTCATTCCCACGCTTAAAATTCCCCGTGATTTTAGCCAGTGCGAGTTGCACATCCTTGTCTGTTTCTGCTTGCTGAATTCGTGCAATCAATCGTTCCGCCTCTTTACCTTTCACAACTTTTATTCCCTTACCCGCATAATCAATAAAAACTGTGTTGCTTTTACTGACACGGTAAGAAAATACTTCTTCATTTAACCTGTTTCTCTTATCAATATTACTCATAGTACTCCCCTCTACTTCCGGAATCTCAAATGATTAAGGGAGATGAACACCTAATCCTTTTCTAATCAGATTTGCAGAAACAGGTGGCATCCCAAGTTCTCTCGACCAAACTGACAGTTGACCGATATGATGGATTTCATGTGCAATAATATGACGCATAATTTCTCCCCATGCCAACTTAATGACAGTGCCATCCGCTCTGGTTTCTTGCAAGAAATTATGTTCAAATTCACCTTCCCAATCTAATACAAAAGCCTTTACTTCTTCTTTGAATAAATCATTTAACTCCATAACTTTTTCTAAACTTTGATAGTCATCAAAGCTTTCTTGAAAATCCGGAAAACCTTTCATGATGCGAATCCAACTCCACTCCGCATCAATGATATGGAACAAAGTATGTAAGATTCCGCCTACTCCGCCTGTTCGCACTTTTAAAAGATCTTCTAACGGGACTTCTTTGCACCATTCAAACCACTCATCTCGAATCTGCCAATTGTACTGAAATAACGTCTGCATGAATTGCCTCCTTTGATTTTGAACTTAGAGCTTTAGAAAAATATTGTTTGTACTCATATGCGATTAATAGCTAAGTTGTCTTCTTATTTATTGCATTTAATTAAAAAGGTGGTGTGCGGCTATTTCCTACTAAAGTAGTTTGCAAAGTTATGGTTATAGAACAAATTTTGTAGATAGTAATAATAAAATCAAAAGTGTGTATCCCTCTATTTGCACGACTGCATATCATTATATATATTTACAGCGATTACAGTTGATTGAAATGGAGATGGCGACTCCGGCGGAATCAGCAAGAACTGAAGACCCTAAGGAACAAAGACTAAGACCGCCACGTCCTGTGGCAACGTCTTTGAAACCAACTTCGTGTTGGCCTCCGCGGAAAGCGTCCATCGCAATGGAAATCAACATTTTTCACTTGTCTACCGTCTACTTTCAAATCTGTATAAGAAAGAAGTTGAGAAAATGAATTCTCAACTTCAGATTGTTTATAAATTTTTGTCGTCTACTGAATTTAGGTAATCTTCAATTGTGCCAATAACAGATTCAACGCAACCTTCTTCAAAAGGTGATATTAAATTCGCTTCAGCTACTAGCTTTGTAAAAGATTTTGAACCGCCTAATTGACATAGGTGTAAATAATCTTTCCAAGCTGATTCTTGGTCTACTCTTGAGCGCTTCCAGAACTGGAACGCACAGATTTGAGCTAATGTGTAATCAATATAGTAGAACGGACTATTATAGATATGGCCTTGACGTTGCCAGAATCCGCCCGCTTCTAAATAACTATTGCCATCAAAATCACGATGAGGTAAATAAATACTTTCGATTTTACTCCATGCAGCTTTTCGTTCTGTAGGAGTCATCTCAGGATTTTCATAAATCTCATGTTGGAATTCATCTACAGCAACACCATATGGCAGGAATTGAAGCGCACCACTTAAGTGAGCAAATTTATATTTTTCTGTTTGCTCTTTAAAGAAATACTCCATCCAAGGCCAAGTAAAGAACTCCATGCTCATTGAATGAATTTCACATGCTTCAAACGTCGGCCATAAATATTCCGGAATACCGATATCACGACTTGAGTAAACTTGGAACGCGTGACCCGCTTCATGTGTTAACACATCAATATCGCCTGATGTGCCATTGAAATTCGAGAAGATAAATGGAGAATTATATTCTTCAATGAATGTACAATATCCACCCGACTCTTTTCCTGTTTTCGCTTCTACGTCCATTAGTTTTCGGTCTGTCAAGAAACGGAAGAACTCGCCTGTTTCAGGTGATAATTCATCATACATTTTAGACCCATTTTCAATAATCCACTCCGCTGATCCTTGAGGAGTCGCATTTCCTGAAATGAAGTTTAATGATTCATCATAAAACTTTAGTGAATCAACTCCAATACGCTCTGCTTGACGCTCATATAATTTGCTCGCCAAAGGTACGATGAAATCTCGAACTTGATCTCGGAATTTTTTAACCATTTCCGCATTGTAATCAACGCGCATCATGCGAATATAGCCTAGCTCAACAAAGTTTTTGTATCCTAAAGTGACCGCAATTTTATGGCGAACTTTTACAAGCTTATCAAACAGGTCATCGAACTTTTCTTCATTTCCTGCGAAGAATTGAGTGCTTGCAGCTAAGGCTTGTTTACGAATTTCACGGTCGGTAGATTCTCTATATGGACCTAATTGAGCTAACGTTAACGTTTTTCCATCAAATTCAACTTGTGCAGAAGCGACAAGTTTTGAATACTCAGAGGATAACTTATTTTCTTGTTGCATCAATTCAATGATTTCAGGCGAGAAAGCCTTTATCGAATAATCAGCTAGATTAAACAGCTGACTTCCCCATTTTTCTTCTAACTCATTTCTGAATTTAGATGCAACGAGTTCTTTGTAGTAAGCAGTTACTAATTCTTCTAACTGCGGAGATACTTCATCAAAGTAATCTCTTTCTTTTTGGTAGAACTCGTCCTTCGTATCAATGGATGCACGAATAAATGCTAAGTTTGCTTGTGTAGAAAAAGATTCTCGGAATTCATTAATTTTAGCAATAGCCTCACTTTGTTGTTCCATTGAATCGGCTTCTTTAAAAGCAGTCAACAATCCTTCAAAGCGTTCTTTGGCTTCTTCAAAATTCGGACGATTATACTTATATTGATCGAATGTTACCATTTTCAAAATTCCCCCTAGGCAAATAAAATATGTAATCTATACTAATTATTTAATTGTTCACTATATTATGACAAAACACAATGCTTTTCCTTAGGAATTCTAAATTTTTCATCATATTAAAGATACTTTGCATACATTTATAAGATGAAGGTTTTTGATTAGAGAGGATGAAGTTCAATGTGTGGCATAACTGGATGGGTTCATTTCCAGCGTGATTTATCGCAACAAGGACAAATGATTGAAAAGATGACAAAATCGTTGGCAAAACGCGGTCCAGATGATGAAAATATGTGGCTCGATCAACATGTGGCTTTAGGTCATAGAAGGTTAACGGTAGTTGACCCCATTGGTGGAAAACAACCGATGACAAAAGATCATCAAAACCGTAGATATATCCTTAGTTATAACGGTGAATTATATAATACGGAAGACCTTCGAAGTGAATTACTTAAGAACGGTCATACATTTTCTGGCCATTCTGATACGGAAGTATTGTTAACCTCTTATATTCAATGGAAAGAAAAATGCGTGGATTATTTTAATGGGATTTTTGCATTCGCGATTTGGGACTCGCACGAACAAAAGCTTTTTGTTGCCCGGGATCGCCTAGGTGTGAAACCACTATTTTATGCCGAACGTAACGGCGGTTTCATTTTCGGCTCAGAATTAAAAGCAGTGCTCGCTCATCAAGATGTTTCACCTTCGATTTCTACTACTGGATTGGCTGAATTACTAAGTTTAGGTCCTTCCAGAAAACCAGGTTCTGGTGTGTTTGACCAAGTCAATGAATTAAGACCCGCTCATGCACTTACGGTATCCCGTCAAGGATTGCGGGTTTGGCGATATTGGAACGTAAAGAGTGAAAGACACACAGATAGCTTAGAAGAGACAGCTGAAAAAGTCCGTTTTCTAGTGACTGATGCGGTGGAGCGACAACTCGTCTCAGACGTTCCACTTTGTACATTCTTATCAGGTGGCGTTGACTCAAGTGCTATTACCGCCATCGCTGCTAATCATTATAAGCGAGAAGGATTAGGACCGCTTCATACGTATTCCATAGAATATGAAGGAAATGATACTCACTTTAAAGCGAATGACTTTCAACCAAATGATGACACGCCTTGGATTAAAAAGATGGTGGAAACATGCGGGACCACTCACCATTCATCGATTATTACACAGGAACAGCTCATTCATGAATTGACGGAAGCAGTACATGTTCGAGATTTACCTGGCATGGCCGACGTTGACTCTTCCTTACTTTGGTTTTGTCGTGAAATAAAAGAAGACTTTACAGTGGGACTTTCAGGAGAGTGTGCGGATGAAATCTTTGGTGGATATCCATGGTTCCATCAACACGCGGATTTGTTTGGGAAAGGGTTTCCTTGGATGCGGTCAACACAGGAGCGTTCAACTTTATTGAAAGATGGATGGCAACAAAAGCTGAAACTTGAGAATTTTGCCTCACAAGCGTTTTCAGAAGCTGTAAATGAAACGCCTAGACTTGATGGAGAATCTGAAATTGATGCAAAACGTAGAGAACTATTCTATTTAAATATGACTTGGTTTATGACCACATTGCTAGACCGGAAAGACCGCATGAGTATGGGAGCTAGTCTTGAGGTACGTGTACCATTTGCTGACCACCGATTAGTGGAATATGCGTGGAATATTCCTTGGGAAATAAAAATGGCTGGAAATCGAGAAAAAGGCATTTTGCGAAAAGCGTTGGAAGGGTTATTACCCGACGAAATCCTCTACCGTAAAAAGAGTCCATATCCGAAAACGCATAATCCATACTATACAGACCAAGTTCAACTTTGGTTGAAAGATATATTAACGGATAAGAACTCCATTCTTCACGAAATCTTCGATCGAAACCGTTTAAATGAGCTTGTCGAATCAAAAGGCAATGCATTTAAAACACCTTGGTTTGGTCAATTAATGACTGGTCCTCAACTACTTGCTCATTTAGCACAAATGCATGTGTGGTTTAAGGATTATCACATTCAATTGATTGATTAGCATCTCAATAGCCTTGTAATGTTGCTTTAGTCATCCTACACTTCAATCAGTACAAAAAGAGTATCGATGGTTTCAACACCGATACTCTTTTTGCTATTGAGTCATTCCCGTAAATATATAGATGGCATCTCTTAAAAATGCTGCTGTTCCAGGTTGTTCTTTGTCATAATAGGCAGTGAATCGTTCGTCATCCACATACATTTGGGCAAGCCCTGCATGCGCTTCTTTACTATATTCATTCCAATAAAACATAAGCCACTGTTTGTGTAGTTCAGCCACATCTTGCGCAAGCGCACTCGACGGGTCACCCTGCTTAATAGCTTCCGCTAATTTGTCCGTGATTTCTTGTGTCAGTCGAGTCACTTCATCGTGTTGTGCTTGACTCATGTTCTTCACTTTAGCATTCGATTTGTTTACCGTCTCATCACCATACTTGTCTCGAATTTCTTTACCATATGTCTTTTCGTTATCATCAATTAATTTTTGTTTAAAACCTTCAAACTTTTCTTGGTCACTCATGGTCATTGTCCCTTCTTTCGTAGAAATTGTTTTTTCCACATTGGCAATCAACTGATCGAGTTGTGCTCGCTTGTCGAGGAGTTGGCTTCGATGGGTACGCAATGCTTGAGTTCCATCAAAGGATGGCGAAGTGATCAATTCTTTAATTACTTCAAGCTTGATTCCTAATTCACGGTAAAACAGAATTTGCTGTAGTTGATCGACTTCTTCTTGCCCATAGATTCGATACCCCGATGAATTGATTCTCGCCGGCTTGAGAATATCCATTTCATCATAATACCGCAGTGTCCGAGGACTCACTCCCGCTAACTTACCTAGCTTTTGCACCGTATATTCCATCCTGTCACCTCCTGACTCCTTCACTTTACACCTTCACGTAACGTCAATGTCAAACATCTTTTTTCCAATGAAAAACGGAGCGGTATGACAGCTTTAGTCACTAGTTAAATTGTTTGGTTTTCGTGAATTTTAGAATAGAGGTGTTGAATCCTTGAATAGGATTGATGGAATCGAGAATCACATAATCCAATTCGAGAATAGGCCTAACGAATCCTTGAATGCACCATGCGAAATCGAGAATAGTCATTTTTTAAGCATCGCCATTAGGCATGTTCTTTCAAAGTTGAAGACTTATCTCTCTTTACCTTTAGAAAAACACCACTCGCCTAAGCGAATGGTGTCATGGGTTAAAAATCAAAATTATCAGGGTCTGGACCTGTACGTTCATTTTTATTCAAATCATCAATACGTTTCATATCTTCATTTGATAGTTCAAAATCGAAAATAGAAGCATTTTCAACGATTCGACTTTCGTTAATCGATTTAGGAATGGTTACCACTTCATTTTGTAAATCCCAGCGTAATATAATTTGTGCAACTGATTTATTATACGTCTGTGCGATTTCCTTTAATGTAGGTTCTTCTAACAGTTTCCCTTGCATTAATGGAGACCAAGCTTCAAGTTGTATCTTATTTTCTTTACAGAATGCTTGTAGTTCTTTTTGCGTTAAGCTTGGGTGATATTCTACTTGATTGACCATTGGAACGATCTCCGCATCGGCCAACACATCTTTTAAATGATGGATGTGGAAATTACTAACGCCGATCGCTTTTACTCGGTTTTCTTTATAAATCGTTTCTAAAGCACGCCACGTCTCTTTGTATTTCCCTTCAACTGGCCAATGAATTAAATATAAATCTAAATACTCAAGTCCAAGTTTTTTCAAACTATCTTCATAAGCAGCAAGAGTTGTTTCGTAGCCGAAATCTGAATTCCACACTTTAGATGTAATAAATAAATCTTCTCTAGAGATTCCCGCTTCTTTTATTCCTTCGCGAATCCCTTGTCCCACGCCCTCTTCATTTTTATAAATAGCAGCTGTATCAATACTTCTATAGCCATTTTTAATAGCAGTTTTTACGGCATCAATAACACTTGGTCCTTCTTCTACTTTAAATACGCCTAGGCCGAACCATGGCATTTCCACTCCGTTATGTAAGGTAGTGGTCGCTTGTAAATTTGTCGTCATATGAGTCGTCCTCCTTAAAATTACGTTAGGAGAAAGTATAGCAGTTTAAAAATTAATTTTGAAGAAAACGCACTCGAGTGGGAATATAAGGGACAAGCATTGACATTTTGTCAGATATGTGTCAAAATAGTTAAGTTAACAAGTAAGGTAGCAATTAAGATTTGAAATTCTGGCATCTACTAGATGTATTTGATTAAACTTATTCACACTGGCGCGACTATAGGGTCGCAAGGACGTAAAAGAAGGTAGGGTTTACGTTGCTTAAGGAACACACCCAGTGGACAAATGACCGCGGCACGGAAAGCAAGGAACACTTTCTTAGGAAATTATTCCCCGAATAATCGGGATGAAAAATATCATTCAGAGCTTTATGTTATCTTATTAATCAAAGGGACATGTCTTAAATGGCATGTCCCTTTTCCAATTCTCATTTAATTAGCTGAATCTACAATTTGAACAATTACGATGAATATCATAAGCTAGAGAAGTAAGTATTTCTAAAGGAGTGGAAACGATGGCAAAATCGAATGCTAGAAAAAAGCGTGCTCACCAGTTGCGTAACACAGGCCGGGATGCTTCTGAGTTTAGAGGACAACATGTGATGAGTACTCATGTTAGAAAAACAAAATCCAAACAAGAACAACTGTGTATGACAGCACAAAAACACAAAAAGCAATTCCGCGGAGGTTACGAACCATACGGAATTGCTTTTTATTATGATTTTAATCGCTTCAAGGTTTTATTCGCCTAAATCGACGTTATGATACACCTGTTGTACATCTTCTAAATCTTCAATCGCATCAATCATTTTCTCGAATTGAGCTTGTGTATCTGCTTCAAGCGTAATGTCATTTTGAGCTAACATTGTTAATTCAGCTACTGTGAAATCAGTAATACCTACGTTTTTGAACACTTCTTGAACAGCGTGGAATTGATCGGGTTCTGCATAAACAATGACAGACTCCTCTTCTTCCAATACGTCACGAACATCTACGTCAGCTTCTACTAATAGTTCAAACACTTCATCAGCTGATTTTCCTTCGATCCCAATAACAGCCGTTGCATCAAACATGTATGCTACAGAACCACTCACACCCATGTTCCCGCCATTTTTCCCAAATGCTGCACGAACATCAGATGCAGTACGGTTTACGTTGTTTGTTAAGGCATCTACGATGACCATCGAACCGTTTGGACCAAAACCTTCATAACGTAATTCATCGTAACTTTCTTCTGATCCACCTTTAGCCTTCTCAATGGCACGATCTACAATTGTTTTTGGAACGCTATATGTTTTAGCTCTTTCTAAAACGACTTTCAGCGCACGATTCGATTCTGGATCTGGCTCGCCTTGTTTTGCAGCTACATAAATTTCACGACCAAATTTTGCATAAATTCTACTTGTATTTGAATCCTTTGAGGCTTTCTTTTCTTTAATATTATTCCACTTACGTCCCATATCTGTTCACTCACTTTCAAAATAAGTCTCGATTTCACTATCGAATAAAACATGTTCATTTCTATTATTCTCACTGTTGAATTATACACTAACAGGTCAATACTTTTCGAGTCCTATTATAAAACTGGCAGTCTACCTGTAGTTATACCTTCACTGGTGTAGCCAATTTCCATCGATTCAAATAGGCTTGTTCAATAAATTCACTTCGATTAGCATATGCACGAATCACATCTTTAATCTCTTCTGCTTGATACTGATCATTTCGATTGTTAGCTAATGAAGGGTAACCAGATCCTCGCTGTAAATAATCTGAACTTGCAACTGAATACCAACGGTCGTCTTCAAGAGATTTACCGTCTAGTATGACATCATGAATACGTTTTCCATCATGCACGACTTCCGTATTACTTGAAACGTGCAGACGTCCGGCAAATTTGCCTCGGAAACCTGGACCTCTCCCATCTGCTAAACAAGTTTGGGCATCAAGTGCTTGTTCCAATGCCTTTTTAATGTCTTTACCTAATACTTCAAACGTCGTCGGATTCAGCGGAGAAGGACAGATTTCAATCAATTTTTTATTTGAAACGTCATCAAACAATCCTGCGTTCGCAATCCCACTATTCATTAAGCCAATTTCGCATTCCAACAAATCTCTTAACCCATCTGCAATTAGATTCGTTAAAGGATTCTCTCCGATCACATCATGCCACATTGGTTGTGTAAGCTTATACAACGGCTGACTTAACGCTTCGATTGCTTTTTCTTTATTAACTTTTAAAATATCCAAAATTCGTTCATCCGCTTCTACACCATTTGTTTCCATTGTTGCTGAATGAAGAAGCGAGACTTGTTGATCTTTTAATTCAATATCGACAATCCCTACATACTCACCATATTTTCCAGCACTATTTAAAATGGTGCCTTCTATTATTTTGGCTTCTTTGTAGAGCTTGTGATCATGAGCAGACAGAATGACATCTAATTCTGGTATTTCTTTTGCTAATTCATCGTCTGCGAAAGTACCTACATGATTCAACAAAATGCAAATATCATATTTCCCTTTATTGCGCTCAATTTCATTCACAATTGCCTCTTTGTACGAATGCATATGTACGCCTAACCCCTCGTTGAAAACACCCATATCTGGCGATGATCCGGTGATCAAAATACGCAGGTTGTTCTTGTGAATGATGACACTTGGGAAGACACCTTTAATCGCGCTTAAATCTTTTTTCACTAAGTTATTACTGATAAAAGGCAACGAACTATTACTCGCCATGTATTCAAGTGTATGGATGCCGTTAAACATTTCATTATTACCTATGGTCAGAGCATCGTACCCTACTTCCTCAAGAAGCTCGATAGCCGCCATTCCTTTTGTACCTTGTAGTTCAATACTTCGGAAGTCCGCAAAATCGCCACCATCTAAGATTAATGTGTGTTCTTGAGTCGATTGTTTAATAAGCGTGGATGCTTTAGCGAACTGATTAAAGTGGCTATGTATATCATTTGTATGGAGTATTCTAAGTCTCATGTTGTTCCCTCACTTTTCTTCTGCATGTATATGCTATTCTATATTACCGTTTATTTCCCTTTAATTGGGACGAAACGACATAACAAAAGGCTGCATCATTTCTCTTGAAAAAGAAATCATGCAACCTCATTTGTCTTAATTAGTCGTTTTAGAATTAGCAATTGCTGATGCCATTCGGTCGATGACAGGCACGGTGCTAGACTTTGTGTTTTGAGTTTGGATGGTGAATATGAGCCACTCGCCATCCTTCGTTTTCGCATAACCTGCTAAGGCACTAACATTATCCAAACTCCCTGTTTTCGCAATCACGTTGTTTTTTGCAGGCGCTAGTTTTAGTCTCGTTCTTAATGTCCCACCAACAAAACGATCATAGCCACCAGCGATTGGCATTCCTCTTAAGAAACTGCCATACCAAGGTTCAGAGCGAACTTTATGGAGCAATAAAGACAATTGACTAGATGGAATTTTATTCGCATGGGACATCCCTGATGCGTCTTCGAATACCAATTTGTTCACGTCAAGACCAACAGACCCTGCATATTCCCGCATAACTTTTAAGCCATTATTCCAGCTTCCAACGCCATACTTCACTTTACCCATTTCTTTCGCAAGCACTTCAGCATGCGTGTTATTGCTTAGTTTTAAGAAAGGAACCATCAATTCTTTCACAGTCATTGATTTTTTAGAAAGTAATACGCGCGCATTTTCAGGAACTTTTCCTCTCAACACTTTTGATGTGGAACTGAACGTAATTCCTTTTGAGGCCAATGACTTTTTGAATACATCTAACGCGTAGGCTGTCGGATTTGAAACAGCAATCCACTCTTTTTTACCAGCAGTCGCAATTGGTGCATTCCCTGTAATCATGATTTTGTTCGTGCCATATTCACGTTCGATTTTCAGTGTATTTTTATACCCTTTAGGTACAGTTTTGGATTTATTAATGACGCGCACAATATTTGTAGCTGGAGTAAGTGTCACTTTAGCAACTCTTCCATTGACTGAAGGTTTCGCTTCCACAATGACTGACCCTGCATCATAGTCCGCATTCGGTGACAACGTTAGTGCTGAAATTTGAGCCGCATAATAATACGATTCATCTTCCTTTGAAATACCTGGTGATAATCGTTGAGTATCGTACCATGTATCGTCGCCAATTAGATGCCCAGAAACTCGTTTTACGCCACGATTAGCTAAAGTTGATGCAAAATTATCAAAATCTCGTTTCAATAAAGTCGGATCACCTTTTCCTCTCAAGTACATATCACCTTTTAAAGTACCACTTTTAACAGTGCCGTTTGTTAAAACATCAGTAGAGAATCGATAGTTTTCACCTAATGTTTCTAAAGCAGCAGAAGCGGTCAAAATTTTTAAAGAGGATGCTGGCGTAATTCCTTTGTCAGCATAATATTGATACACAATTTCTCCGTTTGATGCTTTTCGAATCGTTACACTTGAAGCTGCAGCTTTCATTCGACTATCTGTCATGATGCTATTAATGGAATTCTTTAAGCTTGAATACGAAGTAGCTGCTTGAACTGTCGAAGTTTCTGAAACAGGTGTTAATACCATTCCACTAAACATGATTGCAGTAGTGAGACCAATTAATATTTTTCGTCGAATTTTCACTTCTTACCTCCTGAATTTACATAATTACCTATTATTTTAGCATGAAATTATCAGATAATATTGTTTATTATGACCTATGTATAGAATATAGCCAAATTGCCCAAAATCTCGACGTTTTACAACTTCTTGGAAATAAATCAATTTCATCTAGTCATTTAGACTATTTTAGTATGACACCAGTCCAATGTTCTATGTACAGTTGCTGACTATTAAACTTGTCATTTCGAATCTTAAAGTTGGAATTTTTGATGCTAGTATTGGAATTTTTTAAACTAATGTTGTAGTTTTGAACGCTAATATTGTAATTTTTTCATGTAAAGTTAGAATTTTAAGGATTTAATATCCATATTTATTTTGAGAATCTGTAAAATTAAGTGAAATTTTGTCGAAATAAGAGTTGAACATATATACATACAAATGAGGGTGGATTATGAAAAGTATTAAATCGAAGCTGTTTGTTGTTAGTTTTTTATTTTTACTCGTTCCTAGTTTAATTTTAGGGACAATCAGCTACACTTCAGCAAAAAATGGATTAGACGAAGCTGGAGAACAATCGATTAAAAATGCCGTTACTCAAGCTTTGCAATTAATTAATGCACTAAACGAACAAGTAGAAGCTGGAAGTTTGCCTTTAGAAGAAGCTCAAGAACAAGTGAAAGTCTATCTTTTAGGGGAAATGGACAGTGAAGGTAAACGTCCGATCAATAAAGACATTGACCTTGGTGAAAACGGATATTTTGTGATTTACGATGAAAAAGGTCTTGAAGTTGCTCACCCTTCCATTGAAGGTCAAAATATGTGGGATGCTCAGGATAAAGAAGGCAAGCTTCTTGTGCAAGAACAAATTGCAACCGCGGTAAATGGCGGCGGATTTACAACTTATTCATGGAATTACCCAAACAATGAAAACAAAATTGGTCAAAAGATCATGTATAACGCGTTTGATGAGAACTGGGGATGGGTTGTAACAGCTGGTTCATATATGGATGACTTTAATGAAAGTTCGAATAGTATCTTATGGACGGTTTTATTCACAGTTATTGGCTCATTACTAATTGGAACAATCTTGATTTATTTATTTGCCAACCACATTTCAAAACCAATTCAAGCTGTCAATAAACAGCTGGCTGAATTAAGCGAAAATAACATGACCGTAGAAAATCTTTCATTTAAGCGAAAAGATGAAATCGGTCAGTTAGCTTCTAGTTTGAACCGAATGAAAGAAAATTTACATCAAATGATTGCACAAATTTCAAATGTTTCACACGCTCTTGCAGCTTCTTCCGAACAGTTAACCGCGAGTGCGGAAGAAACGAATTTGGCGACAGAACAAATTGCTGGATCCATTCAACAAATTTCTGATAACGCTATACAAGAGACACAAATGGCTAAAGTTTCAGAAAGCACAGCTCAAACAATGGCAAGCAATTTAGAAACGATTCAACACCATGTTGAAGATGTCTCAAAATCAGCAAATGATTCCTATGTAAAAGTACAACGAGGAAAAGAAGAAATTCAACATTCATCGGACAAAATGCTAGAAATTCAAGAAAAAACAACACAAGCTGCATCTGCGATTCATGAATTAGGAAACAAATCCAATGAAATCGGAAACATTGTTGGCTTGATAACAGACATTTCCACACAAACAAATTTACTTGCACTAAATGCAGCAATCGAAGCTGCTCGTGCAGGCGAACATGGTAAAGGGTTTGCTGTAGTGGCTGATGAAGTTCGTAAACTTGCAGAAGAATCGAATCGATCGGCTGCTCAAATTAGCCAACTAGTTGCAGACATCCAAGTCGAAATTAAACAATCTGTTCAAACGATGGCTGAGGGTGAAGAAAAAGTTCAAGAAGGTATCGTGTCCATTGAAAGAACTGGACGAGAGTTCGAACAAATTGAAACATCGACCGATGAAATCGTAAAAATTGCAAAAACGGTTTTAGATTCCGTTAAAGATGTAAATGAAGGCACTGAAAAAATGGTGAAGGCTGTTTCAGATACGACTCAAATGGTCCTTCAATCTTCAGCTGAAGCTGAAACGGTTGCTGCCGCATCTGAAGAACAAAGTGCTTCTATTCAAGAAGTTGCTTCTGCCTCTGCTTCACTTTCAAAAATGGCTGAAGAACTTAGTGGGATTGTTAGTAAATTTAAGCTTCACTGATATTTTGAACAATGATAAAGCCACATTCTTCCATACTCATGGGAAGGCTGTGGCTTATTTAATGATTAAGTATGTATGGCTTACAAATATGGTTATTACTCTGGTAATCTTTTTTCAAAACGCATGTATGAATATAGTCGATAGCCCAAAATTAAAAACAACAATAGTCCCGCAAACCTCATAGGTCCTTCCAAAAAGACAGTAGCTCCAATACCGACTAATGTTGCAATGACTGTTGTTATATTTCCAGCTACTCCATTAATCGGCTCATTGCTCACAACTAGAGTTCGCAATCCTTTTAAATCTTTCGCATAGCAATCCTCATGAAATGGCACAACCTCAACATAATCGTTGTCGTGACTAGGTCTCCTTGAAACTTAATCTCTTTTCCACATTTTTCACAATACACACCTTTATTCACCTTTAACTCCCCCGAGTCGATCTTTATTTTTTGAAATAAAAGATTATCAAATATTCCAAACATTCATGTGCTAATATTATCACTAGGGTCATAATTTGGAAAACATTACAATATAAAAAGGGACTTGAGATCGTGGAACAGATTAAAAATATGTTATTGGCTGAAACAGAACGACTCATACTCAGGCCATATCAAATAGAAGATTATGCAAATTGGTTGAACCAACATAACGAACGAAAAGTCGCTCAAACCAAGTATGATAATGGTTATTCGGACATGTCCTCTTACACTAACGAGTCATTTGGCAATTGGATTGCCGATTTTCATCGGCGTGCATTAAAAGATGAAATGTATGTACTTGGTGTTTTTCGAAAATCGGATGGCGTACATATTGGTAAAATCGAGTTATTTACGATTTTAAGAATGGATTATCAATGGGCAATGATGGGTTATTCCATACATAATCAACATTTGGGAAATGGGTATGCGACTGAAGCTGTGCTTGCTGCCAAGCAATTGTTTTTCGACCAACTCGAATTTCACCGTATTGAACTTCATATCAATACAGACAATCACGTATCCGTTAAAGTAGCTAAAAAAACAGGGTTTCAATATGAATGTACAAGAAAGTCTTTCTCATACGAAGAAGATGAGTGGAAAGATTTCTTGATTTATTATCAAAACAAAGAAAAAGAGGAACGATAAAATGACTACTTACATAGCTGATCTGAAACGTATCATCTCTGGTGAATCAATAGAAATTTCTAATGAATTTTTGGATAAAATGATTGAGAATATAGGCTCTGTAGACCCCGTATTAAGAGATGAATTAAACTACAGCGCGTTTTGGAAATTAATAAACAATGAGCAATTGTCTAAACAACAAATAGAATACATTTTGACGTTATTATTGAATCAAGATTTGTTAATGGTTGATATAGAAAATCCATTAAGTGATGCTGTCTTCACTCGCTCATTTACTGTTCTATTTTTTGCAGCCATCTTACATGTAGACGCCTCAAAAAAGATTGTAGATAAGGAATTAGTTAGACGAACAATTGATGCTTCCCTGCAATATTTAATGAAGGAACAAGATTTGAGAGGATTCGTTGAGAAAAAAGGCTGGGCACATGCCGCAGCTCATGGAGCAGATTTATTGGGATCAATTGCTAAGCATCCATTTAGCACCGAAGAAGATGCGCTGAAAATATTAACTAATATTCACCAAGTCTTTTCGATTGCATCAGGGTTTAAAGATGATGAGGAAGAAAGAATTGCCCGCTCCTTCGTCACCCTTTCACAACACCATCTGAATGAGTCTCAATTAAGTGAATGGCTTATGGATCAAGCACAGACTTTAAAAGAAATAAAAAATGACACGAATAAATTACAATCTTACTATTCTTTACTCGCATACAAGAATTTTTTAAAGTCTACTTATTTTCTTCTCGAAAGAGAAAATATTCACAAGTCTTTGCAAGATACGATAAAGGAACTCGTTAAAGAAATTATGTATTAAACCAACAATTGGAATGGATACTATTTTCGAAAAAAATAAAATTTCTCTATACAAATTATTTTTACATATGCTATGATTACAAAAATTAACAGCGATGAAGAGAAGAGTAAGTACATCATTTTCTTTAACAGAGAACCCTGGTAGCTGCAAAAGGGTAAGAAAAGATTTACCGAAACAAGACTCCGAGCTTCACATAGGACCGGTAAAACATATGCATTTACTGGAGATTGTGTGACGGATGCTCCCGTTATGAAGCTATAGTATACGCAAGGTTTTCTTGCCGTACTTGAAAAGGTGCTGATGGTGACATCAGGACAAACTGGGGTGGTACCACGACATGTTGATCTCGTCCCCAAGACAAATCGTCTTGGGGGTGGGATTTTTTATTTTGGTTCAATAAACATGTCGGAGGGATATATATGTTGAATAAAAACAAGAAAGCCTTAGTTATGTATTTAAGTGCAGTGGGCATTGCAAATGTTGGTGGTTGGATCTATTTATTAACCGTTAATCTACTGGTATTTGAACGAACGGGGTCAGCTTTTGCTGTTGCGGGCTTGTATATGATTAAACCCTTTGCCTATATGTTGGTTGGGTCTTGGGCTGGAAGTGTGATTGATCGAACGTCTACGAAACATTTGATGATTTTCTTAGATATTGTGAGAGCTTTCCTTGTTCTATCCATTGCTTTTATGGATTCAATTTGGATGATCTATGTGTTTGTGTTGTTCATTCAAATGGCGAGTGCGACGTTTGAACATGCTTCTTTTAGCTATATGACGAGACTACTGCCAGAGCATGCTCGATTAAGATTTAATGCTTTACTCAGTTTTGTTTATTCTGGTGCATTTGTTTTAGGACCTGCTTTAGCTGGAATTTTGTTTATATTAGGTACTTTAGAAATGGCTTTATTCGTAAACGTCGGTGCTTTTTTAGTTTCAGCTGGTCTTACTTTGTTGTTACCTAATCTGATATCGATTTCTACTGAGTCTAAACGAGTAAGTTTTCAGGCTATCCGTACCGATTGGGGATTAGTTTGGAACTTCAGTAAAATCGCCTTGCCTTTCGTAGTCGTTTATATGGGCTTTCAAGGTGTGATGCTCTTAACTGCAGCACTCGACTCCATGGAAGTAGCTTTCGCAAAAGAGGTGCTTCATTTATCGAATGCTGCTTATGGTTCCTTGGTTAGTGTTGCAGGAATTGGATTCCTTATGGGAGCAGCATTAACAAATGGGCTTGTCCGAGTTCTATCAGCTAAACAACTGATGAGTGTTGGAACACTCTTCGTTTCTTTCGGTTACCTTATCTACAGTCTTTCCACGACTTATTTGGTGGCAAGTATCGGATGCTTTGTACTTTGCTTTTTCCTTTCACTTGCCAATACCGGATTCATTACGTTTATACAAGAGCATATACCTGTTGATATGATGGGTAGAATATCGAGTTTGTATGGCATGGTTTCTCACTCCATTCAACTTCTTGTCGTGTTGGTTATGGGGATATTCGCAGAATGGTTTTCTGTAAAAGAAGTGGTGATGATGGGGTCTGTTTTCATGTTAATTGTGGCGTCTTACTTAACGTTCACTGTGAGTCGACTAAAGTATGAAACCGAACTTGTTTCATCCTCGTAGAAAGAATTACCTATATCAACATAAAAAAAGCAGCTGATTTTTTCAGCTGCTTTTTGATTGCTATTAAATAAAAGAAAAATAAATGCCGATGAACCCAAATCCAAGAAGAGCTAAAATGAACATTTGAAAGGATGGTATGATTCTAACAGCTTCAACTAATATCTCTTTAATGGTAACCATATAAATCATTCCAATTGATAGACTCATTAACAAGGACCACATTAAGGGGTTATCTATCCCTAGCGTGTGTCCTACAAATGCTCCCGCTCCAACCGGTAATGATACGAGGAAAGTAAGTAGAATACAAGTTCTTTTTCGTATACCTGCCATAAATAACGGCGTGAAAACAATAATCCCCTCAGGAACATTGTGAAGCAACACGGTTTGAAGAATGGCACGTGTAATATCAGGATCAGACGTAACACCCAAACTTATCCCAATCGGAAAATTATGTATGGCGATTCCAAATAACAGCATTAGACCAGTAAAGAAAGCAAAACTATTCTTCCCTTTCTTTCTTCGACTTATTATGAAAGCTGCCACCCGGTGTAAAATAACGAACATAAAAAGACCAAGAAAAACGCCAAGCACAACTGTCCACCAGTTACCCATCTCGATTGCTTCAGGGACCACTTCAAAACTGAGCAAACCGAGAATTAGCCCACCACAAATACAGTAGATGACATCTGTACGGTTTTCGAGCCCTTTCGTAAACCACGCGATGAATCCCCCGAGCCCAAAACCAACCATTGTCAACAAAGTTCCGCTCACCCAAATAGAAGACATCTCATCATCCTTAACCTATCTGTCTATTTAGGTTATATGGATTCACGTTTCGGTTTATGAATTGGAGTTGGAGACTTTAACAACTTTTTCTCGCCACTACTTATAAGGCTCTAACGCGACTAAAAATCCAAGAAACGGTTGAAACAGTTATAGTACCTCTGATAAAATACATTTTCGCTTCCATTTTTATGAGGAAAAATAGAATTACTTCTTATAAAAAAATTGACCTGTATCTGGATTAAAAATAATATTATACTCTTTGTCATTTTTTTCAGTCACTCGAAATGTGTAAAACGCTCTAGAATCGAATGGATTATATTTTTCTCTATACATGGCTGTATTATCTAATCTTTCAAGTTTGATAATCTCATTATTTTCAAGCAGAATTTTTGTTTCAGACTCTCCAATGGTATAAGAAGGTAGAGAGAAATAAAAAATGAGAAAAATGAATCCAATCGATGAAACTAATGCGGAAGTTTTTAACTTTTTTTCAACTGCCACTGCTACGAAAACTGCTAGAGCAGGTAAAAGAGCAACCATACGCATTACTCCGTTAAATAATACGGAATTCATTATAAATATCGGCGTAATAATTGATAGGAAGACAATTATATTTACAACTTGTTTATTTTTAATTTCCACTAACATCACCCACCTTAAAAAAGTCAAGAAACAAGGGTACGGTCATGTAGAACTATTCTTAAACATACATTACCTTGAAGTTTCCATAGAGTCCTCTATTCCAATTAAATGTTCTTGTTTATTTAAAAACCAAACAATTCGTTTTTGATTCTTTGTTTCTATCAAGTGAATCCCCGTATCTCCAGTTGGGTAAATAAATTCCGTATTAATCGGTTGACGAAGAAAGCTGTTGAGTAGATGTGAAATGAGTCCCCCATGAGAAACAATCACGACGAATTCCCGATCTTGATAATTAACGAGAATCTTGTTTAATACATTTTCTGCTCTAAAACGAATGTCTAATTCCGATTCCCCATCTTGAATGGGTACATGAATGGGTCTCCCTCCTTCAGGCAAGGGATATTTAATGGCAGCTTCTTCTCTCGATAGTCCAGCTAATACCCCATTATTGAATTCCTTCAATAGTGGTTCTTCAATTAGTTCACAGCCTATTTTTTCGTTCAGGATAGCAGCTGTCTTCCTAGCTCTCTTCAAAGGACTTGTCAGTATCAATGTCGGGGAATACGTTTCCGCTACATACGTTGCCATCAATTCCGCTTGTCTCTCGCCTAAAGAAGTTAAAGGAAAATCAGCTCTTCCTTCATGTACACCTAACAAATCGGCTTCTGATTCTCCGTGTCTAATAAGTAATAGCTTCATTTTGTCTCCTTTTATTCCTAATCTTCCAATTTAATGTTAAAATAAAATTAGCTAAATATTCTGATATTTAAAGAGAGGAGGAATTAGGTTGATGTGGATTATTGTTGGTTCAATTGTGTTTTTCCTTTTTGGAATTGGCGGGTTTATTGAATGGCGTAGAAAGAGAATAAATAATCATCCTCATATTTCGACGTCTTCGGCTACAAGACCAGGTGAAAGTCAAAATTATACGATGGGTAGCCAAGAAAATGTTTCAGGAAACATCGGTCAATAATTTTAAAACTTAGTGTAAATGAATGCCACACCATAAAAAATGACTCCGATAATTCCAATTGCTAAAGAAATGACTAAAAATCCATAAATAAATCCACGAATAGAAGCAAATGCATCTAAGAATAGATTTTTGGTCATAACTAATAATTTTTCCATCATTACAACACCTCTTTTTTTATGACTCGTCCGAAAAAGACAAACCCTTTTCAAAAAGGGCTTCTCTTAGACGTTCAGTCGCTTTAGGACCCACCCCATGCAGCTTCATTAATTCCTTTTCACTAACTTTAGCCACTTGCTCCAGTCGTAAATAACCGGCTCCTTCAAGCGCTCTGTTAGCAGGTTTACCAAGATTTTGAGGTATATCACTTTGTGTCAATGTCATACCTCCATCTTATAATCCATTAGAATCTTTTCTGCCAAGTTTTACGGAAATTTCTTTTAAAATTCTATTTCTCTCTTTTTGAGTTTTAATGATGGTTATAGCCACCCATACAACAAACCCGATGACGGCCACATAAAAAAATAATCCTAAAAATGACATGAATGCAAGTTGAGTCATTTAACTTCCTCCTTTTTCAAAATCAATAGGTACGAACAGGTACGATTAATTGTAGGATCGCTTCGTCGTTTACTGGCTTCAAAATAAACGGTCTCATGGGACCTGTAAATTCGATCGTCACTTCTTTACCTTCCAATGATTTGAGTGCATCCATCATATACTTAGCGCTAAACGAAATCTTTAACTGTTCTCCAATAAGGGATGTGGTTTGAATTTCCTCTTTCACCTTTCCAACTTCCGGTGAGTTTGAAGATACTTCTACCATATTTTCTTCATTTGATTTTACCTGAACAATATTATTCCGTTCTTCTCTTGCCAATAATGAAGCTCGATCTATTGCCTGAAATAAAGATTTTCCATTCATCGTGACAGTTGTTTCATATTCACTTGGAATGAGACGTGAGGTATCAGGAAAATTCCCTTCTATCAAACGAGAATAGAAAAAAACAGTTTTTGTTTTAAATAAAACTTGTTGTGGTGTAATAGCAATTTGAATAAGTTCAGTAGAATCTCCAATTAATTTACTTAATTCATTTAAACTTTTCCCTGGAATAATGGCACTAAATGATTCTTCGACTTCATGATCCAGTTTAATGATTCTTTTAGCTAACCGATGGCTATCCGTTGCTACACAGATTAATTCATCATTTTTTATTTGCCAATGTACACCCGTCAAAACTGGACGACTTTCTGATGTTGAAACGGCAAATACAGTTTCTCGAATAATGGATTTCAAAACATTCGCCGGCAAATCAAACCGGTACTCATCCTTAAGTTCAGGAAGCAATGGATACTCTGTCGCATCAAGTCCCAACACGTGAAATTCTGATTTACCCGACTGAATATGCGTTTGATAGTTGTCATTTACTGTTAAATCCACTTCGTCTTCTGGCAGCTTTCTCATGATTTCATTAAAAATTCGTGCAGGCAAAACAATCGATCCTTCTGTATGTATATCGATAACTGGATTTTCATTATCTACTGACTCAATGAACGTTTGAATGGCCATATCTGAATTACTGCCCGTTACTGTTAGACCCGCGTTGTTTAGATCTAATTTTATTCCTGTCAAAATTGGAATCGTCGTCTTGCTGCTGATTCCTTTCATGACATCATTTAATGCTTGCAATAGACGGTCCCGCTTCATTGTAAATTTCATTTTCATCCTCATTTACTATGTATTTTTATCCGTGACTAAAAATTGAATATTTCTACTTTTTTCTAGTATACACTTAATTTACTAAATCATTTTCAACTTTTTTATGTAAATGAAACAGAAAAACGCTCAGCTTGTAGAAGTCTACTAAGTTGAGCGTTCGTTTTATGTTTTAAATTAACTTTAACACTTATGTATTAAATGACTCGCTGTGCCCACATGAATTTCTGTTGAGTCCATGGTCCCCAAATCGTGAAAATCTCTACGCTTTTCGCGGAATTCAGATTGCTAATCCACAGCCCATTCCCCATATAGATACCGACATGTGAAATGGTTTTCCCATTGTTTGCAAAAAACATGAGATCACCTTTTTGCATATCATTGAACTTTATTGGTGTACCTGTATGCGCTTGTTCTCCACTTGTTCGAGGTAACTGAACTCCAAATTTAGCGTAAATATGTTTTGTCCAGCTACTACAATCAGCTTGATAAGGTGCAAGTGTAGAATCAGCTCCATATACATACTTTGTTTGTGTTTCAAGTGCTTTGGCATAATCAATAATGTCGTTAGCCTTATTAGGTGTCCTTACAACTACGGATTGGCCAATATTTAACTGATTAATATTCGCGATCTGTGGGTTTAAAGAACGTAGATCTTGAAAATTCATTTTGTATTTCCAAGCGATGTTTCCTAATGTGTCTCCCTTTTGAACTTGATATCCAGCTGATGCACTAGTTGAAATTGAAAAGGTCAAAGCTAAAGAAAGTAAAGAAATTCCGATGCGTTTTTTCATGCTGATTAATCTCCTCTAACATTCATATCATAGATTTTGGCAAAAAGAATATTTATTAATTCTTCTCCTTTCCTAATCCTATTTTCAAAATTCTCAGTATTAATAAATACTTTTCACGAGTATAGCATGGGAACTTCGGTAGAAATCGTGGTAATTATTGCCTTGAATCGGGACCTTAATAATTTTTTTATTTCTATTGATTAACAAAAATTGTATGCTAAATAATAGTACATGATAGATTGAGAGGAACTTAATTTGCTACATTTAGTTGAGGTTACTAAGGATAATTGGAGAGACGTCATTCGGTTAAGAAGCGCAGAAGATGAAGTCAATCGACAATTTGAAAGGTTTATTGCTTCGAATACAGTTTCGTTAGCGCAAGCAAGTATCGAAGGAACTTGGACAACACGCGCGATTTATCATGACGATCAATTAATTGGCTTTGCTATGTATGGGTATGCGGAAGAATTGGGCGGCTATGAAATTTGCCGATTAATGATTGACTATACGCAGCAAGGTAAAGGCTACGGGAAGCAAAGTATGGCCCTCATTCTTCACGAGTTAAAGAAGATTGAGGATTGTAAAGATGTTCTCATATGCTTTGAACCAGAAAACGAAATCGCTAAAGCACTATATGAACAAGTTGGATTCCACGATACTGGCCAAATGACACATGGAGAAATGGTGTATAAATTATCTTTTAAATGAGGAAGTGAAACTCGATGACAATGGAAGAAGGAACCATGGGATTATTAGAAACAAGTATCTTTATCATCTTGGCTATTTCCATAATGATTGTTATTCTTTTATTCATATCCAAAAACAGAAAACCATATCGAATGGCATATGGATTTGTTCTTGGCCACCTCGTATTCCTAACCTTGGCAATGATTCCTGCTCTAGCAGCAATCAAGTTTAATGTAAATCACCCAATGGCTTCAGAAGAAACTACCCTGTTTTTCGGAATAGCTGGTGGTTTATGGATTATTAGCATGGTTTTTTTACTTGTAGGATTGGTGAAGTTTTCTAAGGGGAACAGTAACTTAGTAGGTTCAGATTAACTACCGTCGTAATCTTTGAACAATACTCTAGAAGACAAAAAGAAAGCTGTGAACTTATCGCTCACGGCTTTCTCTGTTTAAGTGGGAATTATTAACCTTTTTTAACAAACTCCGATTTCAATTTCATTGGACCAAATCCATCAATCTTGCAATCGATATCATGATCGCCATCTACTAAACGGATGTTTTTCACTTTAGTCCCGATTTTCAAAACAGATGAACTTCCTTTTACTTTTAAATCTTTGATGACTGTAACGGAATCTCCATCAGTTAAAACATTTCCATTTGCATCTTTAACGATTTTTGTTTCTTCACTATTTTCAGTATCTCCAGCTAATGTCCACTCATGTGCGCATTCTGGACAAACTAAATGGCTTCCATCTTCATACGTATATTCTGAATTACATTTTGGGCAATTTGGTAAAGCAGTTGTCATGTCATTTCCTCCATTGTTGCATATCTAATCGTTTATGTTACATATCCACCTTAAGTATACCTTTCTTACCCTCAAAAAAATAATGGTTTCAAAACTTTGATGTATATTAGTAGTAGGTTTTCAACTACAATATAAATGTTAAAATGTGTAGCTGTAAAAAATCCGGGTATACTCGGAATATAAAAAGGAGTGTTTCATGAATGAAAAAGATACCAAAACATTTACTACTTGCACCGGCTATTGCCCTACTTTTAGGAGCATGTTCAGATTCACAAACAGATCATGACAACATGGAAGATACAGATCACGAAAATATGGAAATGGATCATTCTTCTTCTGGTGAAGTGCCAGAAGGATTGAAAGACGCAGAGAACCCAACATTTGAAGTTGGTAGCCAAGCTATGCTTGAAACCGACCATATGCCAGGAATGAAAGGTGCCGAAGCAACGATCGTCGGTGCTTTTGATACCACAGCGTATACTGTTGGATACACTCCAACGACTGGTGGAGAAAAAGTAACCGGTCATAAATGGGTGATTCATGAGGAACTTAAAGATGTTGGCGAAGAAACGCTTGAGCCAGGAACTGAAGTTATCTTAGAGGCAGATCACATGGAAGGTATGGATGGTGCTACAGCAGAAATCGAATCAGCAGAAAAAACAACGGTTTATATGGTTGATTACACTCCTACTGATGGTGGAGAGAAAGTAACAAATCATAAATGGGTTACTGAAAGCGAACTTTCTTCTAAATAAGATTCTACAATTCGATATGAAAATCATTAGAGCTTGTTCATTTATTGAACAAGCTCTTTTAGAAGCAATAACAGAAAATGTTTCAAATCTTGAATAACATCATTATCTCAATAAGCAGCACTAATATGAAAGGAATCCATAGTAGTTAGTTACTATACTGGATTCCTTTTTATTATGACGATTATGTTTAAAGGCTAAAAATATTTGAGAGTTTTTGTCAGCAAACTTCGATATAGTTATTGAAAAAGCTTTTTCGAATAAAAAAGGAGTTTAAAATATGCGAAGTAATAATAAAAATTTCGTTACTCGATTGCAAAAGCAAAAAGAAGATGCACTCGAATATGTAATCGAACATTTCTCCGGACATGTAAATGCCATTGCTTATAAAGTTCTTTCAGGAATTAGTAAAGATACAGTGGATGATTGTGTAAGTGATGTCTTTTTGGCTATTTGGCAAAATTCTCGTCAATTCAAAGGAGAACCAGAAGACTTTAAAAAGTGGATTGGTATGATGACGAAATACAAAGCAATTGACCTTTTTAGGAAGCTTGAGAAGCAACAAGCACGGGAACATAGTGATGATTTACTTGAGCACAGCACAAAAGGCGATGACTTGCAGGAGCAACTCGTAAAAAAAGAGGAGAATAAAGAGCTATTGCTAGCTATAAGTAAGTTAGAAAGTATTGACCGGGATATTTTCATGATGAAATATTATTTACAACTATCTACCAATGAAATTGCGGAAGCACTTAATTTATCTAAAGCCGCTATTGAAAACCGACTGTACCGTGGAAAGAAAAAATTAGCAACGACGATTCGATTAAAGGAGCGATTAATATGACGGACAACTATAAAGATTGGCTACGTATTGATGTAGAAAATATAGAACCAATGAATCTGTCTAATTCTCAAAAGTTCGAAATAAAACGGAACATTTTAGCTCAAAACCATAAAAAGAAAACCCATATGAACCTACGTCATTTAGCTGCCGCAGCAATTATTATTGCAAGTGCCGTGACCGCTACTAGTTTTACATTCCCTACTTTTGCTGCTCAAATTCCATTCATGAAAAATATTGTCGACTACTTTGATAACGAAAACACGGTATATGAAAATTATAGTGTTCTTGCGACTGAGATTGAACAAACGCAAACGAGTAATGGAACATCCGTGATGATTGAAAATGCTTTATTCGATGGAACTTCACTAACTGTTTCATATGCGATTGAAACAAAAGTCGATTTGGGCCCTAGTGCTTATATGTCAAACTCTTTAGATATCAAAGATGCAAGTGGGTTTAGCGGTTCAGGAACTCTTCAAAAAATAAGTGATATGAAGTATGTAGGAATAGAAAAAATAACTCCACATTTTGAAAAGAATATTCCAAATGAATTAGAAGTCTCTTGGCAGCCAAAATCTTTTATTGATCATTTGAACAAGACTGAAGTCAAAGGAGACTGGGATTTCAATTTTACAATTTCAAGACTTGATAACGACGTTCAACTTGTTAATCAATCCATCACAAACAATGGTGTCACTGTTTTAGTCGAGTCTTTAGAAAGAAATGCCCTTTCGACTGTTATTAAATTCCAAGCCGTTGTAGAAGAAGATATCTTAAAACAATGGCCGTTTGTCTCCGTTCAATTTGGCACGGTTAAAGATGATCTTGGGAACACGTATATCGTGGATGGAAATGGAGGAACAAGTCATGACAATGGTGTAACTTTCAAATCGAGTGACACGATTAAATCAATTGCTCCCAATGCAAAATCACTTATTCTTACTCCTATTGCCCACTTCTCGATAGGTTCAGGAAAAGGGCTTGAAGCGAAAGAAATGGATTCTATTACGATTGATTTAGAATAGAATGAAGAAAGCACTATTAAAAGTTTTTCTCAATTTTTTTAAAAAAGACCGACACGAATATCAACGTGTCGGTCTCTTTTATTTACACATCCCTGTTCTCCCAAAACCAATCCCTGTTAACTGTTCAATCTCATTTTTGTATGGATCAAATGAAAATGTTGTATCGTCTTGGGTGAAGAATCGATAGATTTGTTTTTCATTCATTGCCAGAATGGTTTTTGGACATTCCTTGACAATAGATGCATTATATTTTTCTTCGATTATCTTTTTAGCCTCGGTATAAGTAATGTCCGGCTTTACAATCTCGAAAACCAAAAGCGTACCACCAAGGAGTATAAAGAATACCATCGTTACTTTAATCGTATTTTTCAGATTGTCCCTTATATGCAAAGAGAATATAGTCATCAGGAGAAATAAGAGCAGCGATATAGGAAAGCTTACAAATTCAATAGTCGAATTTATTTTCTCAAAAGAAACTGCTTCTCTATACAAATAGAAGACAGCTACTACTGTACATAAGAGATATGTTAATAATATTGCTATTTCTCTCTTCTTCATTAATCCCCATCCCATGACGATGATTTTTTCTATACCGGTTTGCTTTTACGTCAATCCGTCTTCTAAAAAATCTTTTAGGTATACTAGATTCTCTTCCAAAAACGATTGATTCTTTTCGATTCCTCTTCTTTTACACCAACCGATTGAATTAAAGGCATCTATGAAACGATAAAATGGTAAAACTGTTTGCAAATCAATGATTGGACGAATTGACTCATACCCCTTTTTAAAGGCTTCCATTGTTCCAGGGTATTTTACAAAAATATCACGATTGATTTTTGTGAAATCAATTTCGGTCGAACCAATTCGAACACTTTCAAAATCAATGATGCCCACCACTTTATTTCCATTAACTAAAATGTTTCCTGGTCTAAAATCCATATGTACAAATCTTGGCCCATCAGGTGAAGGTAGTAATTTCTGATGTTGATCAAAATAGTGTAAAGACTGCTCATATAGACGCGAATCTATTACTTCCTTTACATCTTCTGCAAATGAATAAAATTGGGTTTTAATAAATTCTGTCCATTGTTCATATTCATTGGAAACAGAACTGTTGAAATCCTCTTCATTGGGCTCAATGGAATGAAGCTTTGCATGAATGACGCCAATATCGAATGCTAAGTCAACATCGACCTCTCCTGTAATTGGCGAACCATTAATTGCCGATAACAAGAATGCTCCTGTTATATCTTCACTGCCTTCCCAATAATTCAACACTTGGGGTACAGGTAATTCATGTTGCAATCGTTTCAATACGTCATACTCTCGCTGCAGTTTCACCTTGCTATAAGGGATTTTTATAAAGACCGTCTGATAATCCTTTAACTTAATTTTATAAACTGAAGAACTAAAAGATTCTGGAACATCCTCGATTGAAAGCACATCCAAATCAAATTGTTTAATTACATGCTGCACCTTTTCCATTCACAAAACACTCCTAATTATCCTTATCCGTTACAGGAACAAGTCATTCAACTTCACTTACCTAGAAAAATATCCGAATATGTTTCATACCTTTGCTTTTCAATATTTAGTTCGTAGATTCGAATAAAATCCACTTCAAAACTCGGGAAAGGAGTTAACTCTTTTACAGCTAACTGTTCCATTTCTTTTAGTTGTTCTTTTGAAAGACCGTGCTGTTCTTTTCCTAATGTTAAGTGCGGGACAAAGTCATCAAGTTCAAAGTACTTTTTTATTAAGTCATTAGATGGTGAAATTTCTTGTACAATCTTTTGATGTAATTGAAGTAATTCACTTGATGAGCCACTTAAATAAAGAATATTTTCTCCAAAATACATCGGTTTACCTAACGACATTTGAAATGGTTTGAATTGATCACAGACCTTTTCTACTGTATCAATCCACTTTTTATCTGGAGTTAACCCCCCTTGAGCTTTTAACGTGATATGTGGTTCGACGCCTAAATGATTCATCCAATTCGTTTGAAAAAGCTCAATTCGGTTTAAATATTCTTTTGGTGGTACGATTCCGATAAAATATTCTTTATTCACTCGTCTCATTCCTCTACACAATTTAGTATGTTATTATTTTACCAGAAAATTCAAAATGTACGAATGGAATAAATGAATGAAACAAATAGGTTAATAGAGGAGGGAAAGTAAGTGGTCAAAAATAGAGTATTAATTGCTTTTATATTATTTTTCAGCACTACGATATTACTCACGGCATGTACGAATCCAGAGCTTGAAAAAGAACACAATACCATGGAAGGTTTTGTAGCAAAAGTTGATGGCAGAGTTGTCCTAGTTGTTAATGGATTGGAAGGTAACATCAAAGAAAAGACAGAGGAAGAAATTATCACTAAGGCATACCAGTCCGCATACTTTACCTTCAACGAAGAAGTCATAAATATAAAACAAGGAGACCAGGTCAAAGTTTGGTATGACGCTATAGATAAATCACTACCCGCATCTGGGTCAGGAACAAAGATTGAACTAATAGACAAGTAAATCACAAAACCAATATCAAATCATGGTGTTGGTTTTTGTTACTACATTTCTAAATATTTATTCAAAATATATTGAATTGTAAATTCCATTAATTTAGAATAGTTTTTAAAGGTGGTATTTGAATGAATTATTTAAATTACACGCATCCAATTGAAACAATATCCTTGGTCGTTGAATCTACTCCAGTCTGGGAATCAATTCTAGGCATAACTGGATTCACACACTCGCAATTAAGACACACGTTTGAGTTTGACGAATGGTGGACATCAGAACAAAAATCTATGTCAAATTTACTCATTGAGCATTTAGAAGTGATCGAGAAAACGAATTTGTGGTTTGGATTAATATTGCTGCAGGAAAAATTTTCAGCAACTTCAATTACTGATTTCTCTAAACGTCTTAATGAAATGACGATGAACGACTTTTATCAAACTGTTTTACCGTATAAGGATCGTATATCTGAACCAATTCGAAAATCTCTTGCAGCACAATATAAAGACGGGGATTCTTTTGAAACATACGCCTCTTACTTCCATGGTCATGAATATTTAGAGGAATATGTTCTCCATCTTGGTTACTTAGCACATCAAGAAATATGTGATTTATTTAAGAGCACATTAGAAGAATGGTACAACTGGATTATAAAGAATCCGCAATGGGACAAGTGGATTCGCGCTTTGAATCTTGAACAGAAACAATATAGTTCCCTGGAAAGTGATAAACCTTTGGAGATGATTGAAGTAATTACTGGAGGAGTAAAATATATTCCCGAGCCTTCCGTATGGACTGTCAAAATGATTCCTCAAGTAACGTATCGACCATGGACATTAGTCATTAGAACACCCGATACAAAATTATACTTTTATCCTTTGAATGAAAAATATTTGATAGAGGCAGGTAGCCCTTCTACAGAATTGGTTCGAGGACATAAAGCGCTCGGTGATGAAGTTCGATTAAAAATACTTTATCAATTAGTCAATAAAAACTCTTCACTACAGGAATTGAGCAGTCAATTTAATATTTCTAAGACGACACTCCATCATCAGCTTTCTTTATTAAAGGCGGCCAAGTTTATACAAGTTGATAAAGGAGTCTACTCTGCCAATCTATCTCAGATTCATTCGTTTTCTAACCGTCTCAATCAATACCTTGTGGATCCAATATGAAAAAACACTCTAAATCCTTTAAAGCACTTTGGATAGGAGAAATTGTTTCTGAGTTTGGAGGTGCAGCAGGAGCAATTGTAAACGGATTATTGCTCTATGAATTGACGGCCTCTAAGGAATGGATGGCTGCCATCTGGCTTATCTATTTTATTCCCTCCCTACTATTACAAGTAATAAGTGCACCATTTCTGAACCATGTCGTGAAGGAGAAAACGCTTCGCAACATTCAGCTAATCCGTTCATGTGCATACCTTCTTCCACTAGGTGGATATTTAATAGGATCAGACATAGGAATTATGCTCGGTTTGGTAGTACTTCAATTCATTTTGGGAATGATGCAACCCATTTTTGCCAGTCTATCATTTTCCCTATTACCTGAGATTTGCAATGAGGACGAGCTTGTTGAAGCAAATGGCGTTTTGGACACTACGCTCCGACTCATGATTATTATTGCTCCAGGTGTAACCTCATTATTGTTACTGGTGATACCAATACATTTTATTTATGGAATTTCCTCGATTATGTTTTTGATTAGTTTTTATGCACTCTCTCGAATACCTCGGTCCAGTAAAAAAACCGTCGCAACATGGACAAAAAAGTTTTGGTGGGAGGAAATGAAAGAGGGTTATTACACATTTTTTAAATACCCAAATTTATTGCGACTGACATTTCTTTCTTCAACTGTTCAATTTGCTGTAGGAGCAACAATGGTTTTAAGTGTGCCTTTTATAAGAGGTGTACTTGAAGGTCAACCATGGGAGTATGCCGTTTTCAAAGGTGCTTTTCCTATCGGTTATCTTATCGGGATGGTCATACTGACAAAAATACCGAAAAACAGTCAAACGATGTATGTTGGATTACTTGGAGGTGGCCTATCATTTATACTTCTGTTTTTTGTCCACTCGGTTCCCTTGGCATGGGCCTGTGAACTATTTGGTGGAATGTTGTTTCCTCTATTTAATGCACAAAATGCTGCTATTTTTCAAAGAGAGGCTCCTCGGGAACGCTTGACACAACTTAGTGCAGTACGTTTATTTTTCTTCAGGGTTACGATGCCAATCGGGATTTTATTTGCATCTTCTGCATTTATTGATATCAGTACTCGTTCAACATACTTGATAATCGGAATGGTCATTGTCCTACCTGCTTTGTTTTACTTTTTCACATCTGTATTGGAATCTAACAGATTGATTGAATCTAATAAGACCTTTTAAAAAAGCGCATGTTCAGTGGACTTCATTTCTGAACATACGCATTATTCTTCTATTCATATGTCACCAACTCTAATCATCTATATTAACAAACAGATATCGTCATCCTTCTTGATAATACATTGAATACAAGTCATTTAACGTGACTTTCCCAAAACTAAACTCTGTTATTTCATTTACTTTTAGAAATTCTACAACATTTCCTAGTTTCTTAGAATCATATCCGCGGACATCTACTAGAGTACTTCTATTTGGCAATGATTGAACCTCGGTTTCTGGAAATTCTTTTGAAAGCTTTTCTTTTAAATGATCTGTCAGCTCTTTTATTCGAACGGTTGTTATTTCCCTTTCTTCAAAGCCTGGAGAAATATCATTCACATGTATTAACTCCCCTTTTTTCATAAAGAAAATGCGATCCGCGTATTTCTCTAAGTTTTCCAATAGATGTGAAGCTACAATCACCGTTTTTCCTTCTGACTTCTTTTTAACGAGTATTTGTGAAATAAGTTCGACATGAGTAGGGTCTAATCCATTCATCACTTCGTCCATCAGCATGACCTGCGTATCTGATACAATTTGCATTGCAAAACAAAGTCTTTGACGCATACCTAAAGAATATGTCCCTGTATTTTTATGGATATAAGACTCCATTCCAAGTTCTTTAATTGTTTGATCAATCAATTTTGGATTACTGTTCCACATGGATGAATAGATTTTCAGATGTTCTTTTCCAGAAATCTGATTATATAAGTCACTCTGATCAGGCATCATGGAGACCAGTTGACGAATTTTCACTTCATTCTTTTTAGTTGTATATTGTAACTCCTGATTTAAAATGACTTTCCCGCTACTCGGATTGATATAGTTCATAATGACATTCATAAGCGTAGACTTCCCGGTCCCATTTGGAGCTACCAAACCAATAATTTCTCCAGGGTTGAATGTAACAGAAACATCATTTAAAATGTCTCTACCTGTAAACTGGACACCAATATTTTGTAACTCAATCATTTCTTCCCTCCATCTCTACTAGCTAAAGTAGTTTAAACTTACTTCGATTACTTATTAAAAAAGTGAAGAACAGAAACATACACGTACACAATCCGATAATGGCGAGTCCATTTCCAAATGTGAGGGCTTCGGAAGCGTAGAGGTAATTCCGATACCCCGAAGTAATCTGGCCTACTTGAACATAGCTCGTTGGATACCAATGAAAATCTTTAATAGCACCAATTCCTCTATTAAAATACATCAATTCTGCAAGTACCAAAACGCTGGCTACCAATAAATTTGCAAACTCATTTTTTAACATCACACTTGCAAGTAATACCAATGAAATAATAAGGGAAAACCAGAAAATAATTAATAGCATGTTATGAATTAAATATTCCCACATCATCCTATTAGAAAAGATATCATCAGCTATATAAATAGGAACAGGCAAACCAAAATCACCGAATCCATTTTGAATACCAATGATGAATACACCTACCGAAAGTGGGATTATTGCTAAAACGCTACCTAATAAGGAAACAAAGCCTTTAACCATTAACTTTCGCCAATCAGACAGTGGTAATCCTTGTAACAACGTTGGATTGCGTCTGTCCTTCAAAACAATATCCACGGTGAAGAGTATACAGCTCACGATAAGAATTAACGGTAGATACGAGTTTAATAAGCGTTGTAAGGTTTGTAACGCGGTCCGTTCCTCGAAAATGTTGATAGTTAAATCCGAACTGTCTTTTGTATATCCTTCGTAACGACTTGCATTATATAAATACGCAAAGTGTCCGTCCATCGTTGCATAATTATTTCCAAACGTGTAATACCCCGGATTGTAATATAGAACCCCTCCTCCACGATAAAAAATCATGTTATCAGAGTACGCATACCACTTATATGTAGCTTCCGCATATTCTTTCAAATTGTTCTGATCAATCGCATCTAATCTTTGTTTATCGTATTCGTTCCATTCTGGAAATATTGCCGCAGCATACCTAGTTAAATGGTGCGTCCCATCATTTATCACAACATTGTTTAGAAATTCTTCCCTTGTTTCATATCGAGCCTCAATTTCATTTACATCAACTTTTTCTATCGGATTATAGGTTGGAGCTATTTTTATTGCAAAATAGCACGAGAAGAAAAGGAGAATGACGTAAATGGCGATATTCTTTTTATTACGCATGAATTGAAAAAATTCTAATCTAAAATATGCCCACATAATTTTTCACTCTCCTAGACCCTTTTTAGTTTGCCAGTAGTCAAAAAGAACTTTATAGCGACTACCATTAAGACAATACTCATCCCGATATAAATAAGTCCATGTGTGGCACTTAGGACAACGGGATCTGCGAGGTCGAGTGTCTGCCCATTTAATAAGTGAGAAAAATTCATATAGTTAAATGGATTATACGGAATTAGATTCATCATATTTGGAAATAGCATAGGGACAATAAATAATAACAATTCAACAAACAACGTCAAATACATATTCTTCAATAAGACATTCAGAATGACTGATAGAAGAATTGTGAAAATGGAGATAAGAATCATATATAGTAGCGCTACACCTATGTACTTGTAGATTGGATATACGGTAAATACACCATCAAAGACTGGAATTGGATAAGAAGGATTTCCTGCTCCTTTAAAAAATAACAATGGGAGGCTGAAAATAAATAACTCTACAATAAATACACCTACTATAAGCATTGTTGCGATACATTTAGCGATCACATACTTATCGAACGTAATCGGATAACCCTTGATTAATGACGTATGTTGAAAATCTTCTATCATGATTCCACATGTATAAATACTTATGAAAACAAACCACACCGAGCCTAACACTACAAATAAATAGGATAGAAATTGAAAGTATGTTAAAGAATCTATCGATAAAGGAATTCCAGTTTGATTCATATAGTCATAAAACACTCGATCCAACTGATTTTCTATTTTCGAAGGTAGATAACTCTCTACATTGTCAAAGCCCTCCATACCAAAGGATTTAGTTCGCAAATCGGCTAATTCAAGCGCTGCATCCATAAACAATTCCGGTCGATCCATTTTTATGGCCATTCTTTGCTTAGATACTAATAGTTGCTGGAGCACTAAATTCTTATATAAGTCACTACCATTTCCACTATCAGTGGCATCAACATTTTGATATTGATTCAAAGCAGAAGATAATGATTGATATTCACCCGATTTTTCTTTAACCGCATTTCCTAAATCCTCCGTTTTCACGAAAAACATCAACCCAAATACAAATAAGGCCACACTAATACAAGCGAAAATATTTCTTTTATTTGATTTCTCTAGGATAAAAAAGGTCTTTAACATGTTCCACATACATATCCCCCAAGCAAAGAGATTCATGTAATGAACAGCATATTCTAATCTCTATCTGAAATATGCGTATCTAAATCAGTAATTACCAATTTTTCTATTTCATTCAACCATCATATATAAAAATTTGGTTATTCACAATATTCTTTTTTCTTTTAGACATAAAACTACACCCCGTTAGAAATTATGTAAATATGGTATATTTACATAAAAAATGAGAGGTGATTAGAGTGAGAATACTATTTAGTGTATTGAGAAAAATACTGGAGAAAGAGGCATTTTCACACAAAACATACAATATTGATGAATCTGAGTTTCGGGATTTTCTTAATATGGCTATAAAGAAGGATTATATTTCTGTCCTTAAGGGTCGTATTGAAAATACATATGCTCTTACAGAAAAAGGATTAGAATTCCTTAAGTCTAATCTGCGATTTAATACGGAGGTTCCAAATGATCCTAAAGAGCTGCCTCAATGGGTCCGGTTCGAAGGAAAAGTTTATACATCAAAAAACAAAAAATCAGAGCCGGAACAGAATAGGTACGAACCAGAAACTATCGAATATTTTCATTGGAGTGAAATTCTACTTTCAACACTTAATTCCATTAAAAATAAGGACGGCATTGGGGATCTATTTATTGATCAACCTGCATCAGAAAGTGACGTACTGCAGATTGAAAGCATTATTGGGTTTGAACTTCCAGAATCATTTAAAAAGGTAGTGATAGATTATTCGCGGCAATGTGATTTTTATTGGAATACACAAGAAAATTCAACATGTGTATTGGATGATTCTAATATCTATTCAGCACAAGGCGGACCATATACGAACAGGAATATATTGAATGGGGGCTTATTTGATTTAGGGCTATGGAATCTCGATAAGCTAATCCAATTAAACGCCATAAGGAAAGACCATGATTACCTTGATGAAAAGAATGAAGAATTTCATTTTTGGTCAAATTCATTTATTTTTTCCGGGGATGGGATGGGGAATTACTTTGGAATAGACCGAAAATACAATATAGGGGAAGTTATATATTTAACAAATGATAAAGATTTTCACGGATGGAGGCTTGGAAAATCATTTGAATCCTTTATGAACAACTGGATTCAAATAGGTTGTGCTGGCGGTTATATCAATGATTATATTGCGCTATCATCACGACACACCCCTTATATTAACAGTAAGACTACAAATTCTCTTAATATTAAGAAATGGCTAGAAATTAGTTTGAACTGAACCCCGCATGGCGGACACTCCAAAAAAGTGACCCCATTCGGATTTTTTTCTATTTTAGCTTCTGCATAATTAGCGAGCGCACCCTAGGGTGTGTCATTTTTATAGAAGGAAGTTTTTTTGTATGATTAATCATCGAAAGATATTGGTGTATACGAAAAAATAATTCGTCCCCTAGTCCACACGTCAAACCTTTGGTACGACTGACTATCCTAATCTGTAGGCGAATTAGTTGTTCTCTACTTCGCTCTTTTTTCCCTATTTTTTGTCAGAATCCAGCTTTTTCAGGTAAATTAGTTGTTCCCTAAACTGCTGGATTCAATCTTCTTTTTCAAGCCTCTTCTCAGGCTTTTTCCTCGCTCTTTTCATGCAACAAAAAACACGAGGAAAATCGGATGGTAATTCCGATTTTCGCTCGTGTTAGGGAAAGATTTATTTGATTAAGAATACAATTTTTTTTGCAAAGGAACTACTTTATTTAGTAGGTACACATAAATCAATCAGTAGTCAAAACCTATTCAACTGTAACTGATTTAGCTAAATTCCTTGGCTTATCAACGTCACAGTCGCGGTGAAGTGCTGCATAGTAACTGATCAGTTGTAATGGAATAACAGACACGAGTGGTGTTAGTAAAGGATGCACTTTTGGTAATACCAATGTGTCGCCTTCTTCTTCCATGCCTTCCATTGCAATGATACATGGATTTGCTCCACGAGCTACTACCTCTTTTACGTTTCCGCGAATGTTCAAGCTCACTGCTTTTTGAGTTGCAAGAGCGAAGATTGGCGTACCGTCTTCGATTAGAGCAATCGTTCCGTGTTTCAATTCGCCACCAGCGAATCCTTCTGCTTGGATGTAAGAAATCTCTTTTAGTTTCAATGCGCCTTCCATGCTAACACAGAAGTCTAAGTTACGACCGATAAAGAATGCATTGCGAGTTGTCGATAAGAAGTCACGAGCGATTTGCTCCATTTCTTCTTTAGAATCAACCATTGCCTGAATAGCATTTGCCACGATACCTAACTCTTGAACGATATCGAAATCGACCTCGCGTCCCGCTTTTTTCCCAGCAACTGCTGCTGTTAATGCAAGAACCGCGATTTGTGCTGTATATGCCTTTGTAGAAGCTACGGCAATTTCAGGTCCTGCATGTAATAACAACGTGTGATCTGCTTCACGAGAAAGCGTAGATCCCTTCACATTCGTTACTGTTAATGTTGGGTGACCAAGTTCTTTGATTTTCACAAGAACTTGACGGCTATCTGCTGTTTCACCTGATTGCGTGATGAACATGAACAACGGTTTTTCAGATAGTAACGGCATGTTGTAACCGAACTCACTTGAAATATGAACTTCTACAGGGATCCCAGCAATTTTCTCGAAGTATTCTTTCCCAACTAAACCAGCGTGATAGCTCGTTCCAGCTGCAATGATATACATACGATCCGCTTCATTCAAAGCGGTTAAAATAGCTTCGTCAATTTCAAGATTACCATTTTCATTTTGGTATGCTTGAATGATTTTACGCATTACAGCTGGCTGCTCGTCAATTTCTTTTAACATATAGTGAGGGTATGTGCCTTTTTCGATGTCGCTCATATCTAATTCAGCCGTATAAGCTTCGCGCTCAACAACAGACCCATCTAGCTTTTGAATTTCAACAGACTCTTTTTTAACAATGACCATTTCTTGATCGTGAAGTTCCACATATTGGTTCGTTACTTGCAACATTGCCATCGCGTCTGAAGCGACAACATTAAAGTCATCTCCTAGTCCAACTAATAACGGACTCTTGTTTTTTGCAACGAAAATCGTTTGCGCTTCTTCTGAGTCTAATAAAGCAATCGCATATGACCCGTGTAAAAGTGACAATGTTTTACGGAATGCTTCACCCGTTGTCATGCCATCTTTAGAGAACTTCTCGATTAGTTGAACAATGACTTCAGTATCTGTATCAGACTTCATCTCAACACCAGGTAAATATTCTTTTTGCAATAAATGATAGTTTTCGATTACACCATTATGAACCAATGTAAAACGTGCTGATTCACTTTGATGTGGATGAGCGTTTAACTGATTCGGCACACCATGTGTAGCCCAACGTGTATGCCCAATACCTGTTTTAGCGTGAACATCTAGTTCAACTGCTTCACGCAAGTCAGCAATACGGCCTTTTTCTTTAAATACAGTAACACCATCTTCATTACGAACAGCAATACCAGCTGAATCGTAACCACGGTACTCTAATTTTTCTAAGCCTTTTAATAAAATCTCTTTCGAATCTAATTCTCCAATGTATCCAACAATTCCACACATAATATATAATCCTCCAATAATTTAAATTCATCAAAAATAAGCGTCCTGCAAAGCGTGCAGACGCTGTAGATGTGCCCTCTTCTTCCTTTAATCGTAAAATCACTTTTACGGTTTAAGAACAAGAATTACGACCGGGCATCGCGGCCGGGAGGTATCCGCCGAATCTTCGATACTCCTCCTCCTCGTCTGCTGAAGATCCATTTCGTCCGATTTCTTCAGCTCAGGCGCTATCATTGTTTTCCTATTTTTGACGTGCGTTTTTCCACTCCTTTTGCACGGTGACGTAGTCAGTTGTCAATGACTTACAGTTACGTCAGCACACCTATCATACTGAATTCACGCACAAACGTCAATAAAGTACTTATACCCATGGCATGATACCTAAAAACCTATTTAAGCAGATTTCTATACTTTATTTGAGAAATGTTTTTTTAAAAAGTTGAACTAATTGTAAAGATTAACAAAGTAACAAAAAAACACGATTGTCTCCATCACAAGACAATCGTGTCAGCATCTTTACCAAGCAGCAATCGAACCATCTGTTCGCGATTCTGTACCACCTTGCAGCACTCCTGTTTCAGGGTTTCGCCAAATAATTTGACCTCGTCCAAAACTACCGGTGTCTGTAGCAACTTGGATTTGGTGCCCTTTTCTTGCTAAAGCCTGTGCTAGCTGATTTGGAAACTCTGGCTCAACAAGAACCGTTTTGCCTTGCATCCATTGCCAACGCGGCATATCAAGAGCAGCTTGTGGATTCAGTAGATAATCTACAGTATTCACAATGACTTGGAAATGCCCCTGCGGTTGCATATACCCTCCCATGACACCGAATGGACCCACGGCTTGCCCATCTTTCGTTAAGAACCCAGGAATAATGGTATGATATGTACGTTTTCCTGGCTTCAAAACATTTGGATGTGTTTCATCTAAAGAGAAGTCATGACCACGATTTTGCAAGGATATGCCTGTTCCTGGTATGACGATTCCTGAGCCGAATCCCATGTAATTACTTTGAATATATGAAATCATAATTCCTTCTTCATCGGCTGCAGCTAAATACACGGTTCCACCCTTTGGTAATTCCATTGGTTCAGGTGTTGACGCACGATCTGTAATTCCACTTGCACGTTTTACTGCATAGTCTTCTGATAACAAGTTTTTCGTCGAGATGGGCATGTCGTTTGGTTCAGTAATAAAGGCTTGTCCATCCGTAAATGCCAGTTTCATTGACTCAATTTGTTGGTGATACGTTTCGGCATTTTCCCACACAGGTTTTTGTAGTTGTTTATATAAATTCAGAGCCATCAATGCGATCATACCTTGACCATTCGCCGGAATTTCCCATACATCATATCCACGGTAATTAGCTGATACAGGCTCGACCCATTCTGGTTTATAGCTCACTAAATCTTCTTTCGATAAATAGCCATCATGTTTATTCATAAAAGCATCAATTTTGTCAGCAAGCTCACCCTCATAAAAAGAACGTGCATTGGTTTGTGCAATTGAACGAAGTGTACTCGCATGTCCAGGTGAAGACCACATTTCTCCGATTTCTGGTGCACGGTCATTCGGTGCAAATGTCTCAAACCAAGAAGCAAATTCTGCAGAAGTAAACGTTGTTTTGTACTTCTCATATGCTAGCTTCCAGTACTTCCCTAGAATTGGTGTTAACGGATAGCCTTCTTCTGCATATCTGATAGCGGGTGCTAAAACTTCATTTAATGAAAGCTTCCCAAAACGCTCCGATAATTCTGCCCAAGCAGCAGGTACTCCTGGAACAGTAACAGGAATCACACCGAATACAGGCATTTTTTCATGTCCCTTCTCTCGGATTGCTTTAGCTGATATGGACTTTGGTGCTGGACCTGAGGCATTTAAGCCATGTAGTTTATCCCTTGTCCAAACAAGTGCAAATGCATCTCCACCAATACCGTTTGATGTTGGTTCCACAACAGTTAGAGCTGCAGCTGTTGCTATGGCTGCATCAATCGCGTTGCCACCTTTTTGTAATATTTCTAAGCCCGCTTGAGCTGCCAATGGTTGTGAAGTTGCGACCATTCCCTTTTTTGAAAAAACGGTATTACGTTTTGCCGCATAAGGCTGATATAGATAATCCAATGAAAATCCCCCTTGAAATTAAGTCTTTCGACTATCGTAACAAAATTTCAGACAAAAAGAAAAAACCAGTTCTCTCAAAAAGAGAAAACTGGTTTCATTACCTATTCAGTTAAGCCCATTTCTGTACGCACAACTTCTGCAATACGTTCAACGAAGCGTTCGCAATCTTCTTTTGTTGAAGCTTCAACCATCACTCGCACTAGAGGCTCAGTTCCTGAAGGACGAACAAGGACACGTCCGTTTCCAGCCATTTCAGCTTCTACTTCAGCGATGACTGCTGCAACTGTTGCATTGTCCGTAACACCATGCTTGTCGGTTACACGAACATTCACTAGTTTTTGTGGGAATATCGTCATTTCAGCTGCTAGATCCGACAATTTCTTACCTGTTATTTTCATGATATTAACAAGTTGAAGGCCCGTTAATAAGCCATCACCAGTTGTGTTGTAGTCTAAGAAGACAATATGTCCTGATTGTTCGCCACCTAAGTTGTAACCGCTGTTTTTCATTTCTTCTACTACATAGCGATCACCAACTGCGGTTTGGACACTCTTCATGCCATGAGATTCTATCGCTTTATAGAAGCCCATATTACTCATCACAGTAGAGACAACTGTATCATGCTTCAAACGACCTTCTTTGTGTAAATGCTTCGCACAAATATACATAATTTGATCGCCATCGACTACTTGACCTTTTTCATCAACAGCAATTAATCGGTCGCCATCTCCATCAAATGCAAGACCAACATTCGCACCCTTATCTACAACGAACTTCGCCAATACCTCTGGATGTGTAGAACCTACACCTTCATTGATATTTAAACCATTTGGTGATGCCCCCATTGTTGAAAGGTCTGCATCTAAATCAGCAAACACGTGAGTTGCTAAGGATGATGTTGCACCGTGCGCACAGTCTAAAGCGACATGAATGCCTACGAAATCTTCATCTATTGTTTGTTTTAAATAACTAATATATTTTTGTCCACCTTCGAAGTAGTCAGTAACAGAACCTAAATCTTTACCAACCGGACGAGGTAGTTCATCATTTTCAGCATCAAGAAGTGCTTCAATTTCCGCTTCTTGGTCATCAGACAATTTAAAACCATCTGAACCAAAGAACTTAATGCCGTTATCTGCTACCGGATTATGTGAAGCAGAAATCATAACACCCGCTTCAGCACTCATTACACGAGTTAAGTATGAAACTCCCGGTGTGCTGATAACGCCTAAACGCATTACTTCTGCACCAACAGAAAGAAGTCCCGCTACAAGTGCTCCTTCTAACATATGACCAGAAATACGTGTATCGCGACCAATTAAAACTTTTGGTCGATCAGTTGCGCCTTTCGTCAGCACATAACCACCGATACGTCCTAATTTAAATGCTAATTCAGGTGTTAGTTCGCTATTTGCGACACCACGTACACCGTCAGTTCCAAAATATTTACCCATTATATATTCTCTCCTTCAAAAACCAAACTTAAGTGCGCTCAACGTTAACGGTGATAATCGGTGATGAAACAGTCCAGGTCTCATCTTCTAAACCTTCTACTTGAACATCTAATTGATTCTCACCCGCTAGTGCGTCACTTGCGTCTACGTATAATTGAAAATCTTTTTCTTCTAACGCATCGAGGTACGTATTCAGACCTTTTACCGTTAATAATAATTGGCCATTCTCAGGTTTTAGAAATGAATACGAATCGGATTCAGTTAAACCTCGAACCACTATATTAACATCTTCAAAATTTCGTGACTCAATTAAAGCACTATCATCTTCACTTATTTCTTCATCCACAGGAGCTGGCGTAACATCCGCCGCTACTTCTATCTCTTCTTTAGATATTCTTGACACACCTTTTGGAACAGGGATTTTCACTTTAATTGTGCCCGATTTTTCCAAGGTGCTCACATCTACATCTAGAGGTAGTGTATCAAGACTGTCGATGACTGCTTTATTACCAAATACTCGAACAGTCTTAGTTTTTGGTGTTAATTCATTAATAACTACACCGTCTTTAATCGTACCTGATTGCTGAAGAGAAATTGGAATCTCTCTGCTATATTCTTCAATATCAACTGTAACCTCAACTTCTGCAGGCTCAATGGTTACATTCAATTTCGACAGATCCTTGTCCAAAACTTTAACACTTGCTTCTTGTGTAAATGTCTCATTAAGGCCTTGGTCTCCACCAACGGTTGCTTTAACATAACTAATGCTCTCAATAACACTCTTTGCACCAGTAATTTGAACACGTTCTGGACTAGATTTCATGCTCGTCACCACAAAATTTTCTGCGAGTAAACGTTCATTAAACTCCGGATCCACCCGTAATTCTCTCGTTACTTTTTCTTCTATATTCACTTCAATATAGGCTGGATCTAATTTGGACTCTACCTTTTCATACAGGTTTTCGACTTGTACCATCACTTCGTGTTCACCCATATTCAAATTGCGTAAATCTACAAATACAGTGAAATCCTTTAATTGTTTAGCTGTTTGCACAAACGAAGTTGGTCCTTCAATGGTCATATCAACCGTTTCAGGAACTCCAGTAACAACTAAATTATCATCATCGTAATACACCTCAACAGGAATATCGCGAATAATATCTGTCATATTGCCGCTGTTTGCTGCATTTAAGCTTTCGTCTCCTGATTTAGCCGAGAGAAACAAAAGCATGGCTAGAAGCAGCGCAGTGATCCGCAAAAACCACGGGCTATCCATCAATTTATCCATTCTTTTTCCCCCTCCATGACCACTTGGAGCTACTCACTAATTCAGGTTCAGGTCCAAACCAAACTTTGCGTAAGCGCGTTTCAAATTCTTCAATAGACAGGTTTCTATGAAGGTCACCGTTAGAAGTTAAGCTAACAGCTCCCGTTTCTTCCGAAACAATAATCGTGATAGCATCCGTTACTTCACTTATACCAAGTGCTGCACGATGTCTTGTTCCTAAATCTTTCGATATAAAAGGACTTTCTGATAGCGGCAGGTAACAAGCTGCTGCTGCTATTTTATTTTTTTGCATAATAACTGCTCCATCATGGAGTGGTGTATTGGGAATAAAAATATTAATTAATAATTCCGATGTCACTTCTGAATTCATTTGAATACCAGTTTCAATGTACTCATTCAAACCCGTTTCTCTTTCAATGGAAATCAGTGCACCTATTCGACGTTTTGCCATATAGCTAACTGATTTTGTCATAGCTTCAACTAAACGATTTTGCTCTTCTGCCTCTTGCAAATTCGATCGAGCGAATAACTTACCACGACCTAGCTGTTCTAGAGCCCGTCGTAATTCAGGTTGGAAAATAATAATAATCGCTAAGAAACCCCAGTTGATGACTTCTTGCAGCAACCATTCGAGTGTGTCTAAACCGAACGCTTCTGTTAATATTCGTGCAATGATAATCACAAAGATTCCTTTTAATAATTGAACAGCTTTCGTTCCTTTTATTAACGTAATAATCTTATATATGACGAACCACACTAATAACACATCAAGTATATTAACGAGCACGTTTACCGGCGTTAAATCTGTAAATTGGTCAATAAACGGCATGTGGCACCCCCCGCTCTTCTCCACGTATTCATATGGACTAAGTATAGCATAAAGTGTTGTTACTCTGCTTTATCCAAATGAAAAGCCTACCCTGAATGGGGTAGGTATCAAACAGTAGATAAAAGAATAAGAATTCATTACAAATGAGGATCGTCGGCTATTCTTTCGCTTTCCGTGGATATAACGCTAGTCTCATCGGCTCATCTGTCTCTGACAGCTGAGTCTATGGAGTCTATCTTGTTTCGTTTTTCCGCAAAAGTCTTCAGAAATAGCCGACCACTTTCCTACTAATTTATTTTGCAGAGTCATGCTTACACATGCTAAATGTAGGTGTATCTAACACTTGTTTAAGAAGGGACAATTTTTACGCTGAGTTTAATACTACATATTTAACGGTAAGAAAATCTCTCTTGAAAAGACTTTATTTCATTTAAACTAATTTATATCTACAGCGATTTCAGTTGATTGAAATGTAGGCGGCGTAAAACATCTGCTCCTGCATCGCTGCGCTAGCTTCGTCGCAAAGATTAGAACTATGGTTCTAATCTTTCCAGCGGAATCAGCAAGAACTGAAGACCCTGGACTGAGCATCGCGAGGGAAGCGGCTGAAGTCTTGCCCGCGGAAAGCGTCCGTCGAAATGAAAATCAACATTTTTCCCCCATATGAAAAGCCTACCCTGATTGGGTAGGCTAATTTTCTTCATTTACTCAAACAAGGACATCATGTCTCTTGCTCCGTCTTTCATCTTGTACCAAAGCCAATCGAAAACTTGATCGATCTCTTTTATCTCACCCGTTACATTGGCTGTTGAAGCCATATAATTGTCGCCGCTAATATTCCCATTAATAACCGTCACATTTCCATTTACTTTTCCTTCAATTTGTAAGTCCCCGTTTTTAACCACAAGGTCACCTTCAATGGTCTCGCCGGCAGGAACGATTACTTTTTCCCCTTCGACTACAAGATTCGGTTGTTTAGTAAATGAAAAGTGTTGATCTTCATTAAAACTTGAAAATAAAGTGGCACTCATTAAAATCATAAACAAGGCTGCCGCACTTAACATGGGATGGCGATGAAACCAACGCTTCATACCTGCACGAGAAGGCTCTTTCGGCAATCTTGCCGTTACGGCTGCCGTAAAATCATTCGGTGCTGCGATATGGGATGCGCTTTGTACAAATGCCACGACTTTACTTAACTCCTGCATATGCTGTTGACATGATGGACATGTTTGCAAATGGGATTTAAGCTCCAGTTCATGTTCACGGCTAATTTCGCCATCTAAATATTCATGCATATAGTGAACGAAATGATCTGGACACCTATTCATCGTGATACCTCCTACATATTACTTAATTGTTTCCGTAGCGCTTCTCGGCCTCTGTGGATTCGTGTTTTCACGGTTCCAAGAGGCATGTCTAAAATATCGCTAATTTCTTGAAGTGGCAAATCTTCCATATATTTTAAAACAATCACTGCACGGTATTTATCTGGCAGTCGACTAATTTCATACTGAACCCGTTCCTGCATTTCCATTTTCAACACTTCGTCTTCCGGTAATTCATCAGTCGAGGCGATTTGCGAATACATATTCAAACCTTCTGCTCCCGCAACCTCCGCATCTAAGAAATAATCCGGCTTCTTCTTTCTTATACGGTCGATACACAAATTGGTTCCAATTCGGTACAACCAAGTTGAAAATTTTCTTTTTGTATCAAACGTATGTATGTTCACAAATGCTCGAACAAACGCTTCTTGCGCTATATCTTCTGCTTCGTGCTTATTTCCAAGCATCCGATAGCACACGCGATACAATTTATCTTGATACAGTTCGACAATCTCCGCGAATGCGTTTTGATCGCCTTTAAGAACTTCTTTTATTCGTTTATTGACCAACGCATCCATCGTGATTTCCCCTCCGCTCAAGCGGCTGTCTTACTTATACGCACTAAGGTATCGACAGGTTTCATTTTTTTATCTATTTTTTAATTATATCAAAATACATTTCAAAAAACTTACATTTATTGAAAAAGATTTTATTGTTTAGAACATTCAATATGTTGAAATAAAAACAACCCAGTACTCTTATGTAAAAGAATACTAGGCTATTTTGAGATATAATTAGAGTAATTTTTCGCCGAATAAAGAGCCCATTAATGCTACAGCAACGTCCGCTGTTTTATTCTTTTCGTCTAAAATTGGGTTTACTTCAACAAATTCAGCAGAAGTAATCATTTCAGAATTAAATAGCATTTCCATCGCTAAATGGCTTTCACGGTAGCTAATACCACCCGGTACTGGTGTTCCAACGCCTGGTGTGTAAATTGGGTCAATACCATCTAAATCAAGAGATAAATGAACGCCATCTACTTCGCGGTCTTTTAAGTACCACATAGCTTTGTTCATAACTTCTGTCATTCCTAATTTGTCAATTTCGTGCATTGTAAATACTTTAATACCTGTTTGTTTAATCAATTCGCGCTCACCTGGGTCAATCGAACGAGCTCCGATAATGACAACATTTTCAGGTTTGATTTTTGGAGCAAATCCACGGATGTTCACTAATTGCTCATGACCTAAACCAATGCTAACTGCAAGAGGCATACCATGAATATTACCTGAAGGTGAAGTATCACCAGTGTTTAAATCTGCATGCGCATCATACCAAATGACGCCTAGATTTTCATAACGGTCACCTAGTCCAGCTAACGTTCCAATCGCAATACTGTGATCGCCACCTAAGACAAGTGGGAATTGACCATTTTCCATTACTTCATGTATTTTGTTTGCAAGTGATGTACTAGCGTCTGTCACTTCTTTTAAATTGCGAAGGTTTGTATCCGTTGGTGCTGTTTTTTCTGCAGCAGCAATTCGAATATCACCCTCGTCTGTCACCTTATGACCAATTTCTTCTAAGCGTTCTACAACTCCAGCATAACGGATTGCGCTAGGTCCCATATCAACCCCGCGACGATTTTGTCCTAAATCCATAGGTACACCGATTAAAGATATATTTAAATTATTCATCATTTTATACCTCCTCATTTACTTAACTCTATTGTAAATGGCGGAAGGCACTTGGCTCAACCCAACACGATTATGCATAATTATTCATCTTATTTATTAGTTGCTCTTTCATCTTTGGCCACTCTTCATAAATGATCGAATAGACCACAGCATTTCTAGGGAGTCCAGTCGAACGAATGCGTTCATTGCGTAATATGCCCTCTTTACTGGCACCAATTCGTTCAATCGCTTTTTGAGAACGGAGATTATCAGCATCTGTTTTAAACTGCACTCGAATAAACCCCAACGTCTCAAAGGCATACGAAAGCAATAAATATTTGGTTGTCGTGTTCACGTGTGTTCGCTGATAATTTTCTCCATAGAAAGTCGATCCAATTTCGCAAGATTTATTCACAAAATCGATATTATATATACGTGTTGAACCCATAACTTCGTTCGTTTCTGAGTCAACCACTGTATATACAATCGTGCCGTCCGTCGTAGTCATTTGACTTAAACCTGCGTCCATCCATTTTACAAATTCTTCGTAAGTTTGCAGTTGATTGAGCATATGGGTAAACGTTTCTGGCTTCGTTATACGCCATAAGGCTGCGCTGTCGCTTTCCTGCATAGGACGCAAAGTCACGTTGTTATGAATTAAAATCGATGTCATCTTTAGATCTCCTTACAAATGATTTTCTTCTATCATACAAAAGATTTCCCCACATATACGGACTGCGGTCTAAATATCGTATGATCATCGATTTGTTCCATTGCATGAGCTGTCCACCCAACAATGCGTGCCACACTAAATGTCGGTGTAAATAAAGCTGCATCCATTTGAATAGCTCGCATAATGGCCGCCGCATAAAATTCAACATTTGTATATAACTTACGCCCCGGTTTATGTTCATTGAGTAATTGAATAATTTCTTTCTCAGCATATGTCGCCAAGTCTAACCATTTATCTTCCCCTTGAAGTTGTAGACATTTTTCTCTCAGTAAGATCGACCTCGGATCTTCCGTCTTATAGATTCGGTGACCAAACCCCATGATGCGCTCGCCTTTTTCAAGCTTGCTTGTAATCGTTGACCTTACGCGTTCTGGTGACTGAATTTCATCAAGTAAGTCCAACACACCAGATGGTGCACCACCATGTAACGGACCTTTCATGGTTCCTAGAGCCGATACAATTGCAGATGGAATGTCTGATTCAGTTGAGATTGTCACTCTCCCAGCAAAGGTAGATGCATTCATTCCATGCTCCATCGTTAACATCAAATACGTCTCTAGCGCAGCTACTTCTGTTGAAGTTGGGGATATCCCTGTTAATAAGTATAAATAATTTGCAGTATGGCCTAATTCTTCATTGGATTCTAAAGGCTCTAAATTCTGATTTTGACGATACAAAAAGGCAACAATCACAGGCAAAGCTGCGGTTAATGAAACCGATTGATCATAAGAAGATTTTTTCAGAAAATTCGGCGTCGCATAAGCAGATACAGCCGTTCGAACCCCATCCATAAGTTGTAGATTTTTAGGTAAAGTTCGAAGCAACTGAATAACATGCTCCGGTAACTTCCGTCCTTCTAAAAATAAGGACGAGGGCTTACTATGCACACCTGTCCATAAGTAGGTGGATAACTTTTCAAAACTACAGTTCGTTATGAGGTTATCCACAAGTTCTCCCCGATATCTTAATTCTCCTTTTTCCCCGTCTACCGATGCAATTTTTGTCTGAACTGCCACCACATCTTTTAATCCTTTTTGAAACATATATACCGCCTCCTATATTTCAAGTATATGTTCTTTTATTGATAATAAAAATTGAAGATATATAATTGATTCAATAAGAATTATTAATCGAGGGTAGGCATTCATATGGAATTACAATGGTTAAAGACGTTTACAGTAGCTGCGGAAACATTGAACTTCAGGAAAGCATCTGAGCAACTAATGCTCTCTCAACCAAGCGTAACTGTCCACATAAAACTGCTAGAAGAGTTTTTAGGAATCGCCCTGTTTGAGAGAATAAACAATCGGGTGACCTTAACGGATGCCGGTAAACTCTATGTAACTGAAGCACAAAGAATTCTTCGTCAAATGGAAGAAAGCATCCAACATTTACACGCATTTAAACAAGGCTTCCGACATAAATGGACGATTGCCATATCTCCATTAGTCGCTGAAACCATTTTCCCATCAATTTTACGCACATTTATAGAAAAGCATCCACAACTTGAAATTACAATTCGGGTGGAAGATTCACAATTGATTGAAGAACTTGTGGATAACGAGATTGTCCATTTAGGGATATCTGCTTTACCCACAACTTATAAACATATTCAGTCCATTCCGATTTTTGAAGAGTCTCTTCTCTTAATTGGTCCAAGAGATGCCTATGATGATGAAGCTGGTCCACCAATCGATAGTCTAGAGTATTTACAATCACTGACCCTCTTCACCCATCACCACCCTGTATTTTGGGATGATGTTTTAATAAGACTTAGAAAAGAAGTACCAGGAGTTCGGACAATGAAAGTTTCTCAAGCACATATAACAAAGCGCTTTATTCAAGAAGGACTTGGGATATCCATCCTGCCACACTCAATCGTACGTAGGGAACTACTAGAGGGTCGAATTATGCATATACCATTTGATTTATTTGAGCTTCCTAAAGTAACGACTTATGTGGTGGTAAAGAATAAAAGAGATTTAGAGGAGGAATTTATCGATTTGTTGTCGACTTATTATTTTGGATAAGATCGTTTTGAATGATTTATAAAATTAAAAAAACGCTTGGAATTAATGAACATTCCAAACGTTTTATGATGGAGCCTAGCGGGATCGAACCGCTGACCTCCTGCGTGCAAGGCAGGCGCTCTCCCAGCTGAGCTAAGGCCCCGAAAAATATGAAATAAAAGTGAGCCATGTAGGATTCGAACCTACGACCCTCTGATTAAAAGTCAGATGCTCTACCAACTGAGCTAATGGCTCAAAAATGGCTGGGGTACCTGGATTCGAACCAGGGCATGACGGAATCAAAATCCGTTGCCTTACCGCTTGGCTATACCCCAATGCGATTAAAAAATGGTGGAGGGGGGCGGATTCGAACCGCCGAACCCGAAGGAACGGATTTACAGTCCGTCGTGTTTAGCCACTTCACTACCCCTCCAAGGGTAAAAAACTATGGTGGAGGATGACGGGCTCGAACCGCCGACCCTCTGCTTGTAAGGCAGATGCTCTCCCAGCTGAGCTAATCCTCCGTTAAAAAGAATGAAAAGCTGCGCATTTCGTTGTCAACTCTCGCATTCATGTCAGTCACGTACGTTTGTACGCTCCTTCATTCATTTGATCGTTTCCTAGAACTACTTGCTTTTGATTCTTTTTACATACTGGTTAAAGTTACGTAAAAAGTATAAATGGTGACCCCTACGGGATTCGAACCCGTGTTACCGCCGTGAAAGGGCGGTGTCTTAACCGCTTGACCAAGGGGCCTCTTATGTATAACGAGTATGTATTTGGAAAATAAGCTTCCAACCGGGCTCGAACCGGTGACCTCTTCCTTACCATGGAAGCACTCTACCTGCTGAGCTATGGAAGCAAGATAAGTGGCTCCGAAGGTAGGACTCGAACCTACGACCAACCGGTTAACAGCCGGTTGCTCTACCACTGAGCTACCGAGGACCATCTTATCCCGCCATCGGCGGGAGCGGGGTCTCTATCAAGTTCGGCGCCGGGGGAAAAGGGCCCTTTGCGCGTCACCTCGACCCCAAAGGAAAACGAGGGCCCCTTGCGGGGCCCTCGAAGGCGTTGGGTATGGTGGGGTGTCTCCAAGGGAAGACAAGGTGAATTTCCCACTAACCGGTAAAGGAAACGTAAACGGGCTACGCTTTCTTCACCAAGCCTTCGAAAGCCTTGAGATTGTGGTGGAAAAGATTGGAGGCCTCGCCCGGAATTGAACCGGGGTTCGCGGATTTGCAGTCCGCTGCGTCGCCACTCCGCCACGAGGCCTCAGCCGCAGCGCTTGAGGTAGGCGCGCCGGGCCGGATGTCCTAGGCGGTATGCCAGGAATCGGTCAAGGCGCGGTTTCCTTTTCGCATGCGGATAATCGGATCTCTTCCGCCGCCCTCTAAGGAGGAGCATGAGCGCGCCCGCATCTGGGCGGCGTCCGCTTTGGCGGCGCTGGCGCTGATCATGCTCATGTTGCTAATCGGCTCGCCGCCGCCGGAAGAGGCCGATCTCATGCCGCTGCCGCTACGCGTCGAGCGACTGGACGCGTTCCGAACCGACGTGGCCGCTTGCCGGTCGGCGCTCGCGTCGGCGGGGTTCGCCACCGAGCGCGTGGCGGATCTGCGTGAGGGGCGCTGCTCTTACCGCGACGCGGTTGAACTCATTCAATCGACTTATCCC
>NZ_JBYNRN010000048.1:0-2855 GCF_057785155.1 Paenisporosarcina sp.
CGTTCGTCCTGAGCCAGGATCAAACTCTCCATAATAGGTGAGTCGATTAGCTCGACTTTGTTGCTGGCGTCAAAAATATTGACGTTTATAATGAACGGTTAAGTTCAAGTTTGTTTTCGATACCAACAGGTGTCGGCGTAAGAAAACGTTTTTTGCTTCCGGCACCGAAGTGCGTTCCGCTTGTTAGTTGACGTTTTGCTGTTCAGTTTTCAAGGTTCATTAGTTGTCGTCGTTGTTTCAACAGCAACTCTTATATCATATCAAATCTTCAATGTCATGTCAACAAGAAGTTTTAATTTTTTCATTTAATTCGTTGCGCTTAAATCAGCAACTTAATAAATATATCAGTCTGGCTTATAAAAGTCAATACAATAGTGAAAGTTTTTTAAAACTAAGTTTGCTTCTTTATCACTTATAAATGGATATCCTTCGAAAAGACCTGATAGGAATTCTGTAACGCTATGTATATGTGATATTTTCACAAGCTGAGTATTCACAATGCCAAATATATTTGACCTTCTTGAAAGTCTGTATTATTCACAAACTCGATTATTGTATTGAGTCAAGACAGCTTAGTTGAGTGATATAAAATTATGATTTTACAAGATTGATCCCAAATCAGTATATGAATAGGGCACGCAATCAACAAATGAGTTTATAAGATAAGTTATCGCTATTTTCTTAGGAGTCCTTCTCTGATCTAAACCTTGAATAGATAGCTTTTGTCCTTGTATAAGCTCATTCTGGAAACCATTTAGTTTATTGAATCAATAAGATAGTTATACAGGCTTATACACCCTACGCAAATTTAGTTATTACAATAGAATTAGCAATTTTGATGAGGTCTTTTTTGGGAATGGGTTCATTTCCTTTATAGTCAATTGAATATTCAACTTCGTCTACTCTAAAACTAATCGATTGAACATGATTATGCTCATTATAATGTCCAGTTGCTCCGTTTAATAATTCAACCTCTTCCTCCCAATTCGAAACCTTATTCCAACCTATTTCGCTCGTTGCCCAAACAGTTAAAATTCCTTCTTGGTTTTCGTAAACTAATTTCACTTTATTATAGCCCATCACTTTCGAGTACTTTTTATCGAGATCCTCAACATCATAGAAAGGTTCCACTACTTTAAAAGGAACGAACCAATCAGCCATATGTACCGGTAACTTTATTGTACCTAGTAAAATAAATCCACCCATAAAAACAGTCAATATTCTTCTTAATTTGTTGCTTTTGTTAAAATCATTCTTCAATTCATTTTCTCCTCTATAAGTTTTATTGAGATCAAGAATACCTTCTTGGCTTAACCAACCTCATCACATGAACATCATCGTCAATTAGAGCAGCACTAATATTCTTGGTAAACGTTAGAAAAAGAGCTGCTCAAGCAACTTTTAAGAAAAAAGTGGTTATTCACTAATTTTGTGTGATAATTCATCCTCAATGATATTCTTTATTTCTTTGCTTCCTATTACTCCATTACTGAAAATATTTGAATCAACCCAATAAACTAGTCTGAAAGAAACACCATTGTTAAGTTCAATCTCTAAAAAGATTTGGTCTCCTTCCATTTTGCCTTTCTTATATAATGATTCTGGGTCCTCTAATTTTAATTGAGACCAAGCATCCAGGAATTTTTTTGTAGAATCCTGTGTAAAGGGTTGTATTCGACTGCCATCTTCAGTGCTTTCGACATAAATATTTTTAACCAAACCATCTAACGGGTATAAATTGTCAGCAGTTTTTGCTTTTATATTAGTATCTACTAAAAAAGCCTTATCATTTGCTACAACTATAAGAGAGGATGGATATCCTTTGATTTCATAAATTGATGTACCATCTTCCAAATATGCAGCATCCCCATTTTTCATCTTATGATTACTACATGCACGATCAGCCATCTTAAAAGTTACTTTGCCAAGCTCTCTACCTTTTTCAATTGACAAAGTATTATTCCCATCAACAGGTTCAGGAAAGTGATGTTGGTATTTAATATCATTTATCATAACCATATCGACCCACTCAATTTCACCATCAGGGCATCCATTAATTGAACTGAAGTTTCCACATGAGGATAACAAAATGCTTGTGACAGAAATGATAATCATATTTTTTAAGACTTTCATAACTCACCTCCCTAGTTAGGTTTATTAACTTCCTTTATTTCTTTATATTATTCGACGCAAGGAAAATATATCCTTTTTCATATTTGTGTTACAAATCAATAAAAAATGAACACAAAAAAACCGATATCCTTTAGCAGGTATCGGTTTTTTATTTGCCTAGCGACGTCCTACTCTTTCAGGGGCTACGATCACTGAACAAATTTCAGTAGATGCTGTTCAACGTATTGGCAAACTAAGAATTTTCTAATGAAGTTAAGATTTATTCCGCTTGATGTTCGATTTATTCGGTTTCCTTGATGGTTTATTCCGTTTAAAGTAAGATTTATTCGGCTTGCGCGATGATTTATTCCGATTCACCCATATTTCCCCACAGAAAACCTCCTCGAGATCTATTCGAGGAGGGCCATTTGGTTTGTTTTCGCTATGCTGCTGTTTAGTGATGAAACTATTCATATCATTGTCTGGTGATTAAGATTTTTTGATGGCAAGACGATACTGTTAATCAATATTTAGATTTATATAGAGTGAAAGTTCTTTTCAACTTCACTTCACTTCACTTCAAAACAAAGTTAAACACAAAGAAACCGATACCCTTTAACAGGTACCGGTTTCTTATTTGCCTAGCGACGTCCTACTCTTGCAGGGGGAGACCCCCAACTACCATTGGCGCTAAAGAGCTTAACTTCCGTGTTCGGTATGGGAACGGGTGTGACCTCTTTGCC
>NZ_JBYNRN010000049.1:0-34856 GCF_057785155.1 Paenisporosarcina sp.
AATGGAACAAGGTACAGTAAAATGGTTTAATGCAGAAAAAGGTTTTGGTTTTATCGAGCGTGAAAATGGGGACGATGTATTCGTACATTTCTCAGCAATCCAAAGTGAAGGCTTCAAATCTTTAGACGAAGGTCAAAAAGTTACTTTCGACGTTGAGCAAGGCGCTCGTGGAGCTCAAGCTTCAAACGTTCAAAAAGCATAATTTAACCTTTCAAACAGACTCTACTTATGTAGAGTCTGTTTTTTGTTGTGCATAAGAAAGACGGAGCCTCCACTTATATGATGGAGGCTCCGTCTAATTTTATGGTTAACCTAATTTGAACTTTGTACTTAATGTAAAAATACCAATAGGAACGTATAACTCAAAATACCAATTAAGAATGCGGGCAAATTACTTTTTTGCTCTTCAGGTAATTCATCCTTCATTACATTCAATATAATTCCTCCCGCTAAAAAAGCAGTAAGAAGTGAAACCACAACATCTTTTATTTCAATAAAAGCCCCAACGCTCCAACCTACGAAAATAGCTATCGCCAATAACCATCTTCCGAAACGATCATATTCTTCTTTATGAGATTCTCTTAAACTCCAGTCATTTGTAATGAAATGGACACTCATTGCAACAAAAAACAAAAGAGTACCAGTTACACCTTCATATTCACCGCGAACCATCAAATATCCAATCACTGCATTGTAAAAAAAGAAAGAAGCCATATGAATTTGAAATCTTTGCAAAGACTCTTGATCTCCGCCTTCTTTTTTATCTAGCTCTTCTTTTTTCCTAACCATCACTTCCAACCCATAGAAAATAGCAAGTCCAATCATTGCGACAATATAAATATGATCTTCCATAACCATCCAAAAATTTGACTGAACAGTATCTTCAAGCTCTTTTTGATATTCATTTAATTCTGGCAATAAATGAACAAATACATAAGAAACTGCAACTCCTGAAGAAAAAGATAGAAACACGTGTCGAGGAGAAAACCTTAAAAAATCTAGCCTTTTGGATAAAATATGTACAGCGATAAGTCCACAAGTAAGTAAAAATGTAAATAAGATCATGCTCTACCTCCTTTCTTTTGGATACTTGTTACTTATACCCTAAAATGAACACTTTACTGCTATTTTTTATAAAACAAAATGAGTGTTGTTATTCTTGAAGCAAAAAGAAAAACCGGCATCAGCCGGTTTTACATTCCTTCATATAAAGTTTGCACTGGTTTCATTAAAACTCGATTCACTTCTTCGATCAAACCGCTTAAACCCATTTCAGCTTGTAGCATCTTTTCAATTTTAGGATTTGCTTGAGCCAGTTGTGCTGTTTTTTGAGCATACTCAAGTTCTTCTCCTGAAATTTCTTCTCCAGCCATTTGTTTTTGTTGCAATGTCATCTGCAGATCTCTAAAGCTTTTAAATAGTGCCAAAGCTTGTTCATCTGATTTCACTTCAGCAACAGCTTGTTGTACCGCGGCATATTCATTTGTTTTTCTAAAAGAAGTTTCTAATCGGTTAATGTCATCATAAATGTTTACAGTCATTAAAAATCACTCCTATATCATATTCATAAAGTAGACGATAAGACCTTGAATAATTCCGATTAAACCTCCAAGAACTGCTCCAAGGACTGTTATCATTTTAAATTCTTTCTTTGAAATACCAAGAACTAATTCTTCTAAACGTTGCACTGGGAATGAATCCACCTGTTCTTTAACCATATCTTCTAATTTTAAGCGGTGTATCATTTCTTCGAGCTTTTGTTCTCCTTGAAGGAAAGCAAAATTCGTTAACTTCGGCGTGAAGTTAAGTGCAGTCCAGTTTGCACCATCTGGCCAGTATGATTGTAACGTAGCATCCAGTCTTTTTTCAACTGCAAGCTCTTGTTTAACATACGTCTTTACGGTTGATAAGATGGGCTGCCAATCGAAGCCACCGATTAATTCTTGGAGAGGTCGATCTTTTAACTTTTCCCATTCCCCACGAATGATATTGGCAATTAATTCAAATGTTCCTGGTGCTCTTAGGAATTTTTGAATCTCAGGCTGGACTTTGTCGACGATAGTGGACGACTCTCCCATAAACATTTGGATCATATTTCCTAATGTACCTTTAGAAGAAAGGAAGTCATCAACTAGTCGTTTAATCGTTTGTCTTCCTTCTTCAGATTCAAAAAAAGATTCGCCTTTATTTAACATGTACTCTACAATTTCTGGAATTTGCTCATTTGCTTTTTCCATCCACTGTTCAGGTGCCAATTCACGAATTGATTTAGTAGCAAAACGCATTTCCATGCTACTGATTTGCTTATCTAAAATGTCATCAATTTTCGCTTCTACTCGATTAGGTATTTGCTCTATACCCGCTTTTTGCATCCATTGTTGGATTGTAAGATCGGATTCAAACACCTGTTTTGTAATCTGACCTTGAATCCAAATCTCTGCTTTTCGACTCATCTCTTGAGAGAAAAAGCGGCGTTTAAATGTGTCTGGAGTCAATAAATGTTCTACTACCGTTCTGCCTAATTGTTTTGCTAATTCATCTCGTCTCTTTGGAATTAACCCTGGTGTAAAAGGTACTTTCCAGTTGCCAATATATTTGGCTTCATGCGGACGAAATAACATTTTGATTGCTAAGTGATTTGTATATCCACCTATTAAAGCACCAATAAGTGCCATAAATACGATTGTCCATAAAAAATTCAATGTCTTCACCTTTTTCTTTCAAGCTACCTTCCATTATAACAAGAAGGCAGCTCGATTAAAAATGAGAAGACATGAACTTAAATCGAGTTATATATAGTTGAAAGTCGAATAGCATGTTCCATTTCATCATTCATGGCAATAAATAATGGATCATGTGCTTCAGGAATTGGGATGGTAAGCAGCATTTCTTTATATAATTCTACGCCCTCTAATTCATCTATGAGCGCATCTTTTACTGCTTTTTTGAAACTAGTCGGATGCTTCGGCTTAGCAGGGTTTTGAACAAACTCTCCTGTCAGCATATAATAGAGTTGTTGAAACATTTCATAATGACTTTTTTCATCCTCTATAATATGTTTTATAAAGGATTGGAAAAAGGCATCATCCGTTAATGTGAGCATATGTTTATAAACATAATAATCTCTGTACTCACCTTCGATGGCTTGTTTTAATTGCTCAGTAAACACATTGTCACTCCTTTTGTCTTTAAGACAACTTATGCGATGAAAAGTGACACTATGAAAGGAGTTCCTCATGTTACAACACTTTAGCTTTAAACCAATGTTTGAAAACAAGCAACTACCCGGCTGGACGTTTTCATTTTTTTATAAACAATCTCGCTATAATGGCGACTACCACCCTGATGGCAAAATCGAGTGGAAAGGTTCTCATCCTCCTGATGAAGAAACCGTAAAGAAAATGATTCATGAATTAATGCTTTTCCACGTGTACGATTAATGCAAGAAATTAGAAAAGACACAGTTTGTGCCGAAAATGGTGCAAGCTGTGTCTTTTCTTTTTTTTTGAGAATTTTATGTAAAGTGTGGAAAACAGATGATAAGTGAAACCTTTTTATTTTTAGCACGTATTACTAACATAAGAAATTTTTACCAAATATATTTAAAAGTAACATAGTATTGTTAAGGAGTATTTTTAAAATATTTAAAGAGTTAAATCCATCAATATTATATACAAGTATTGATCGAATCGAATCATGGAAATGCATACCGGAATAATCCAATGAATCTTATATAATCTTATGAGTCCTTAAGGAGGACCTTTCTTGAAGATAATATCAACCACATTATTTAAGTATTTATTCGGGGTAATAGGCATTATTTTAATAAGCTGTGCACCTGTTCTCTTTAAACTTCACCACTTCTTTGATCTTCAATTATTTTTTTCAACATTTTCTGGAGTTGTAAAGGACTTCTTCACACCAGCTGAATGGCATTTACGCTATATAGCACTCAATACATTGGAAACAAAATATATTTCTTTTCTTCAGTATTTTACAGGACCTTATATTTATTCAATGTCGATTCTGATTGCCTCACTCCTTATATCCCTTATAATTTCATTCGTACTGTCATTAGTTACATTTTTGTCAAAGGGCTTTCCAAAAAAATTCCTTCTACAGACAGCAAAAATTCTTGAGTCATTTCCGGATTTTTCATTTATATTTCTTATACAAATAGTAGTTGTTCAATTTTATTTAAAAACCGATATTCTAATTTTACAATTTTATAGTTTAGGAGATAACTTGGTTTATATCGCTCCCATTCTTTGTTTATCCATTTTACCTACTCTGTTATTTTTCAAGCTCTTTATCTTGTTATTTGAAGAGGAGTGGGGAAAATCCTATGTTGAGTTGGCAAGATCTAAGGGGTTAAATAATTTCGAAGTATTGTTGAAACATTGTACTTCTAATGTTTTGAAAAGTTTATTTTTTCAATCTAAATCGATTGTTTGGCTTAGTATATCTTCCTTATTAATTATAGAATACCTTTTTGGCATAAATGGGATTCTTTATTATTTGAGGGCTGATTTTAGTCCGACTGGAACAAGTTTTATTCTTTTATCTATTTTCACTCCCTTCTTCTTTTTTTATACAATAGCAGAGCGTATTGTTGATAAAGAGCAAATAATGAGAAATGTGATTTTCAATAATTTGAATTTATCTTTATTAAGCATTCAACAAATTAAATCATTACCTATCTTTAGAAAAAAAGACTCTAGACCTGGAATTTCAGCAACCTTGACAAGCGTAAGGAAAAATCTATTCAAAAGTTTAACTATTAAGATTCCAGTTTTGATTGTATTTGGTCTTTTATTAACTAGCTTTATGTATTTCATCATATTTGACGATCAAATAGATCAAATCAATTATATTTACAATGAGGAAGGGGAAATGATAAGTATTTCACCACACCCTCCCTCTTCTAGCATTCTATTTGGAACAGATCCATTTGGTTTTTCTATACTTCAACAATTAATAGTTGGTCTCAAATATACCATCCTAATCACTTTAGTCATTGCAACTACACGAATAGTAGCGGGTTATTTATTTGCAATTCTTTATGTGTTTTATTCAAACAATAAAATAAGAGTAGCCATTAATTCGATTGCTGATGGTATGCATTTTTTACCATTATCACTACTAACATATATTTTATTAATGCCAGTACTTAAAAACTTTACTGGCATATGGGAAACAACATTAATGGAGAGGTTGATATTTCAAATTGTCATTATGTCCGTCATAGTTCTACCAGTAACAACAAGTTCCATAGGGAATGAAATGAATGAAACTTTAAAAAAAGAATATGTTCAAAGTTCGGTTGTGATGGGGGGATCATTAATATGGATTTTAATCAAACATCTAAATCCTGTTCTATGGCCAAAGATTCTTTTACTTTGGACACAACATATCATACAAGTGCTACAAATGTTTGTGCACTTAGGGATTTTATCCCTTTTTGTTGGAGGTTCAACGTATGGAGTACCAGACATATCTGAGCTTTCAGGTATGATTGCCATTTCGAGAGAAGTCTTTATGACGAAACGATATTGGATGATTCTTCCTCCATTGTTCACCTTTATGCTACTGATATATTGTTTCAATACCATTGCAAATGGAATTTCAAAGAAACCCATATTTTTTTCTAAAAACGATTAGAATATTCAAATTCGAGCAGTTTGATATTAAAAGCTTTGCGACTAATAATTCTTTTTAAACACGGGCTGTTCACAAGTATTAAAAAAGGCTGCCAATTCATTTCGAATTGACAGCCTTTTTATGTAGTGTTTTATTTTCAACTCAGGCGAGAACTCGTTTAATAGTTGACCAAGTGGTTAAATAGTTTATTAACGGCTTTTCACAAGCATTTGAACTGCTTCTTGAATGGCATCTTCTGCAGACTTGCCAGTTTCATTCGATTCAATAATACATTGTTGTAAGTTCTTTGCAACGACTAGTCCAATTGATCGATCAGAAGCAGAACGTACAGCTGATAGTTGAGTGACTACCTGGCGACAATCTTTTCCCTCTTCCATCATTTTAATCACTCCACGAACCTGTCCCTCTAATCTTTTCAAACGATTAATTACATCTTTATCATATTGCACAACTCTCACTCCAGTCTTCCGTGTTTCGATTCTCTAAATATAAAGCTTTCACTAGTAACTTGCAATCATAAATGCTAAAAACGACTTCTAGGTTGTCACCTGTGAGGTAAGAACAGATGTGGAAGCTCTGATTACTAGAATCACTAATTAGGCTACAAGACTGATCTGCTATGTTGCACAGAGATATTCTTTATTAAAAAGGGAATATCCCTTAACCCACTTGAGGATTAAGAGATACGCCAGATTGAAGACGATACATTTGTTCGTAACGCCCTCCTAAAGTTAATAATTCATCGTGTGTACCTTGTTCAACAATTTCTCCTCGATCTAACACTAATATTCGGTCTGCATTTTTAATAGTAGAAAGTCGATGAGCAATAATGAATGTTGTTCGTCCTTTTTTCAAAACATCCATCGCGTGTTGAATAATTTCTTCAGTTTCGGTATCGATATTCGATGTAGCTTCATCTAAGATCAGAATCGCTGGGTCAAATGCTAAAGCTCGGGCAAATGAAATGAGTTGTCGTTGTCCAGAAGATAACGTACTTCCTTTTTCAATTACAGGCTCATCAATTCCTTTAGGTAAATGCTTTAATACTCGGTCCCCTCCGACAGCATCTAGAGAAGCTTGCACTTTTTCACGAGAAATTCTTGCATCACCTAAACTCACATTTGTTTCAATCGTTCCTGTGAATAAATAGGGATCTTGTAAAACAATTCCCATATGATCACGAACTGTTTGACGAGATAAGTCTTGAATATTCATGCCATCAATGGTGATGGCACCTTTAGAAACATCATAGAACCTGAACAGTAAATTCATAATCGAACTCTTACCTGAACCTGTATGTCCAACTAGCGCAACAGTCTCGCCCTTTTTGGCTTCAAAAGAAATGTCTTTTAAGACATACTCTTCTTCTTTATAAGCGAACCAGACGTTATCAAAACGTACATTCCCTTCATATCTATCAACCTTTTCATCGCTTACATCTTCACCAGGTCGATCCATTAATCGGAAGACACGTTCGGCCGCTACAAGGGCCTGTTCTAATTTCGCTAACTGATTCACCACGCCAGTAACTGGATGGAATAGTCGCGTTATATAATCTACAAACGCATATAAAACCCCTACTGAAATAGCTGTTGTTGCTGTCAATGAAGCACCACCAAAATACCAGATGAATAAGACAAACGTGATAGAACGGATTGCCCCTACTAAATTGTGGGAAGTTCCTGCGTCTAAATACAATAACTTATTCTGGTATTTATAGTGTTCACGGTTCATTACTTCGAACTCTTCTTGCATCTGTTCTTCACGTCGAAATGCTTGGATAATCGTCATTCCTTGAATGGATTCATTGATCATTGCATTCATATCACTGACTTTTCCTCGAACAATATGATTATATTTTGATGCGTACTTACGGTACATAATCATCCAAATATAGAGGATTGGCAAAACAAATAATGCAATCGTGGCCATTTTCCAGTCTAGGAAGAACAAAGCCACATAAATCCCTGTGATATACATGGCACTCGATGCAAACTGAGACAATACAGTTACATATAGTTCTCGAATGGCTTCTGTATCGTTCGTTATTCGAGCTACTACTTTTCCAGCCGGTAAATTATCGAAATAGCGAATTGGTAGCGTTTGAATATGTTGATACACATCATTACGCATTTTTTGAATGACACGATTCGCTGCCTTTTGTAAAAGTAAGTACTCGCCATATCGAAATACAGCAGCAACAACGGTTAAAGCAAAGAATATGCCAAGTAACATCGCGATTGGTTCAAAATCGATTGAACCCCCATCAGCACCTGCAATATGATCATCAATAATCTTCTTTGCAATTAGGGGTCCGGCTAAATCTGCTGCTACAGCAACGGTTAGTAATGACATCCCCATGATTAACAATTTTTTATAGTGAAGGGCGTATACCCAAAGTCTTTTTCCTGTACTCATGACGTCACCTCCTCGATCTGTTGGCGATCGAACTGCTCTTTGTACCAGCCTTCGTTTTCCAACAAATCCTCATGTGTACCTTCTTCAATAATCACACCATCATCAAGTACAAGAATCCAATCAGCATGTTGAATCGCTGACAAGCGATGAGTCGTGATAATTGTTGTTTTCCCGTTTCGTTCTCTTTGAATATTTTCAATAATTTTCGATTCTGTTTTCGCATCAACTGCAGATAATGAATCATCTAATAGAAGAATTTCAGGATTTTTAATTAACGCACGTGCAATTGAAATACGTTGCTTTTGTCCTCCCGATAAAGCGACTCCCTTTTCACCGACAAGTGTCTCAAGTCCTTGAGGAAGCATTTCCAAATCTTTTTGGAAATAAGATAATCGAATAGCATTTTCAATGTCTTGATCTGTTGCGTCTGGATGACCAAACAAAATGTTTTGTTTCACAGTTCGTGAGAATAAAACATGATCTTGAGGAACATATCCTATCCAATTACGAACTTGGTCTTTCGTCTGCTCTTTAATTGAAATACCTGACAATGACAATGAACCTTTACCAGCAGGATACTCTCTCAGTAATTGCTTGATAAATGTCGTTTTCCCACTACCCGTCTTCCCAACGATACCAAGCGTTTGACCTTGTTCAATTTGAACATGAATATTCGACAAGTTGATGTTCGTAGACGTCGGATATTGGAAATCAACTGAACTAAAGCCAATTTGGCCTGGACGATCCAATTTGACAGCTTGTTCAGGATCTTTAACATCCTCTTCATAATCCAGCGTTTCTTCAACGCGGTCCAATGAAGCATTTCCTCGTTGCATGACATTGATTAATTCACCAATCGCAAACATTGGCCAAATAATCATCCCAAGATACACATTAAACGCTACCAAATCTCCTAGAGTCATTTGTTGTTGCGATACTAAATAAGCACCATAACCTAGACCAATCATGTAACTGATACCCGTTAATACTTTTGTAATTGGGTTAAACAATGCATCGATTTTTTCAACTTCCATGTTTTTCGCATAAACATCTTCTGTCATTTCATCGAATTGTTTTTCAGAGGCACGTTCTTGCACATAGGCACGAATCACGCGAACTCCAGCTACTGCTTCTAGGACACTATCATTCATATCTCCAAATGCATCTTGAGCTTTCATATATTTTTCATGGATGCGTTTCCCAAGAATTTGCATGATGATCGCTAAAATAGGCAATGGCAATAATGCGACTAATGTTAATTTCCAACTCACTAAAACACCCATTGTTATTAAAATTGTCAACATATATAGGGATGAGTCAATTAACGTTAAAATACCAAAACCTGCTGTCGTAGAAACCGCTTTTAAATCATTTGTCGCACGAGCCATTAAATCTCCTGTGCGATTTTTTTCATAAAATGATGGAGTCATTCGTAAAAATTGTTTCATCAAACGACCACGTAATTGTTTCTCAATTACATATGCCCCACCAAAAAGTTGATATTGCCATACAAAGTTACTTAAATAATTGACAACCGTAACTGCAATAAGAGCGAGTATAAATGTAAGTAATAATTTAGAAGTTAATGTTTGTTGGTAAATAGCATCAATTGATTCTCCGAGTAACCATGGAGGGACAACCTCTAGCACATTGGTAACCATTAATAAGGAAATGGCGATTGTATACCGTTTCCAATTTTCTTTGAAAAACCATCTTAATTTAAATAATACTGTGAACATGTCATTTCCTACTTTCTGTTATAGGTGTAGCCTAACTAACCACCTTCTAGAGATTCCTTTAGTAAAATTTGCTTCTGTTGGCGATTTTTCATCGTCAGCACTCCTTTTTTCATTTTTTATGTGACAGCTTTCACTGGTAACACCAAATTTTGGTAATAAGTGAACACAAAAAAGCACACGCCCTGTTTCCAGATGCGTGCGCTCTTGAAAATAGGTACAGGTCCATACCTGTGCCTTGTTATGTGTTAAGTCAATCGAGAAATAACAGGCAAGTACGGAAGAACTATGCAATTTGAACGAATATCCATTTTGTTAATCATCGGTCGTACCTCCTTTTCTCACATTTATTTACTTATTCAAGATTAGCACGTTGTTTTTTAAATTGTCAATAGATTTTGAAATAAATGCTAATTCTTTATGCAAAAAGTTTAGAACTTTTGCAGATGGGTATTTAAAGAGTAATAAATCTTAAGGGATAGGGAGAGATGAAAAAATGGAAGAACACAAACATGTTGAAGTAAAACGAGAAGAGAAAACGGACACGGGTCTAGTAGGTGCAACATTCATTAAGTACGCAGCTTATATCATTATTTTCTTTGGTATTCTATGGTTCTTAATTTCTTACGTATTCCCGATGTTTAGTTAATAAGGAGTGATTTAAATGTTCCAAAAAATGATCGTTGGTTATGATGGTTCAGAAGGCAGTAGAGCCGCACTAGAAAAAGCCATTACAATTCTTCAAACTAATCAAAATGCCAAATTACTAATAGCTTATGTAAATGAAGATGTAGTAGGTGAGGAGATTGCCTATTCTGGTCAACCTTTAGGTTCTGCGCCTATCCTAGACGATATGACAACAACTCCACCCGTACCAAACGATCCTGAATCACCTAGACATTTTGCTCGAGATTACGCTGTACAAATGTCAGATTCTATTCAATCTCAATTGGATGAACATCAAGTAAGTGGCGATATTGTCGCTGTTGATGGACACCCTACTAGAGCATTAGCTGAATTAGCCGAACGAGAACAAGCAGATGCAATTATTGTAGGTAATAGTGGGAAATCCAGTTTTCAAAAATTCTTTGTCGGTTCAGTTAGTGAAAAACTTGTAAAAGAATCTCCATGTTCAGTAATAGTAGTTAAATAATTTCCAATGCGTTTCTCTTACACCGAGGAACGCATTTTTATTTCGAATAAAATTAGTATTCCTCTATACTGAATAAAGAAGAATATGTTTATCCTGTTAAAATAAGACCTGTAAATTGGAGACGGATTTTAAAGGAGACATGAATCGATGAAAATTGCCGTAATTTTAAGAAATGATTTACGTCTTCACGATCATCCTGCCATGCATCAAGCATCATTAGATGGTGATATTTTACCGATTTATGTACTTGAAGAAAACTTGGGCTCAGCGTTTAAATATTGGACTCATGGTCACTTGAAGTCTTTACAATCTTCATTGCGCAAAATCGATGGAGACTTATACGTCTCGAGTCATTCACTAAAAGAAACAATTGTATCCCTCATTGAGGAATTACAAATTAATGCTGTCTATTATAACCGCTCATATCACCCTGATCAGCGAATCCGTGATGAGGCATTTGCACACGAATTAGATGAAAAAGGTATCATGGTGAAAACGTTTGAAGGAATCATGCTTCTGCCACCCTGGAAAGGGGTAAAAGAAAATGGAGAGCCGTATAAAGTATTCACCCCTTTCTATAAGCAATTTCGAACAAAAACAGTTCCACAAGCCGTTCCAAAAGTGATGGAAGCTACCTTTATAGAGGTGCCTCAAGAGGTGACCTGTATATCAGCTACAATCGATTCGTTGAAGTTAGTACCCTCTCTTGACTGGACAAAAGGAATTGACGAAACTTGGGCTGTAGGAGAAGAAGCTGCGATTGAACAAGTGAAAACCTTTATAGATGAAGATGTTGCTGCTTACAAACACTGGAGAGATTTCCCTTCAATAAATGGAACATCACGAATTTCTCCTTATTTAGCAGTCGGTGCCCTCTCGGTCCGCAGTCTGTATCATTATGCTTTGAAAATGAAACCAGACGTAAGTGAAGCATTCATCCGTCAATTAATATGGAGAGAATTTGCTTATCATATGATTGTTCATTATCCTCAAACGGTGAGTAAACCACTTAACGAGAAATTCGATAACTTCCCTTGGCTAAATAGTGAAGATCATTATAGAAAATGGTGTCATGGGCAAACAGGTATTCCATTAATAGACGCAGGCATGCGTGAGTTGTGGTCAACCGGTTATATGCATAATCGTGTTCGAATGAATGTAGCGAGTTATTTAACGAAGCACTTGCTCATTGATTTCACAAAAGGGATGGAATGGTTTTGGGATACGTTAATCGATAGTGATATCGCTAACAACACGTTTGGATGGCAATGGGCTTCAGGTAGTGGCGCAGATGCAGCCCCATATTTCCGGATTTTCAATCCTTATTTACAGAGTGAGAAATTCGATAACGAGGCTACCTATATTCGAAAATGGATTCCAGAGTTAAAAAGGCTTTCAAATAAAGACATTATTGAACCTGACCAAGCTTCAGCTGAGGCATTAGAAGACGCCGGAGTCGTATTAGGTGAAACATACCCGTTCCCTATCGTCACTCACAAAGCTGGCCGAACTCGCGCACTGCTAGCTTATGGTGAAATAAAAAATTCAAAGTCTGATGAAAGCGAATGACTAACCGTCATTCGCTTTAGAATGTATACATATTCAAAATGTTGATTTCCATTGCTGCGGACGCTTTCCGCGGGCAAGACTTCAGCCGCTTCCCTCGCGATGCTCAGTCCAGGGTCTTCAGTTCTTGCTAATTCCGCCGGAGTCGCCGCCTCCATTCCAATCAACTGAAACATAAAATCATACATCTTTTATAAGCATTTTAAATACTTTTTATAAGTGATACCCTGCAAATCTAACTGAGCGACTATTCACCAAAGCAGAAACACCTGCCAAGCGGAGCGGGCAGGGCTAATTAGGGCTGCTCGCTCCGCTTTCGCAGCCTTTGCTGTTGGATCGTCTTCATGTTTGAGATCTTACGCTTTGAACAATTACAACTGAGATGGCGATTATTCTAACTATCTTTCGCAGCCATGACTGTTGGATTGCCTTCTTCTTTGCGATCGTGCTATTAGGACAATTACAACTGAGATGGCGATTATTCTAACCAAGAATGCCATTTTTCTAACTGAGAACTCCATAATTCTAACTGAGATCGTCAAACTTCTAACTGAGCGACCACTCACCAACAGAAACACCTGCCAAGCGGAGCGGGCAGGGCTAATTTGGGCTGCTCGCTCCGCTTTCGCAGCCTTTGCTGTTGGATCGTCTTCATGTTTGAGATCTTACGCTTTGAACAATTACAACTGAGATGGCGATTATTCTAACCAAGAATGCCATTTTTCTAACTGAGAACCCCAAAATTCTAACTGAGATCGCCAAACTTCTAACTGAGATTTTTGACAACAAAAAAACCTCAGCATTTGCTAAGGTTTCCATCTATCATTCTTCTATTAATACTGCACGAACAGGGCTTCCATCTGCTCCCTCTATTTTTAATGGGAGTGCAATTAATTTGTAAATTCCTTCTTGAATATCATCTAAGACAATTCCTTCAAGAATATAGCGTCCTGCCTCTCCTAATGCGTGATGCATTGGGAGTTCTTTACTAGTAATGGCATCAACTGAAGGTAAGTCTACCCCAAATAACACCAAGTTGTTTTCAATCATCCACTCAACAACGTCGACATTAAATAAAGGAATTTCTTCAGGGAATTCATTACGGTTCTTCCAAGCATTTGTTTTAAAGAGAACAGCTTTTGCAGTACCAACCTGCACGTTACGAAGGATTTCTCTTGAAACTTCACTTTTTTCACTCACATCTACCACAACGGCATCTAGAAAATAATTTTCTAGTGGGAGCTCATGTACTTTTAATCCTGCATTATCAAAATGATATGGTGCATCAATATGAGTTCCGATATGTGTACTAGTAGTGATTTGCCCTACATTAACTGAGCCACTTTGTTCCTTTGACCAGCTAATTTGAAATTGAAATGGTGTGTCTCCTGGCCATTCGGCAGATTCTTTATTCAACAGCATGGAAATGTCATGAATTTTCAATCAGGCCACCACATTTCGTTCGTTGGTAAACGTCTTGTATGATTCTTCTTCCATAATCTTTTTCAGACGTTGAACCATTTCCCAAACATCCATATAACTTGAATAGAAGCTGATCGGTGCCAGACGAATAATATCTGGCGCACGGAAATCGGGTACAACATTTGCTTGTTTCAACGCTTTACAAATACGCGCCGCTTCAGGATGTGCTAAAGCGATATGCCCGCCACGTGCCTCGTCAGCAATTGGCGTCACATCCGTAAAACCAAAATCATTCAGTTGCATCTTTACTAAATCTCGTAAATATTGTGTTAATGCTAAGGATTTGTTACGAATTGCTTCCATTCCCGCTTCTTCAAACAATTCAACACTTCCACTAAGTGGAGCTGTACTAAATAAGTTCGGGGTACCAATTTGGTATGCTCCCGCTCCCTCTGCTTTTGAAAATGCATGCGACATATCGAATTGCTTTGATTTATCAGAGCCAAACCATCCTGCTAAGCCAGGTAATTCATGGTGATGACGTTCATGAATAAAGAGTCCGCCAGTTCCACCAGGTCCGCTATTCATATATTTGTAATGACACCAAATCGCAAAGTCAACCTCGTCGTTATGTAATTGATGAGGAACTGCTCCAGCAGAATGAGCCAAGTCAAAACCAACTAAAATTCCTTTTGCATGAGCCATTTCTGTGATTTTCTTCAAATCTAATAACTGTCCGCTTCTATACAAAACAGATGGCAACATTAAAATCGCGACATCTTCTGTTAACGTTTCCTCAATGGCTTCGAGCGTTAATGTGTAACCGTCATCACTTTTTACTTTGCGCATGGAAACAGAGGGATCAAGTCCACGAAGTTTCAAGTGACTTTCCACTGCATAAATATCTGATGGGAAGTTTAATTCATCTACAACAATAACGGAACGCTCTGGCGTTGGGTGAAAAAGGGTTGATAGCATTTGATGAATATTCACTGTAATTGAACCCGTCACCATTACTTCATTGCCACGAGCACCAACTACCATAGCCACACGTTCACTCAGTTTCTCTGGATAGGTAAACCAAGGCTCCTCGCCTTCTGTCCATCCGTCAATGCCTTTTTCACGCCAACTAGACATGAGTTGAGTTAATGTTTTTTCTGAACGCTTAGACATCAGTCCTAAAGAATTCCCATCCATATAGATTTGATTTTCAGGTAAATAAAATTCAGATTTAAAAGTACTCATCTGATCGTGTTGGTCCATATCCTTTGCATATTGCAACATTGTATCCAAAGTCAAAACTCCTTTTTAGCCAAACATGGCAAAGCTCAATGCACCTAAAATAGCTGTAATGACCACAACAATCCAAGGTGATAGTTTATAAAATACTAACAGAGTAAACGAGATCAGCACAATGACAAAATCAATTGGGTCATGAACCGCGCTTGTAAATACAGGATCATATAATGCAGCAAGTAAAATGCCCACTACTGCCGCGTTTACACCTTTTAAGGCAGCTTGAATTCTCGGTTTTGTACGAATAATAGACCAAAACGGCAAAGTTCCTATAACTAATAAGAATGAAGGTAAAAACATCGCGACAACAGCTATAGCCGCCCCTGAGAAACTTCCCATTAGTTGTCCTAGGTAACCTGATAATGTAAACAATGGACCTGGAACGGCTTGTGCAGCTCCGTATCCAGCGATAAATGCTTCTGATGACATCCAACCTTCCGGAACAACTTCACGCTCTAACATAGGAAGAACGACGTGCCCCCCACCAAAAACAATTGAACCTACTCGATAAAAGATATCAAAGATGGCATACCAAGTTGCTTGAACAAACGGTCTGAATATTGGTAACAAAATAAGTAAGGCAAAGAACAATATCCATGCGACAATGCCTGTCCTTTTCCCAAACTGTAAAGGCATCTCAACTGCTTCAGGTGCCTTTTCATTTCGATAATAAAGAAGTCCGAAAAGACCAGCTAGAATAATAATCAATATTTGCCCCCAGGCAGTTGGGATTAATAATGTTGCCCCTGCAGCAATCATCGCCACGGTTATTCGTGGTCTGTCTGGAGTTAAAGATTTACTCATGCCCATTAACGCATGTGCAACAACAGCTACTGCAACAATTTTCAAACCTTGAATCCAACCACTTTCAAACGAACCAGTTTGCATGATGATCCAAGCGAATGCCATAAGCAAAAGTACGGATGGTAATGTGAAACCAATCCATGATATCAAGCCACCAAGTAACCCTCCGCGAAGCATGCCCACAGATATTCCTACCTGAGAGCTCGCAGGACCGGGTAGAAACTGACACAATGCCACTAAATCTGCATATAATTTGTCATCTAGCCATTTTCTTTTTTCTACATATTCATCTCTAAAATAACCAATATGCGCTGCTGGACCACCAAAAGATGTCAAGCCAAGTTTTGTTGAAGCAGCTAATATTTCTATGTATTTGCTTCTTTTTTTAGTTGTCATTGTTGTGACCTCCATTTCATATATAAGCTTCTTCTTATATGATAATAAAAATAGTGATAAGGATAAAGAGATAACGTGCTAAAAAAGTATTATTTGTCTTTTGGCCTTGAGTATTTTATTATTATAAGTATTAACTATTTTTCAGAAAAACAGGAGGTGTACACTTTGTTCTCCCCCTCATTCGGGTTTGGAACAAAGGAATTCTTTGGACATAGCCATACGATTGGCAGCATTTGCTGTCTTAATCGCTTTTACAGCATTCTTCGTAGCAAGTGAGTTTGCTATTGTAAAAGTGAGAACAACACGCATCGATCAATTGATTGCGGAAGGTAATAAGCGTGCGATTCCCGCTAAAAGAGTCATTTCAAATTTAGATGAATATTTATCAGCGTGCCAGTTAGGGATAACCATCACCGCTTTAGGATTAGGTTGGTTAGGTGAACCGACTGTGGAACGCATTTTGCATCCCGTCTTTGAAAACTTTTCAGTGAGTGATAGTGTTGCGTCTTTACTTTCATTTATCATTGCATTCTCATTAGTTACGTTTTTACATGTAGTAGTTGGTGAATTAGCACCGAAAACTTTAGCCATCCAAAAAGCTGAAGAAGTCTCACTATTTTTTGCTGTTCCTCTGATTTGGTTTTACCGCATCATGTATCCGTTTATAAAATTTTTAAATGGATCTGCTCGGGCACTAACGGGTTTATTTGGATTAAAACCTGTTTCTGAATCTGAATTAGCTCATACAGAAGAAGAACTTCGTATGATTCTTTCAGACAGCTTGAAAAGTGGCGAAATCAATCAAGCAGAATACAAATATGTAAATAAAATTTTTGAGTTTGACGATCGGATTGCCAAAGAAATTATGGCTCCACGTACAGAGATGAGCACCATTGATAAAGATACAACTCTTCGTGAAGTGTTTGATCAAGTTAACGTTGAACAATATACCCGCTATCCAGTAACTGATGGCGATAAAGATCACGTTATTGGTTTAGTAAACATGAAGAACTTATTAACATCTTATATTAAAGATACAAATAATATTAATCGCCCAGTTATCGATTATATGCAACCTATTATTCGGGTTATTGAAACGATTCCGATTGGTGATTTATTACTAAAAATCCAACGTGAACGAATTCATATGGCGGTATTAATGGATGAATATGGTGGCACGTCTGGACTTGTTACAATTGAGGATATACTTGAAGAAATTGTTGGCGACATTCGTGATGAATTTGACAATGATGAACTACCGGAAGTACAAAAAATAGGCGAGCACCATTATATATTAGATGCAAAAATCTTAATTGAAAATGTCAATGATATTCTCGGCATTGATATTGACGAAGAAGATATCGATACTATTGGTGGTTGGTTTATGACGAAACGTTTTGAAGCCATAAAAGGTGAAAAAATAATTGAGCAAGGCTATGAATTTACGGTTAAAGATATGGAAGGTCATCACATACTTTACCTAGAAGTCGCTCGAATTAATGAAGAACAGATTACAAATGTAGAAGATCTATAAAACGGACGATAGAAAACGACTCTCTAAATGGGAGTCGTTTTGTTATGTCACAATGTTTTGGAGGTGGGAAACAAAATGGAACTCTATACACAATTAAGAGAAGGGGAAAAAGGTGCGATTATCAGCATTGTTACCTACCTCCTTTTAGCGGCTACGAAATTAACCATCGGGATAATTGGTACATCTGAAGCACTTAAAGCGGACGGCTTAAATAACACCACCGATATTGCGGCGTCTATTGCTGTTTTAGTTGGCTTACGTATTTCTCAGAAACCACCCGACCATAACCACCATTATGGACATCTACGTGCGGAAACAATCGCCTCCCTTGTCGCTTCGTTCATTATGGCGGCTGTAGGTTTACAAGTACTCGTCCATGCAGGTGGAAATTTGCTTCATCCTGTTCATCAGACTCCCTCGTTATTAACAGCTGGTGTTGCTAGTGGAAGTGCCATAATTATGTATGTTGTGTATCGATATAATTTAAAACTAGCGAATCGCATCAACAGTTCGGCTGTTCGAGCTGCTGCATACGATAACCGATCGGATGCACTGGTCAGTGTTGGGACAACAGTCGGGATTTTAGCAGCTATATTTGGCTATCCGGTTATCGATTCGATTACTGCCCTTCTCGTTGCTTTTTTAATTATAAAAACAGCTTATGATATTTTTAATGAAGCAGTACATACCTTAACGGATGGCTTCAATGAAGAAGAGGTGGAAACACTATCTTTGCTAGTTCGAAAAGTGCAAGGTGTTATTAATATCGAAGATTTTAAAGGCCGGATGCATGGGAATTTAATGTTTGTCGATTTAACCGTAACCGTAGATCCGACACTGAATGTCGTAGAAAGTCACCGGATTACGGAACAAATTGAAAACAAAATTCACAAAGTGAAACCATTCTGTATGGTGCTCGTGCATATTGAACCCGCAATTCCTGAACCAGAAAACTCAACGGTGTAATCCATTTGAAGCAATACATCATAGCCAAGCCCTATAAGTCATGAAAGAACCCCAACTCTTATGACATTATCTTCATATGTAACAGTAACATTTAACATAGGACTTAATAATTAGGTCAAATTAATTAATTAGAGTATTGACTTAATGAATATATTTTTGGTATGGTTTATTTATTAAATAGAAAGCAGGTGAGGTATTATGTCAATTTTATTATCGAATGTAAACAAGCGAATCGGCATGTTTCAGGTATCTCATCACGCGTGTGCTTTCTAAAAGCGATACGTCTTCTAGTGATGTGTATTAAACCGTGACTGCCTTTTCGCAGACACGGTTTTTTTATATACACAAAATTGGAGGAAACAACATTGAAAACAATTAAACATTATGGTTGGAACGATAGCTGGGAAACAAAATGGAATGAACAAATACGAAGTGAAAAGCGTGGAAAAATGGTTGCGGGTCGTGTATTACTTGAACATAAACATATGTATCGAGTGGTAACTGATCAAGGCGAATGGTTAGGAACCTTGTCAGGTAACTTTAAACATAACGCACAACAACGACGCGATTACCCTGCTGTAGGAGATTGGGTTGGAATCGAGCAAATGCCAGGGGAAGAAAAAGGAATCATTCACAGCATTTTGCCAAGAAATTCTTTATTCTCAAGAAAAGTAGCTGGTGAAACAACGGTTGAACAAATTGTCGCTGTAAATGTGGATTATGTACTTCTGGTCATGTCCTTAAACTTAGATTTTAATTTACGTAGACTGGAACGATATATGATTGCAGCATGGGATTCAGGTGCAAATCCTGTCATCGTGTTAACGAAAAAAGATCTTTGCAACGATCCTGAAACCTATATAGAACAAGCTGAAGCGGTTGCTTTTGGCGTTCCAATCTACGTTGTCAGTAGTGTTACTGGTGAAGGAATAACTGAATTACAGGATTTATTGAAAGATGGCAAGACAGCTGCCTTACTCGGTTCTTCCGGTGTAGGGAAATCATCATTAACAAATGCATTATGCGGAGAAGATGTTATGAATGTACAAAACATTCGCGAAGATGATGACAAAGGCCGCCACACAACTACCCATCGCGAGTTATTCCACATGCCCGGTGGAGGATTGCTCATTGATACGCCAGGAATGCGTGAGTTCCAGTTATGGGACAATAGCGAAAGTTTAGATGCTGGCTTTAAAGATGTGGAGCAGATTGCTGAAACTTGCCGATTTAATGACTGCCAGCACAATGGTCAACCAGGTTGCGCAATTGAAGAAGCGTTAAACAATGGCTCATTATCACGCGAAAGATATGCAAGCTATGAAAAGCTGAAAAAAGAATTAGCTTTCATGGAACGAAAAGCCGACTTAGCCGCACAAAAAGCGGAACGAAGTAAATGGAAGCAAATCACTAAAGATAGTCGAAAACGTCCTGTTAAAAAAAGATGATGAATTTCAATTCACAAAATCAAAAAAAGCTGTTCACACATCTCAAATGATGTTGAACAGCTTTTTCTTATTGATGTGACTTAATTTCGTTGCCAATGCGCGCATACATTTTCAGTTCGTCAATTAATCCATTGACTTGTTCTGCCGCTTCTTTGACAAGTCCATCACTGTCATAATCGAAAGTACTAGGGTCAAGAACTAACTGACGAGGAATTGCATTAGCATAAACTCCACGCATTACAGTACGCATATTGTTCAAACAATTGATGCCGCCTTTTCCCCCACCTGCAATGGCCATTAATCCAACCGGTTTGTGTAAAAATTGTGTGCTACCTAAAAAGTCGAGCGTGTTTTTAAGTGCTCCACTCATTGCACTATGGTATTCAGGTGAAATTAATAAAACGGCGTCTGCTTCTAAAACAGCTTTTCTTAAAGATTTTACAACCGGGTTTGCTGCTTGCTCTTCTTCTCCGTTATACATTGGCATTTCCATCACACTTAAATCCATCGTATGAAACCCGTATGTCCGTTCAATAAATCTTGCAGCGATTGCAGAACGGCCATGCTTACGTGGCCCACCACTAATTACTAATATATTCATAGTCTCTCTCCTTTACAAACCACTTGGTTCAGTTAATCCATGTTTGACTGCATATAAGGCAGCTTGGGTTCGATCTTGAACATGTAGTTTTGAAAAAATATTTGAAATATGTGTTTTAACGGTTTTCTCCGTTACGAATAATGATGACGCAATTTCTCTATTGCTTTTCCCTTTAGTCAGCTCGGATAAAACATCTTGTTCCCGTGGAGTTAATGGATATAACGTATGAGGAGGTTCTTCTTTCGGCTCTCGTTCCTTCATGAGTTGTGAAGTTGCATGAGGATGAAGCGTATTTTCTCCGCGCATCAGTGTGCGAATAGACTCCACTAAATCATCTGGTTCAATATCTTTTAATTGATAACCAGATGCTCCCGCTTCAATCGCAGGGATAACGTGATCTCGATCTGAGAAACTGGTTAACATGAGCACTTGTATATCAGGAAATTGTTTCTTAATACGTTTTGTTGCTTGAATTCCATCCATCTCGGGCATAACCAAATCCATTAACACGATATCGGGTCTCAGAATGGCTGTCAAGTCCACCGCTTCTTTCCCATTTGTCGCTTCCCCTACTACTTGTATATCTTTTTGGGTTTTCAGAAAAAATAGTAACCCCCTGCGAACGACATGGTGATCATCCGCAATCAACACTTTAATCATGCAGAATCCTCCTTAATAAGGAATACGGATTAATAATTCCGTCCCTTTTTCAATTTGACTTGTCCAGTCAACCGTACCTCCTGCTGCCTGTGCTCGGTCTTTCATACTTTGTAAACCAATAGAAGGAATTTGAATAGATGTATCGAGTAAAAACCCACGTCCCTCATCCTTTAAGACGAGCAATACATCAGTTTGAGTAATGGTAATAAACAACTCTGCTTCGTGAACGCCAGCGTGTTTACGAATATTATTTAATCCTTCTTGTGCAATACGAAATAGTGTTTCTTCCGTCCTTGAAGGTAGTTGTATGACACCAGTTACATGTACTTTTATTGTTAAACCAAGCATCTCTGCATAGCTTTTTATGCCTTCTAATAAACCGGTTTCAAGCCCTTTCGGCCGCAGTTGCCAAATAAGAGCTCTCATTTCAGTTAAAGCTTCTTGCGTGAGATGTTGAATTTCTTGAAACGTTTGTTTCACTTCATCATTCTCAGCCAGGATACTCCCTCCTCTTGCTGTCAAAGTGACAGAGAAAAGAAGTTGATTAACCGAGTCATGCAAATCCCTGGCGAGGCGATTCCGCTCTTGCACTAGCGCCATTTCCTGTTCTTGCTTCGTTAGCACAATTCGTTTAATCGCCGAACCCAATTGGAAAGCCACTGATTCAAGCAATGCAAGTTCATCTTCTGTAAAAGCAACTGTATGAGGTGAAGCAACGTTTAACAGCCCAAATCTTTCTGGACCGGATTGAAGTGGAACCGTCGCATGGTGGGTTATCCCGCCATGATCACCAACTTCCGCATGGATGGCATTTTCGATTCGTTGGCATTCAATCATGTTCGTCGCTTTTTTTAATTCACCATTTCTATATTTCGAAATACACCAACAGCCACCTTTTTGTAAATGATGACATTGGTTAAATTCGAGCGCTTGAGGTAAATGTTCATGGGCAATCAATTGATGCTTTCCTTTGCCGTCAATAAAGAATATCCAACCTGTTTGAAATTGTGTACCTGCTAAAAATTTTCGGAGTGCTCCCTGCAGCATCGTTGTCATTTCGGTCTCTTCATTGAGCAATTCAGCGATTTCCTTTAATAGCTCAATATTCGAGTGTTCATTACCAAGCATACATTCGACCTCCATTCACTACTAACTAGTATACGGAATATCATACCATTTGCTTTCGGGCATTTGCAGGAACTGTAGCTCCTACTTTTGACTGAACTAAGACACACAAATAAGGTTGATAAGAAAAAAAGGGCTGTCCCAAAAGTCATTTTATTGAATTTTAAGGGCAGCCCAATTCGAATTAAAAATAGCAGTGATTCCGTTACAAGCGGACGTTTTCCACGGGTGGTCCGGTCCGTGAGCCTCCTCATCGTAAGCTCTAGCGGGGTCTCATCTGAACACGATTTTTAGGGACTCATTAGAAAGTTCTTGAAAAATCCTATTATAGTGAAATTTTAGAATCAATTTCACTCAATTGAAGGTAACTTCTCGTTCGGTTTTCCCGCTTCCATTAACACCTTGCTACCCATTAAGAAAAATCCTTGAATAAACAATAGAATGCCGGTTCCAATTAACAACCATTCGATTTTAACCACGTCGGCCAATGGTCCGAAGATAAGCATTCCGAGAGGCATCATGGAACTGGAGATCATTCCTAAAACTCCAAATACTCGCCCAAGATAGTCCCCTTCCACTTTCTCTTGCAATAAAACCATTGAGGGTGTGTTAAATATAGGCATCGAAATACCGACAATCCCCATGAAAATCAAATATGCCCAAAAAACAGGGACTACTCCGAAGGCGACCGTGCACACTGCCATCATTAGTGTTGCGAGTGTCATCGTATGCATTTTGTTTTTAAAACCACCCCAAGACGCAATGATGATTCCGCCTGCAATCATGCCTAACGCAAAAGCAATTTCAATTGCCGTTAATCGCCAAACAGCGTTACCAAAGGTCCTGGCAACTTGAAGCGGTGTCAAAAACGCTGCAGGGGCAACTAGTACAAAGAAGAACGCAAAAAAGACAAAGAACTTCTTAAGAAATTCATGATTCTTGATATACGTATAACCCAGTTTTAAGTCACTCAAATAACTGGTTGTTTGTGCTTGCGCCGCCTTGGCATGTAAAGGTATTTTCAAAAATATTAATAGCGTGAAGACAGCTATCGCTGCAGTGACGACATCAATTAAAAATATCACTTCAATTGAAGCTACTGAAAGGAGTGCTCCAGCTAGCATGGGTGAAAGTAACATCACAAATGCCTGGATACTTCCATTCGTTCCATTTACTTTTGTTAGCTGTTCTTCCGGCACAATTTGTGGAAGTATCGCACCAACTGCCGGTGTTTGAATACCTGCTCCAATAGCACGAATGGCTGACATTACGAATAACAAGACGAGCGAATCATATCCGAGGAAAAATAAAATCGCTAATATGAGTGTTGAAATGGCAATCATTGAGTCTGCAAATATAATGAGCATTTTCCGGTTGTATCGATCTGCCCAAACTCCAGCAAATGGTGAAAGGAAAAAGGCAGGCAGGAAACCACAAACGATGGAAATTGTCATCATGACACCTGACTCTGTTGTTAAGGTGATATACCACATAATGGCATATTGCACTAACATAGAGCCAAACATTGAAAGGGTTTGACTGCTCAAAAAGAGGATGATATTCCTTTTCCATTGTTCATTGACTGGTTCAATTACTGTATTCATTATTGGCATCCTCTTCACTTTCGATTATCTTTAATGGCTTCAAAGAAGTTCGGGTTCTATTGTAGTTAAAATCTCGTATTCATTTCGTCTGTAAACTCTTTCGTGATCTTGTTTAATTTTTCTTTACTTTCGAGCTCAGTTGGGCTCGTCACTCCAATGTAGTATTTAATTTTAGGTTCTGTTCCACTTGGTCGAACACAAACCCATGATCCATCTTCAAGGAAATATTTAATGACATTTGATTTTGGTAAAGATAACTTTTCTTTCTTTCGTCCATCTACAAACGATCGATTTTGTGTTGAATAGTCTTCTTCCGAAGCGATTGAGAGACCGGCAATTTCTTTTAGAGGATTTTCGCGCAGGCTTGTTAATAATTGTTGAATCGCACGCGCTCCGTCTGCTCCTTTTTTGGTAACCGATACAAGACCTTCAAGGTAATAACCATGTCGTTCATACAGATCATGTAAAACGTCAAGTAGCGTCTTACCTTGGCTCTTATAATAAGCGGCTGCTTCCGTAATCGCTATGACAGATTGAATCGCATCTTTGTCACGAGCGAAAGGCTTGATTAAATAACCATAGCTTTCTTCGTAACCAAATAAGAATTGAAATTCCTTCGTTTCTTCGTATTGTTTAATTTTTTCGCCTATGAATTTAAAACCAGTTAAAACGTCTTCTGTGGACGCGCCGTGGTACTCAGCTATAACTCGTCCTAAATCCGAAGTCACAATGGTTTTAAAAACACGACCATTAGCTGGCATTTCGCCAGTTTCTTTTATTTGTGTTAATAAATAGTCAATTAAAATAGCGCCTGTTTGATTTCCAGTTAAAAGAACATAGTCCTCGTCTTGCCTGACGGCTATGCCTACTCGGTCGCCATCTGGATCAACCGTGATTAATAAATCAGCGCCTGTTTTCAATCCTTTTTCCTTGGCTAACTCGAACGAGCTTGCTTCTTCAGGATTTGGTGACTTTAGAGTTGGAAACTCTCCGTCAGGTTTCATTTGATCCGTCACATAGTCAAACTGGGTATAACCCGCTTCAGTCATTATTGTTTGAACCGTATCTCCTGATGCCCCGTGTAGTGGAGAAAAGACGACATTAATATTTTCTTTCATTGTCTGATCTGATTGATTTTGAACCGATTTAACAGCTTCACCATACAATTGATCAAGTTTTGCACCTACATATTGAATAGTGCCTTCTTTTAGTAGAGAACTGAAGTCTCCCTTTTCAATGGCTAATTCATCACCGATTTCATTTACGAATGAAATCACATGTTCTGCATCTTCAAGATTTAATTGTGCCCCATCTTCCCCGTACACTTTGTAACCATTGTATTCTGGTGGATTATGACTAGCCGTAATCACCACACCCATAAATGCATTTAGTTCACGTACACTAAATGACAACTGTGGGGTTGTCCGAGGAGATTCATACACATATGCTTGAATGCCATTTTTCGCAAAAGTAGCGGCTGCTTCATGTGCAAACTCCGGTGACTTTCTTCTGCTATCGTACGCAATAACAATGCCTCGTTTCATTGCATCCGTTCCTGCAGCCATAATGAATTCAGCAATCCCTTGAGACGCTTTACGCACCGTATACGTGTTCATGCGGTTCGTTCCAGCACCAATTTCTCCACGCATGCCTCCGGTACCAAATTCAAGGTTTTTATAAAAGGCATCTTCACGCTTTTTTTCGTCGGTTTGCATGTGTTGAAGCTGTACTTTTAGTTCTTCTTCAAGTGTTTCATTTGTTAGCCATTTTTGAAATGCTTGGTTGTAATTCATATGTATGCCTCCATTTTTAACAGTTTTTTGAAATTTTTATTGAAAAGAAAGGCCTTCCATCTAGTGGGATGGAAGGCTATTTATGTTTGTTTTCTTCAGTGAAGTCTCAACCTTTTTTATATTCAACACGGTAGACGTCGTGACGGCGGTCTTTCAGCTGCTTAACCGTACCATCTTGACGTTGGCGACGTAAAATCTCTAAATCCACATCTCCAATTAACACCATTTCTAAGTTCGGATTTGTTTCTCCAACAATTCCATCACGGGCAAATTCAAAATCTGATGGTGCATAAATGCCAGATTGTGCATATTGAATATCCATATTTTCAGTTTGTGGCAAGTTACCCACTGTTCCTGAAATAACTGTATAGATTTGATTTTCAACAGCACGAGCTTGTGCACAATATTTCACACGTAAGTACCCTTGTCGATCTTCTGTACAGAATGGCGCAAAGATAATATTAGCACCCATATCTGTAGCAATACGAGCAAGTTCTGGGAATTCAATATCGTAACAAATTTGAATCGCGATCTTCCCACAATCTGTATCGAATACGCGAACTGTATCTCCTGCACTAATCCCCCACCATTTTCGTTCATTTGGTGTAATGTGGATTTTGTATTGCTTATCAATCGATCCGTCACGACGGAATAAATACGCGATATTATAAATTTCATCATTTTCTTCTTTAACGAAATGAGACCCACCGACAATATTCACATTATATCGAACAGCTAAATCTGAGAAGAGTTCAATGTATTGCGGAGTGTATTCTGTTAATCTTCTAATCGCACGACTTGGTGAAGGTTCATTTAAGAATGACATCAATTGTGTCGTGAAAATTTCAGGGAATACAACGAAATCCGAATGTGCGTCTGAAGCAACATCTACGAAGTATTCACATTGATTGGCTAAATCATCAAATGATTCAATCGCACGCATCATGTATTGAACTACACAAATACGAACTGGATAACTCGTTTTAAAATGACGCTTCGACATTGGCTTATAGTCGACATTGTTCCATTCCATAAGTGTCGCATACTTACCTGAAGCTGTATCATCCGGTAAATAGTTTGGATTAATACGCATTAACGTAAAGCCATTCATAATTTGGAAAGTTAACACGGGATCATAAATTTTATGTCTTGATACTGCATCTACGTATTCACGAGGACGCATTTCATCTGCATGTTTATGATAGTTCGGAATTCGTCCACCGATAATAATTGACTTCAAATTAAATTGGCGTGCAATTTCTTTACGTGCTTCATATAAACGTTGACCAACCTTCATACGACGATATTCCGGATGTACCATTACTTCAATCCCGTACATATTGTAGCCTTCAGGATTATGATTGGTTATATACCCATCGTCCGTTACGTCAGACCATGAATGGCGATCATCGTACTCGTCGAAGTTGATGATTAAGCTGGAGCAAGATCCTATAATCTCACCGTCTAGTTCCGCTACCATTTGACCTTCAGGGAAAACACTTAAGTGACTACGCAATTGATCTACTTTCCATGGATCCATTCCCGGAAAACATAGTCTTTGCATTGCTAATAATGGTTCTATATCATCCATGGTTGTTTGTCGAATAACCATGCTTACTTCAAATTTTGATAAATCGAATTCCTCGGACATGTAATCTTCCCCTTCACAAAAGCTTCATATTTATTATATAAGAGTTCGTCGTTCGTTGAAAATATTTTACATGTGTTCATTGTAGAATTATAATTTGAGATGAGTTTATCCACTGAGGAGATATATGATCATGTCGAAAAAAATTGAAAATCTACTATTATTCATGTGGGTTGTTGCCTTAAGTGCAACAATGGGTTCTTTGTACTTTTCTGAAATACGCGGATATGAACCATGTGAATTGTGCTGGATCCAACGAATATTCATGTACCCACTTGTTCTAATTATCGGAATTGCCTATTTACAACGTAATGCACGAATCGCAATGACGACGGCTGTTCTAGCAATAATTGGTGGTGCGATATCACTGTACCATTACGGCATCCAAAAAGTCGACTTTTTATCTGATAGTGCTCCTGCTTGTGGTCGTGTTTCCTGTACAGGCGAATATATTAACCTATTTGGGTTTATAACGATTCCATTTTTAGCACTAACAGCTTTTGCACTTATTGCAGTTTCAAGTTTACTAGTTTTGAAAGCCCTGAAGGAGGAAAAATAAATGAAAAAGTTATTAATTATCGGTGGCGCTATAGCCGCAGTATTTATCTTACTAATTGTGTTAACGAATATGTCGAATGATAAAAAGTTAGCAGGCAACCCTTACGGTACCGAGGATTTAAAACAAGAAACAATCGATCAATTAGATGATGAAAACTACCAAAACATCATCCTTCCCGATGATTTAAAAGCAAAAGTTGAAAGCGGAGAACCTGTTACTGCTTATTTCTTTAGCCCAATTTGTTCACACTGTAAAGCGATGACACCTGTACTTATGCCAATAGTTGAAGAAATGGATGTTGATGTGGTTCAATATAATGTATATGAATTTGATCAAGGTTGGGACGATTATCGAATTGAAGCAACTCCAACAATGATCCATTTTGAAGATGGCCAAGAGGTATCTCGTATGGTTGGAAATCAGCCAAAAGAAAATATAGAAGCTTTTTTCAATGAAGTTGTATTAAAATAGAACATAACGTAGGCCATGTCATCGTACATGGCCTCTTATTTTGGAGGAATGTAAATGATTAAAACGTTCGATTACGCGTTACAAACAGACAATATCACGATTGAGCAATTGCTTCGTGACGAATTTAACATTAGCAAAAAAATCATGCATGAAATGCGCATGGCGAAAAGCATTGTTAATGAACAAGGTGAACCCATGGTTTGGCAGCACCACTATCCAATCGGAACTAAACTTACTTTCAATGTGAACGTAGAGCCTTCATCATACGTGGCTACGCATACATGTGAAGTACCAATTTTATTCGAAGATGCTCATGTACTCGTGGTATCTAAACCTGCAGATATGGCCACTCACCCAAATGACCCAGGTCAAACTGGGACATGTATGAACCATGTAATGGCTTACGTGAAAAAGCAGGGTGGCGTTTATGCGGAGCATGTTCACCGCTTAGATCAAGGAACAAAAGGTCTCGTTCTAATTGCGAAGCATCCATTAATTAAATCCATGCTTGACCGCATGCTAGAAGAAAAACAAATTATTCGTGTTTATGAAGCGATTGTTGATGGATCTATGACACAAAAAAATGGAACGATTCGTTCTTCCATCGGGAAAGATCGTCATGATTCTGCGCGTCGCGCTGTATCACCTTCTGGTCAAGAAGCCATTACTCATTTTGAAGTAGTCGGAAAAGATGCTAACTTTACAAAAGTACATGTCATTTTAGAAACGGGTCGCACGCATCAAATCCGTGTGCACTTTAGCTCAATCGGTCACCCTGTAACTGGAGATCGCATGTATGGTTCTCGTACAAGAGCCGACAATTACTCCTTACATGCAAAGAAATTACAGTTCGTTCACCCGATTACCAAAGAAATGATCGTTGTGGAAGATTATAAATAACTTCGATTTAAAATGAATGCAAGTTGCAATACGTTGAATCAAGAAACTCATGCAAGAAGGGCTAAGTGATCATTTCACTTAGCCCTTTTTATATATGATTTTAGAATTCCTTATAAAAGGTGTGGCTGATTTTCATTGCTGCGGACGCTTTCCGGGGGGCACGGCTTTAGCCCCTTCCCTCGCTGCGCTCAGTCCAGGGTCTAAAGCTCGCGCTGATCCCCTCGGAGTCGCCGCCTCCATTTTAATCAGCAAAAAAACAAAAAAATAAAATCAAGTTGAGAAAAACCAATAATTTCTCTACTCATTAAATGCTTATTGACTTTCCCTTCTTGTTTTTGACCACTACCTAAAAACAATATCAATTTCCTCTCTGTCGTATTCTAAAATCCAATCATTATATTCATTGTATAGAAATCTTATTGTTTCTTTATCAGCTGCTAAGATGTCGCATCCACGATCATCATATAAATGATAAATTACTTTTTTGGTGAGATTAATAAGATAAATATCATATCCACTTTCAGGATTATTTTTCAATATTGTTGATGCATGAGCAAAGTCATCATAACTAATCGCTTTTAAAAGTTGGAGATATTTAATTTCATTTTTCATGCACTGCAGCAGAAATCGATGGGTAACATCTTGAACACATGCCCACTCCTCTGCTTCATCTTCGAAAACACTTGGTAAAAGCGAATATTGTAGTTTGTGTAATTTCTCTTTTTGTTTTACGTATTTTAGATATACGTTTAAAGGTTTGAACATCTGTAACGAAAAGAATTTCATCTTCATCATCAAATATTTTTTCAAACAAGGTGGTAGTTCGATTAATAATTTGAAGCAAATTCTCTTTTTCAGAAAATGCTATGGAGGGATTTGAAATTTCAAAACGCATGCTATATTTCCATGAATAAAATAAGGCAGGTCTTAAAATGAGTCCCTGAAAATTCTTTTCTAAAAATGAATGTAGAATGTTACTCATTGATTTCCTCCTATTAAATCTCTTTCAAGAATGAATTATCATTATGAAGAACAATGGAAAATTTATGTAGAGATTGTTCGTTATTCCTTTTAAACTATCTAGGAAGGCTTGTCTAGTTTGAAGATAATGGAGGTAATTTCGAATGTCAAATCATAGTAACGAAGAAAAGCTTACAGGAGGGAACGTCTCAAACGTATATCGCTTGGAAGATACTGTTCGACGAGAAATAAAGCCTGATAGTGTTAAGATTCATGGATTATTGAAGCACTTGGAAAGTAAAGGTTTTATTTATGCACCGAAGTTTTTAGGTATTGATGAAAAAAATAGAGAGATATTATCATTTATTGAAGGAGAAGCTGGAAATTATCCTCTAAAAGAATACATGTGGTCTAATGATGTATTAAAAGAAATAGCGAAAATGCTTCGTCTCTATCATGATGCTGTGAGTGATTTCCCCTCATTAAATGAATGGATACCAATGGATAATACACCAAATAATATTGAGGTTCTATGTCACAATGATTTTGCTATATATAACATAATTTTTAATCACAAAAAGCCAGTAGGCATTATAGATTTTGATATTGTTGCTCCTGGCCCAAGACTTTGGGATATAGCTTATACTCTTTATACATGCGTCCCTTTAAGTAGGCATTATCATACCGAAAGAGGCGAGGCAGTTCAGTATAATTCAACACGTGATGCACAACGTATAAAACAAAAAGTTGAGTTGTTTTTTGAAACCTATGGTATTGAGGAAATAAAAGATGGATATTTAGAGATGGTATTGTTGCGATTAGAAGGATTGTGTAAATACATGATAAGAAAAGCCGATGAAGGTGAGATGGCTTTTCAAAAAATGATAGATGAAGGACATTATGAACATTATCAAAAAGATATTCAATTCATTCGTGAACATGGAAAAGAATGGATCTAAGGGAAAGCTATCGTTAAACAAGAGTTCACTCAATTTATAACAAAAGGAGCTTGGATTCCAAGCTCCTTTTTATTATGCTATTTTAACTGTTGATTATTGTTTCAATACTAACCGTTTTGTTATCACTGTTTTTTTCGGATTAGCGGAAGGTGGCGACTCCAGCGGGATTAGCGGGTCCAGGTGAGACCCCGCAATGAGCGAAGCGATTGAGGAGGCTCACGGACCGCCCGCGGAACGCGTCCACCTGCAGCGAATTATATACTTTTCATTAATAACATTTGTCTTTAAAAAAGAAGAGGTCAGAAATTAAAATTAAAGTTATCTGGATCTGCGCCTGTTCGTTCATTTAAATTTAATGAATCAATATTTTTCATATCTTCAAAAGATAATTCAAAATCAAATACATCTGCATTTTCTAAAATTCGCTCTGGCGTTACCGATTTTGGAATCACAGTCAGGTCATGTTGCAAGTGCCAACGAATAATTATTTGAGCAGGTGTTTTGCCATACTTATTCCCAATACGAACTAATGAAGGTTCATTTAATAAACCTCCTCTTGCAAGTGGAGACCAAGAAGTAATTGCAATGTCATTTTCCGCACAGAACGTACGTAAGTCGAATTGAGTTAGTCTTGGAGAAAGTTCAATTTGGTTAACCATTGGCTTAACATTTGCTTTTGCAAATATTTCTTCTAAGTGATGGGCATGATGATTAGAAACCCCAGTTGCTCTGATTAGCTTTTCATCATACAAACGTTCAATGGCACGGTACGTATCTACAAATGTCTCTTTTACCGGCCAGTGCGTTAAATACAAATCTAAATAATCAAACCCTAATTTCTTAAGGGATGTTTCAAATGCTCGTAAAGTTTGATCATATCCCTGATCTGAATTCCACACCTTAGTCGTTATGAAAAGTTCTTCTCGCTTCAATCCTGAAGCACGAACTGATTCACCTACTTCTTTTTCATTGGCATATAAAGAAGCTGTATCAATGGCACGGTAGCCCGTTTTTAAAGCCGTCGTCATTGCATGGATTGCTTCATCAGGATTTGTCATTTTATAAACACCTAAACCCAGTCTCGGCATTTCCACCCCGTTATGTAGTGTTTTAGTGGATTGTAAAGTATGAATCATGATCTTCATCCTTTCCTTTCGTTCTCACTCTATTGTACAAATTGACAACTTTTTTTACGAGTCTGAAGCTTTTTATTCAAAAACTATTGCACTTCCACCAATAAACGAATATTATATGGAATGTTGGCAATTTCGTTCGTCTTTTTGAAAGGAGACACACTATGTTTCGCTTAAAAGAACACAATACTAATGTAAAAACTGAAATTTTGGCTGGGATGACCACTTTCTTAACGATGGTTTATATCGTAATCGTTAACCCTTTTATACTTGCTGATGCGGGTGTACCGTTTGACCAAGTCTTCCTAGCTACTATTATTTCGGCTGTGGTTGGTACGTTATGGATGGGATTATTCGCAAATTATCCAATCGCTATTGCACCAGGTATGGGATTGAACGCATTTTTTACTTATACAGTTGTCATTTCATCGAATGGTGAAATTAATTTTATAACTGCCTTCTCTGCAGTATTCATTGCCGGACTTTTATTTATTATTTTATCTTTAACACCTTTACGTAAAAAGTTAATTGAAATTATTCCTGAGAACTTAAAACATGGTATTACTGCGGGTATTGGTTTGTTTATTGCCTTTATCGGATTACGCTTATCAACATTAGTAGAAGCTCATGAGCAAAACTTAGTGAAACTTGGTGATTTAACAAGTGTCCCGGTATTATTAACTCTTTTCGGTTTACTCGTTACCGTTATTTTAATGGTCTTAAACGTTTACGGCGCATTATTCTACGGAATGATCGCAACAGGGATCGTCGCTTTCTTTACTGGTCAACTGAAATTTACGGATCAACTTATGAAGCTCCCATCACTTCCTGAAGGCATCATCGTTTGGAATCCTGTAACAGCTTTGATGGATGTCATTGAATTTGGTTTATTTGGAATTGTCGTCTCGTTCTTGTTGGTTACATTGTTTGATACGACAGGTACGATGATTGGTGTTGCTAAACAAGCTGGTTTAATGAAAGGCAACACTATGCCAAGAGCACGTCAAGCATTGCTTGCTGACTCGGTAGCGACAACTGTAGGTGCAATGGTCGGAACAAGTCCTACATCCGCTTACATTGAATCCTCAGCAGGAGTAGCAGTTGGTGGACGTACTGGACTAACGTCTGTAACGGTTGCCGTATTATTTATGATTGCTGCTTTCTTTGGACCTCTGGTTGCATCATTATCAGGAGTTGCTGCTATAACAGCTCCAGCATTAATCATTGTCGGTAGTTTAATGATCAGCGCAGTTAAACATATCGATTGGGATGCCTTCGATGAAGCATTCCCTGCTTTTATCATTATTCTGACTATGCCTTTAACGTCAAGTATTGCTACAGGTATTGAATTAGGATTCATCCTGTATCCATTATTGAAAATCTTTAAAGGACAAGCTCGCAATGTTCATCCATTGCTTTATATCTTTGCCGCATTGTTCTTATATCAATTATTATTCTTACCACATTAAAATAACGACTGGAGTCCTTTGACTTCAGTCGTTTTATCTTTTAGCTTTGGCGGACTTTCCGAAAGACCGATTTTTGTCATATTTAAACCATAGTGAATATTTCTTTTTGAAATGAAGTAAGCTATACTTATTGAAGGTAATGTAATTCTCTTAAGAGGAGGCAACATATATGAACTTACTTCTTATTCTTGGTGTTAGTGTTGCATTCCTTGCTGCGATTTTTACGGCAGGGTACGACGACAAACCTGGTGCACCTGAAAAGAAAAATAATTAATAACACAGCTTGCCTCATTTTTGGGGCAAGCTTTTGTTTTGTCTAAAAAAAGGAATCTTTTCATATGATATGAGGTTCTCTTCAGAGGTGCGAGCCTCCGGTGCTTTTTTCTAGTTTTAATTTATAGTAAGCCTAATTTTTATCTGGTCTTCTTCAACTAAACCAGCTAATAGGATGTCAATATTTTTCACTAAAATTCTAATTAACCCTATGTTATACTATTTTGAGCATGCCAAACAGCCCTCCAAAAACCTTTTTGGAAGGTTTTCTCTTTTTTAATTAAAACCGTTAATTAAGCTA
>NZ_JBYNRN010000050.1:0-50462 GCF_057785155.1 Paenisporosarcina sp.
AACACGGAAGTTAAGCTCTTTAGCGCCGATGGTAGTTGGGGGTTTCCCCCTGTGAGAGTAGGACGTCGCTAGGCACTAAGAAATCAGTACCGAGAGGTACTGGTTTTTTTGTGTTCTTTTTTAGGTTGAGCGTGGTAGGGGTAATCGTGACATTCTCGATTTCGCGGGTGGTATTCAAGGATTAGATGGGGCTGTTCTCCATTTGGATGATGCTATTCTAGAATTCGCATGGGCTATTCAAGGATTCGGGCATCACATTCTAAAATTCACGAAATCCAAAGAATTTAACGCGCAAGAATGGTGTCAGTTGGCGAACCAACTGACACGTATTCTGTTCGTGCGGTCTTTTCAACTGTATCATGCCAATACAGGTTGTAGTTTTTAGATATAGAGTAGCCAGAAAAAAGACATTCTCAATTTCGCGGCTGGTATTCAAGGATTAGATGAGGCTGTTCTGCATTTGGACGGTGCTATTCTAGCATTCGCATGGGCTATTCAAGGATTCGAGCCTCACATTCTAAAATTCACGAAATCCAAACAATTTAACACGCAAGAATGGTGTCAGTTGGCTTACCAACTGACACGTTTTCTGTTTGAGCGAATTTTTAACGGGTATTTCGCTTTCGAAATCCAATATAGAATATGACTAGTAATGAAAATGCGATGCCAATCATCACTACTCCACTTAAATTATATTGAATATTGGTTGCCATGGTTCTTTCCATATAGTGAAAAAATGGTTCAGGAATGGGTTCATTGCGTTTTTCTATATATTTTATATGTTCAACAGAATATCCTGAAAGAACGGGTTTCCAACCGTATTCTCCTTTGTCTAGCCAGATTTCGATGACGTCATTGATTGTAATATCCATTGGCTTTCCACCAACATATTCTCTCGCACGCCATGAAGGTAGATAGGAGTAGTAGACTTCGACACTAGTAGCCTGTGCCTCACTATCCTCACTTTTAATCACTTCATCAATTTCTATTGTCATTTTCCTTAATTGATAGGCACCATCTTTTTCTTCTGATAAATCTTTAATCTTCACATCTGCAATTACTTCTCCTGTGATATGGAAAGGTGCTTCCGAATGTCTCTTTTTGATTTCGGCAGGATCCATAGATGCAAACGCACTAGTAGCGAAAAAAGCATGGATAATAATCGTTATTAAGAAATAGACTGTGATACTCTTGAATGTTTTTTTTCTGATCATCAACACTCCCCAATTTCATATCAAATTGTTAGAAATTAAACTAAATTATACCATTTATATATAAAATTCCACTCATTTAATTAACCTTTAAAATAAAATCTATTATATTTAAAACTATTTTCAATTATGCTATTGTTTTTATTTCATACATTGGTATAATAAATCTTGTCGTTAAATATTTGAGGTCCCGTGGTGTAGCGGTTAACATGCCTGCCTGTCACGCAGGAGATCGCGGGTTCGATTCCCGTCGGGACCGCCATTTTAATTTAAATTATCAATCCGCAAAGAGAGGAAACTTTCTATGTGGATTTTTTTGTTTCGTTGATTAATTAAAATTATTAATATAAATAAAGTGAAGTATTGTGATGTATTCGGTACACTAGAGAAAATATGTGCGAAGGAAATGAAATTATGACATACATGAAACAAGTCGCATCACTAGAAGAAACAGAACAATTTGGTCAGAAACTCGGATCGTTGGTTCAAGCTCAAGATGTAATTACGCTTGAAGGTGATCTGGGGGCTGGCAAGACGACGTTTACCAAAAGCTTTGCAAAAGGCTTAGGGGTTCTTCGCAATGTGAACAGTCCGACTTTTACGATATTAAAACAATATGAAGGCAGGCTGCCTTTTAACCATTTAGATGTGTATCGTCTCGCAGGTAGTGAAGAAGATTTAGGATGGGATGAGCTTTTCTATGGGGATGCGGTGACGGTAATCGAGTGGGCAAAGCTGATTGAACATGATTTGCCAAAAGAACGATTACAGATTGAAGTCTATTATGAAGATGAATTTGCTCGCCGTTTTGAAGTAACGCCATTTGGAGAACGGTACGAGCAATTATGTAAGGAGTTATTTGAATGATTTGGTTAGGAATTGATACATCGAATATGCCCTTATCAGTGGCTGTCGTTAAAGATGATACATTATTAGTTGAATGGACAAGTTCTGTTAAGATCACTCATTCAGTCGGGGCGATGCCTGCTGTAGAAGAGGCTCTGAAACAGGCTAACTTGAAGCCATCTGATTTGGATGCAATTGCGGTTGCTGAGGGACCAGGATCGTATACTGGGGTTCGTATAGGTGTCACGATTGCGAAGACGCTAGCTTGGACACTTAAGATTCCATTAGTCGGCGTATCGAGCTTAGAAACATTAGCTGGTAACGGCTCCATGTTTAACGGATTAATTTGTCCTATTATGGATGCGCGTCGACAAAATGTGTTTTCTGCTATCTATTCGAATACAGGTGAGCAAAAGGTAGAAGATGGACATTATGCACTTGAGGATTTATTAACCAAAGTTTCCGATATGAACGAGGATATTTTATTCGTTGGTCAAGATGTTGCGATTCATTGGGATACGATTCAATCAGCTTTAGGCGATCGTGCTGTTCGAGCGCCGTTCTATCAAGACTTGCCTCGAGCATCTGTGTTAATTGCTCAAGCGAAGTTGAAAGAAATCCCGACCAATGAAGCTACTCATCATTTTGTGCCTGATTATAAGCGTATTACGGAAGCTGAAGCTAACTGGCGAGAAGACCAGAAAAAGGCTGGAAATACGCATGACTAACTCGATATCCTATCGTAAAATGACGGTGGAAGATATTGATGCCGTTTTAAAAATAGAACATGAGGCATTTAGCCTTCCTTGGACTCGCGATGCGTTTGTTCAAGAAATGACGACAAATTTACATGCTTATTATGTAGTGGCAGAAACGAATGATAAACAAATTGTTGGTTTCTGTGGGATGTGGTTAGTGATGGATGAGAGTCATATAACCAATGTGGCTGTTACGGAAGCGGTTAAAGGGCAGGGCATTGGGGAAGGGCTTATGCGAGAAGCCATCCGTGTATCTAAAGAACATGAAGTTGTTGTGATGACTTTAGAAGTTCGAGTAAGTAATACAATTGCACAGAATTTATATCGCAAACTGGATTTTCAAAATGGAGGCATCCGAAGAGGGTATTATACGGATACGAATGAGGATGCTTTAGTTATGTGGGTGGAATTTAAATGAGCAAAGATCAACTGATTTTAGGAATTGAAACGAGCTGTGATGAAACAGCAGCTTCAATCGTACGAAATGGAACTGAGATTATCTCTAACGTGGTTTCATCGCAAATTGAGAGTCACAAGCGTTTTGGAGGAGTCGTGCCTGAAATTGCTTCTCGACATCATGTGGAACAAGTGACGCTTGTGATTGAGGAAGCGTTGAAGCAAGCAAATCTTCAACCAGCAGATTTAGATGCCGTCGCTGTAACAGAAGGTCCAGGACTTGTAGGGGCTTTATTAATCGGCATTAACGCAGCTAAAGCATTTGCATTTGCGAATGAACTGCCTCTAGTGGGCGTTCATCATATTGCAGGACATATCTATGCTAACCAATTGGTGGAACCGATGCAATTTCCTTTGTTGGCTTTAGTGGTTTCTGGTGGCCATACAGAGATTGTTTTAATGCGGGAACATGGTTCGTTTGAATTGATTGGAGAAACACGTGATGATGCAGCAGGAGAGGCTTATGATAAAGTAGCAAGAGTTTTAACGCTGCCGTATCCAGGCGGTCCTCATATTGATAAATTGGCACAAGAATCTAAAGAAGAAGCCATTGCATTCCCTCGGGTTTGGTTAGAAGAAGGATCCTATGATTTTAGTTTTAGTGGATTAAAATCATCTGTGATCAATTATATGCATAATGCGGAACAACGTGGAGAAGACATTAAACCTGGAGCGGTTGCTGCTGGGTTCCAAGCGAGTGTTGTCGAAGTCCTGACAGCGAAGACGCTACGTGCTGCAAAAGAATTCAATGTGAAGCATGTTATAGCGGCTGGAGGCGTTTCTGCCAATAAAGGTCTGCGTGCATCATTAGAAACGACATTTGAAAATGAAGGCATTCCATTTACAGTGCCACCGTTATTTTTATGTACGGATAATGCAGCGATGATAGCAGCTGCTGGATCAGTTATGTTTGAAAAAGGAATCTTGGGTACGATGGCTATGAATGGGAAGCCAGGAATGCCGTTATTTAACTGGAAATAAGAAAAATCGACTTTCTCGAAAGAGGAAGTCGATTTTTTTTGTGGCAATCAAATTTGTGATTTGTATCAGGGTGATTATTATAACTGTCCATTTTTTATCCATCAATTAATACGATAAATGTTTTAGAAATTCCATATAGGAAATACATAACTTATTCCATTGTCGATTAAGCTGTTTTTTAAGTTTAAAAAAGAATATGTTATCCCCAAACTCATCTTGTGATAAACAAAAAAGTAGGTCAGTGTCAATAGAGAACATCTGTACTTATGCACAATTTGTTGATAACTTGTGTATAAGTAGGTGGAATTCAATATATAGTAGGTCATTAATCCACCGGTAATGTGTACAAAAACTTTTTTACCTGTGGACAGTGTGGATAAGTCTGTTGATAGATTGATATATCAAGGTTTTGATGTGAATAAATTTGTGGAAAGAAAAATATCGAAATTTGCTATTGACCTATATATATAATCGAAACAAGGCGAAATAAATGCCACATGGTCTCCCATGTGGCAAGAATGATAAAATTTATAAATTTTCCAATTCTTCTTCTAATTCAACCCATTCAGTCATGTAGACATCTTGCTCTTGTTTAACTGAATCTAATTCTTTTTGAAGGGCCATTAACTGTTCGTGATCTTGAAAAATAGCTGGATCACAAAGCTTCTCTTCAACTTGTTGAATTTTACCTTCAATTGTTTGTAATTCAACTTCTAAATCTTCTAATCGACGTGTGATTTGACGTTCTCTTTTCTTCGCATCTTTATCAATCGTTGAAGTAGATTGTTTAGCAGTAGGAGATTCAATTTCTTGAAGCCCCATTTTTTCTAATTTAATTTCTTCTAACTCTTTTTTCTTTTCTACGTAGTAATCATAGTCGCCTAAATACTCAAATGCGCCGTCACTTGATAACTCAATAACCTTTGTAGCTATTCGGTTAATAAAGTATCGATCATGCGAAACAAAAAGGATGGTTCCCGGGTAGTCTATCAATGCGTTTTCAAGAACTTCCTTACTATCAAGGTCCAGATGGTTGGTTGGTTCATCGAGTATTAACGTATTTGATTTCAACATCATTAATTTAGCTAAGGCAACGCGTGATTTTTCGCCACCTGACAATGAAGAAATGGACTTCGTCACATCATCCCCGCTAAATAAGAAGCGACCTAATACATTCCGAACATCTTTTTCATTCATCAGTGGCCATTCATCCCACAGTTCTTTTAATACAGAACGGCTGCCGGTTAGTTTGGCTTGTTCTTGGTCATAATAGCCAAATTGCACATTCGTGCCGTATTTGATATTTCCACTAATTGGCGGGATGTCTTTAACAACTGTTTTTAATAAAGTGGATTTACCCACCCCGTTTGGTCCGACTAAAGCAATTCGGTCCTCACGGAATACACGAAGATTCACATCTGTTGAAACGGGTTTCCCAGCATAACCAACGGTCATCTGATCTATTGCTAAAACATCATTTCCGCTTTGACGTTCAATTGAGAAGCCGAAATTTGCGGATTTCTCCGATCCATCAGGTGAATCCATCCAATCTGTTTTTTCTAAAACCTTACGTCTCGACTGTGCCATTTTCGTTGTGGACGCTCGAGCTAAATTGCGTTGGACGAAATCTTCGAGTTTCGCTTTTTCTTCCTGCTGTTTATCAAAAGTCTTTAAATCGCGTTCATACGTTTTCGCTTTCTCATCCAAATATGCACTGTAGTTCCCTACAAAGCGTTTTACTTTATGACGAGATACTTCATAGACAAAGTTTACAACTTGATCGAGGAAATAGCGGTCATGGGAAACAATTAAAATAGCACCTGGATATCCTTGTAAATAACGCTCAAGCCAACTTAATGTATCGATATCTAAATGGTTAGTAGGCTCATCTAAAATTAATAAGTCTGGTTTTGTTAAAAGGAGTTTAGCTAATGCTAATCGCGTTTTTTGACCACCGGATAAGGATTGAATTGGTTTTGTGAAATCTTCAGGGAAGAATTGCATCCCGTGAAGCACGGAGCGGGTATCAGCTTCATATTGATAACCACCCGAATCCTTAAAATTCACTTGTTTTATGTCATAATCAGCCATTAAGCGGGCGTATGCTTCCGCATCTTCATAGATAGAAGGGTCCGCCATTTGCTTTTCAAGGGTTCGAAGTTCTTGTTCTGCAGCTTGATGATGTGCAAATATGGTCATCATTTCATCCCAAATGGAAAGGTCGGAATCGATTCCAGCGTGTTGCTCCATGTAGCCAACCTTTGTGCCTTTAGGAATGATGATTTCACCTGAATCGTATGACATTTTACCAGCAATAATTTTTAAGAGTGTTGACTTTCCAGCACCATTTCGACCGACTAATGCAACACGATCACGATGATTAATTTCGAGTTTAACACCGCTTAATATTTCATCTACAACAAACGATTTATGTAATTGGTTCACTTGTAAGACAATCATAATTCCACCTCAGTTCTCACTTAGTTTAAAGGATGGTTCAAACACTTGCAACGACCGAACTTTACTTATACATACGACTGATGTAAGATGGAATCGATTTCGCTTAAATCGCAGGAGGAACTGCATGAAACAAGAACCGATTAAAATTCCACAAGCCACGACAAAACGACTGCCACTTTACTATCGTTTCATTCAAAATTTATCGAGCACTGGCAAAAAACGTGTGTCTTCACAAGAGTTAAGTGATGCCATGAAAATCGACCCTGCAACGATTCGAAGAGACTTTTCTCATTTTGGTGCTTTAGGAAGAAAGGGATACGGCTATGATGTCCCTCATCTTTTAGAATTCTTCCGTCAAACATTAGACCAAGATGAAGAAACGAATGTCGCTTTGATTGGAGTAGGTAGTTTAGGAACTGCTTTTTTGAAATACAATTTCCATAAAAATCACAATACACGTATTGTGCTCGCATTTGATACAAGTGCCACTGAAGACGGTACGATGATGAGTGATATTCCTGTTTTCGAACCTAGTAAATTAGAAGAAAAAATCAAAGAGTTTGGAATTGAACTTGTCATTTTAACTGTGCCTTCACGCGCTGCACAAGAAGTAACCGATCGACTAACCAAAACCAATGTAAAAGGGATTCTAAATTTCACCCCTGTTCGTTTATCTGTGCCTGATTCTATTCGTGTACATACGATTGATTTATCTGTTGAATTACAGACCTTGATCTACTTGATTAGACAGGACGAGGAAACGTTCACATATCGTTCATAGTAGCATTAGCATAGATTCGGCAAATACGTTAAAATGAAATCACACTATAAGGAGGTGTCTGCAATGTCTCCAGGTCCATTAAGTTTAATCATTATCGGTATCGTCGCATTACTTGTGTTCGGTCCTAAAAAATTACCTGAACTAGGTAAAGCGTTTGGTTCGTCATTACGTGAGTTTAAAAATGCAACAAAAGGTTTAGCAGATGATGACGAAGAAGATAAAAAGAAAATAGACGTTCAAAAAGACGAACTGAAGTAAGTTAGGATGAACATTCAATGAATGAAAAAGACTTAACACTCGTTGAACATATAGATGAAATAAGAAAACGACTGATGATCATCGTCGTTTTCTTTGTTATTGCAGTAGTGGCAAGTTTCTTTATTGCTGAACCATTAATAAACTTCTTACAATACAGTGAAGAAGCCAAATCGTTACCGCTTCATGCATTTACGATTACAGATCCAATCATGATTTACTTAAAAGTTATCCTATTTGTTGCGTTCTTACTCACGTCTCCCGTTATTTTGTATCAACTATGGGGATTTGTAAGTCCGGGTCTTTATGAGCCTGAGAGAAAAGCAACCCTTAGTTATATTCCTTTTACTTTCTTATTATTTGTAGCAGGAATTTTGTTTTCATATAAAGTGTTATTTCCCTATGTCATTCACTTTATGATCTTACTAGCAATAGATTTAGGAATAAACCAAGTAATTGGAATTAATGATTACTTCAATTTCCTATTCCAAATTACGATTCCGTTCGGTATTATTTTTCAATTACCGATCGTGTTATTATTTTTAACTCGACTTGGCGTGATCACGCCAATGTTCATGGTGAAAGTAAGAAGATATGCATACTTTGTTTTATTTGTCATAGCGGCATTTATCACGCCACCAGATATTATTTCTCACCTAATCGTCACGGTGCCATTGTTCGCATTATATGAACTGAGTGTCATGGTTTCACGTGTCGGATACAAAAAGTATTTGAAATCAGAAGAATTACGTCAACGTGAAGAGCACCAATCACTAGTTGATGAAGCAAATAGACGACGAAACGAAAACCTTCCACCGGAATGATCTAGTGGAAGGTTTTTTTGTTTGGATTTCATTAAGTCGGTTTGTATGATTTTGTACTTGAAGTAAATAGATTGATTGAATACTTTATCAAAATCTATTCTCACTATTTGAAAGGTTATAGATAATAAAATTCAATTTAATAAATAATATATTGACAATTTTCAAATTATTTATGTATTATGTATACATAACACATAATACATAAATAATAATACTTTATTAGGAGGAGGAAAGATGAAACTTCAAATGAAACCGGTTTCAAAAAATAAGACAACTAGAGAATTAATTTATGAAGAGTTAAAAAAGGCTATATTAACAAAAGAGATAAGTGAGAAAGAAATACTTACTGAAACACTTCTAGCAGAAACGCTAAATACTTCAAGGACACCGATACGGGAAGCAGTAGCGGAATTAGTAAAAGAGGGTTTGCTAGTTCATATACCTCGAAAGGGCTTCCAAGTTAGAAAAATTTCAAGAAATGAGAGTAACCAGATTATCTTTCTGCGTCAAACAATTGAAGCTGAAGGAATGAAAAATCTTTCTTCTACAATTCAGATTCATCAAATTGAGGAAATTGAAAATGTAGTGGAACAACAAAAGAATGCGATGGAAAACAATGACCGTATTTTATTTATTGAACTAGATTTGTTGTTTCACACCAAACTATTACAATTTGCAAATCTAAATGTATTTGAACAAGTCTTACATGAAATGTACAATTTAACTCTTTTAGTTGGACACCATGCATTGATGAAAGAAGGTCGGATGAAAGAAGTTATTATTGAACACAAAAATATAATTTTGGCATTAAAAGAATCTGGTAATGCAGAAGAGAAATTGCTTAACCATCTCAATATCACAAAACAGCATGTCATGAATATGTCGGAGGAATAAGAAATGGAAAAAAAGAAAATTATACTTTCGATTGACCAAATCCCTAAAGAATTTACAGTAGAACGCACTTACTGCATAGGTTACACAGGTAGAAATAAAGAAAAAGTATACGAACATATACAGGAATTAGCTGAAATAGGTATACCAGAACCAGTAGAGGTGCCAATGCTTTATCCTGTAAGCGCATACACAGTAAATCAAAATAATGATATTCAGGTCATAGGTAATAAGACGAGTGGAGAAGCAGAGCTCGTACTTATGTTTGAAGAAAATGAGGTTTTTTTAACTGTAGGCAGTGACCATACAGATCGCGGACTTGAAACAGTAGACATTAATAAGTCTAAACAAGTATGTGATAAACCGATTGGAACGGAAGCATGGCATATTAATGAAGTATTGAATCACTGGGATGAATTAATTATTCGTTCTGAACAACTGATTGAAAATGACTGGGTTCTATATCAAGAAAATCCTGTCTCTTCAATAATTACTTACGATGAAATTCTTGCATTTTTAAAGAAAAAAGAGGTTTCTTTAAACAACACATTAGTATTGGCAGGTACTGTTCCTTTAAGTGATGGATTTAAATACGGACAAGCGTTCAAAATGAAAATTATTGATCCGGTTCGTAAGAAAGAAATACAAGCAAATTATACAGTGAATCAAATTGCATAAGAGGTGAGAGAGTGAAATATTCAATCTATCAAATGGATATTGTTCCAGGTAACCCAAAAGCAAATCACCAAAAAGTATTAGAATGGCTAGTTAGTATTTTAGATGTCGAAAAACCCGATACAATCATTCTTCCTGAAATGTGGACTACTGGATATACGTTAGATGTATTAAAGGATATTGCGGATATAAATGGAGAAAATACACGGGAATTTTTAAGTTTACTTGCTGCGAGTTATGGCATCAATATTATTGGCGGGTCTGTTGCGAATAAAGTAGGAGAAAATATTTATAATTCTTCATTTGTTTTTAATAGAAAAGGAGAACTGGTTTATTCATATAATAAGGTTCATTTAGTGCCGATGCTTAATGAACACAATTATTTGACGGGTGGAACAGCGGTACCAGAGATTTTTGAACTAGATGGGATCAAAATGGGATTAATCATTTGCTATGATTTGCGCTTCACAGAAATCATTCGCCCGCTTGCTTTAGAAGGAGCTCAGGTGTTACATATCGTTGCAGAATGGCCATCAGCAAGGACACTGCACTGGAAAAGCTTGCAAGTAGCTAGAGCGATAGAAAATCAAATGTATGTCATTTCATCTAACAGGGTTGGTGAGTATGCCGGAGTTGAATTCTGCGGTTCATCTATGATTATCGATCCTTCTGGAGAAATTTTAGTTGAAGGTTCAAAAGATAAAGAGGAAACGCTCACTTATCAATTAGATTTTGAAAAAGTAAATCAAGCGAGAGTAAATGTTCCGATTTTTTCTAGTCGAGTACCTGGACTATATAAACAACATCAATAGGGGGAAAATATGATGAAAATGAATTTAATGAAAAAGTTATCAGTAGTTGGAATTTTGTCACTTAGCTTAGCTGCTTGTGGTTCAGAAAACGCAGGGTCGGGAAGTGATGGAGATTCAATTACATTGAAACTCGCACATACTGGATCGGAATCTCATCAGTACCATATCGCATCTGAGAAATTTAAAGAACTTGTAGAAGAAAAGACGGATGGAACCGTAGAAGTTGAGATTCATCCAAATGCTACGTTAGGCAGCGAAGGTGAAGCTATTGAGCAAGTCATGGAAGGTACAATTCAAATGACGACAGTTGCGGCGGATAGTTCACTTGCAAACGTTATTCCAGAAATGAATGTCTTTGGACTACCTTATTTATTTGAAGACAAAGAACACGTCTATAGTGTGTTAGATGGAGAAATCGGTGATGAGTTATTAACAAAAGCGAATGATCAAAATATGAAGGGCTTAGGATATTGGGAAGTAGGATTCAGACACTTAACGAATAATAAGAAAGAAATCAATACACCTGAAGACGTAAAAGGGTTAAAAATTCGAGTTCAACCTGCCCCTGTTTGGGAAAATCACATGAAGGCTTTAGGTGCTAATCCAACGCCTGTTGATTTTAATGAACTTTACTCTTCTCTTGATCAAGGTGTAGTAGATGGCCAAGAGAATCCACTGCCAACAATTGATTCTATGAAGTTTTATGAAGTGCAAAAATATGTATCACTCACTGCTCATACATATACACCTGCAGTAGTCCTGATGAACTCTAATGTTTGGGAAGATTTAAGTGAAGAGCAGCAAAAGGCTTTGGAAGAGGCTGTAAAAGAAACTACTGAATACCAGCGGGAATTCTTAGCAGATAAGGAAGAAGAAATTGTAAATACACTGAAAGAAAATGGTGTAACAATTACTGAGCCAGATCGTAAAGCGTTCCGTGATGTTACAAAAGATGTTAAAAACGAACAAGTTCCTGAAGACTTAATTAATCGAATTAAAGAATAGATTAATGTCGGAATCTATCTTACGTTAAGGGGTGGTGAAATTTGCAGAAGGTAGATTATATGTTAGGGAAAGTTCTGCAGGTATTGGCTACGGTTTCTCTATCATTAACAGTGATTATTACATTTTTACAAGTACTGTTTAGATATGTATTTAAATCACCAATTAGTTGGTCGCAAGAAGTTTTAATGATTAGTTTTGTTTACAGTATTTTATTTGGTGCGGCACTGGCAGTTAAGAATAAAGAACACTTAACTGTTGACTTATTTGATAATCTTTCTTCCATAAAAGAAAAGATTCTAGTAGTCATAGAATTTATTATCACTGGTACTGTCATCCTTATCCTTTTGTATTTTGGTTGGGAACTAGTAAGGGCTAATCTTGAATCTGGTCAGATTGTAGGTATTCTACCTCTCAAGAAAGCTTACGTCTATTTAGCTATTCCTTTAAGTGCATTGTTTATGTTGTACTTCCATATTAGGAAGGTGATTAAATGATTGGCTAATCGTTTTACTATTCGTATTGATTTTATTAAGAGTTCCAATCGCATATGGATTAGCGTTTGTTTCAATAGTTGGGATTTTCCTAACAAACTCAGATCTATTAATTAACGTTCCAAGAAATATTTTCAGTGGAATTGATAGCTTTACTTTGGTCGCAGTACCTTTATTTATACTTGCAGGTGAAATTATGACCAAAGGAGGAATCTCTAAAAGACTCGTTGATTTCTCGAAAATGATTGTTGGACCTTTACCAGGTGGATTGGCAATGGTCGTGATTTTAGCAAGTATGTTCTTCTCTGCTTTAACGGGAACAGCAATAGCTGCAGCTGCTGCTATAGGTGGAATGATGATTCCTGCTATGACACGTGAGGGGTATGATATCAGGTTTTCATCAAGTCTAGTGGCAAGTGCGGCAACAATTGGACCTATTATTCCCCCTAGTATTGTATTAATTCTGTATGGAGTAATTGCGAGTGTTTCCATTGGGGACTTATTTATTGCGGGTGTTATTCCAGGTCTATTAATGGGAATTGGATTAATGATTTACAGTTATTACGTAGGGAAGAAAAATAACTACAGATCAAGTGATACCCGTGCTTCTTTTAAAGAGATATTGATTGGTGCAAAAGATGCATTACTTGCACTACTGATGCCTATAATCATAATCGGGGGAATTATTTCTGGAGTATTTACTGCGACAGAGTCAGGAGTAATTGCTGTAGTTTATGCAATTATTATTGGGATGTTTGTTTATAAGGAGATTACATTTAAAGATCTTGGACCAATTATGTTAGAAACTGCAAAGACAACGTCTGCAATTGTATTTCTAATTGGTGCAGCATCACTTTTCATTTGGTTCCTATCATTTAATCAGATTCCTAACCAATTAATCGATATTCTTGGACCAGTGGCAGATAATCCATTGTTATTATTATTGATTATTAACGTGGTCTTACTAATTTCAGGAACATTTATAGATACGATTAGTGCCGTATCAATTTTCACACCGTTATTTTTGCCATTAATTCTTGTAGCTGGTATAGACCCAATACATTTTGGCATAATTATGGCTGTCAATTTGACTATTGGTATGGTTACTCCACCACTTGGAGTATGTCTATTTGTTACTGCTTCAATTGCAAAAATAAAAGTGCCACAAATGTTCAAATATCTTATTCCACAAATTGCAGTTTTGATAATTGTATTGATAGTTATTACTTATATTCCTAGTTTAGTATTGTTCCCAGTAGAGCTCTTTAATTAATAACAAATAGAGGATGACTTCGGTAAAGTTCCGGAGTCATCTTCTTATAACTCCATGCTACTGATTAAGATTAATACTAAATAATAAGAACAAACAGAAGACGAAACGAAAACCTTCCACCGGAATGATTTGGTGGAAGTTTTTTTTGTTTTCATTAATTACCAAATATTGAAACTTAAGTGATTTCATTTCGTAAATAAACGAAAGCATTTTGAAAAAGTTGGAGGTGAGAGATATGAAAAAATTGTGGGTAGTGCTATTCTCAACGTTCTTTTTAGCAGCATGTACAAACGAATATCCAGCAGAGAAAAGTCACTTAGAAGACATCATATTTTCTGAACAAGGTAACACAAGTAATCAACTCATTTTCAGTGAAGGTACCTTAACGATTATCCAAAGTGGTCTTGAAATAAAACCTGATATGGACCCTAAAGATGGAGAACGAAAGGAACCCTCTGAGGTTGTATATCGAGACATTCAAGTTAAAACAAAAGGGGACACCTACTTCATAACAAGTGGCAATGATTTGTCATTGGAACTACAACGAATTGGTGAGCGTATTTTGCAAGATGAAAATGGGGAGAGGTATGGTACAAGTCAAACTCTTGAATAAAACTGCGGAAATAAACTGCAGGTATTTGTTTGAACGTGTTGAATTAATTCATGAAGAAAGTTTCGGCAATAAATAGAGTGGGAACTTGAAGTTTTACCTAAGGGGGATAAGATGAAATTTAAGTTGGCAATTATATTTTCAGCAATAATCTTGCTAGGTTTATTAGTCGGTTGTTCACCTAATTTCACTGAATTTAATGATGAAAAAATTGTGTTCAATGTAGTCAATACTAAATCAACTAGTGAATATAACTCGTATACCATTGAAATAGAAAATGAGACAGGATTTGAATTAACCCATCTAATGTTTACTATGAGTTATCCAATTAAAATTTCGAATGGTACAAAGGAAAATCCTTTCGTAATTGAAGGGAAAACAGTTAATACGGTAAACCCGGTAACTTTAAAATCAGGAGAGTCCATTCAATTTTCTATTTCTGCACCAATTAAAGAGGTTTTTTCAGTTAATGATTTACTTGATTTTGAGAATCCGGATGTAGAATTGAAAGGTTTTGTGAAAGAAAGATACAAGGAAATTCCTTTTGGCATAGCTGGTGGACTAAACATTTTGGCTGATAGTAAATAACCTGCAAATTAAGTTGAATTGCTGAGATAAATTGAAAAATTCATCATTGAGGAGAAGAATTCCTTTAAAATAAAAAATATCATAATTGTATTATCCATTGTCCTTAATTTTATATTAGTTACTATGATTTTTATTGAAAAGAATGATGACAATAATGGTCCTACCGAGGTAGGGATTTTGTTCAAAGAAGCAGTAAGAACTGAGGATTATACGCTTGCTAAAAGAATAGTTGCTCAAGATCGAGATGAGTATGTTACTGAAGAAACTCTAAAAAAAATTAATGAAATCATGAGTTCTAAAACCAGCTTTAAAACATACGAATTGTTAGAGTTTGATAATGGCGAAATGGTCTTACTTAACTTAACTCCAAATAACGAATATAAGATTCTGGACGTAACAATTGTCCCCGAAGAATTTAAAGCGGTGTTTAAATAAATACCGGTATAAGGAAGGGGAAAGAAATATTAGTTGAAATTAATTAAAGGAGGCAATCAGAGTGAATGAAACATTATTGAGGGTTGGAACTATGTATATCCCAGTTTCCAACGTTGAACTTTCATCTGAATGGTATGTCAGTAAATTAGGGGCAGAGTTAAGCTATAAGGACGATGATAAAGCAATATTAAACTTTGCAAACCAAAGTTTCTTCCTTGTTAAATCAAATGAAAACCAGAGCTCTAATTTTCATGATTGTTACGGTACGGAGCGTTTTTCAATCACATTTGAAGTGAATGGGTTAAATGCATTAGAAGCTATACATAAAGACTTTATTGAAAAGCAAATAAGAGTTGGTGTAATTGAAGAGAGAGGTCACTCTGGCAAAAATTTCGTTTTCACCGATCTAGATGGCAATAAATTTGACGTATGGAGTGAATTAAGTCCAATTTTCAAGGAAAGGTATTTTATTTCTCAATAGACAAATTCAAAAAGAAAGCACATTTTAGATTAGCCTAAAATGTGCTTTCTCTTACTTTCAATTAGAAGCCTTCATTTGATTTCAATAAAACAAATTCAAAATCATTTCAAGTTTCGGCTGCATCTTTTGAATGACGTCTTGATTTAGTTGAACAAGGACGACAAAGCCATTTAATAACATATGGGCAATAATCGACGTGAGAATTCGTTTCGTTTTATAGTACAAATATGCGAATATAAATCCTGATACCGCATAGAGTAGTATGTGTGTAAAATCAAAATGGATAATCGCAAACACGATTGCACTAACAGATCCAGCTATAAAGAAATTAGTCGTTTGGACAAGAGTTCCAAAGATTACGCGTCTAAAGATTAGTTCCTCTAAGATCGGAGCAAAGATTGCAATAGAAAGAATTGTAACAGGAGCCGTTTTTGCAATCGTCATGAACATGGTGGTGTTTTCGGAACCAGGGTCAATTCCAAGTTGTTGTTCTATTAAAGCGGCCATCGTTTGGCCAAATAAAACAAGGAAGAAACCTAGAATTCCGTAAAGGACAGAAACGCCAATGGAACTTTGTTTGCCGCGTAAGTTATTAAAAAAGGTTTTATCCTTTCGAATAATGGCGACAAAGATCAATGTAGCTACTGACATACTGATGAATACCCACCAACCACTCGCGAGTAATTCAGCTCGCTCTGTGGACGTTCCATTCTGAGAAGAAAAGAACATGAAAAGTAAGGGTGCAAAAAGTAGTCCAGAAAGCTGCATAGTGATATATACCATGATTAAATAAAATGCGGTTTTGTTATTTTTCACGAGGTAATTCCTTTCATTCTAAGAAGTTCTATTTATATTGTAGGGCTTTTTGGAAAGCCTCGCAAAGAATACAAAAATTTACGAGTTCCTACTTGCAAAAATTCAGCCAATTCATTATGATAATACTTGTGTTAGCACTCAAAGACAGAGAGTGCTAATAAAACATATTTAACCAATCAGGGAGGTTGTTTCACTTGTTAAAACCATTAGGCGATCGTATCGTAATTGAATTAGTCGAGTCTGAAGAAAAGTCAGCATTCGGTATTGTACTTCCAGACTCTGCTAAAGAGAAGCCACAAGAAGGCAAAGTAGTAGCAGTTGGTACTGGACGAATTTTAGACAATGGCACACGTGTCGAGCTAGATGTTAAAGAAGGAGACAAAATCATCTTCTCTAAATACTCTGGTACAGAAGTGAAATTCCAAGGCACTGAATTCTTAATTTTACGCGAGAGCGATGTTTTAGCTGTAATTGGCTAATAAATAAATAATCAACCAACTACTAGGAGGGTTTATTAAATGGCAAAAGAAATTAAATTTAGCGAAGACGCGCGCAGCTTAATGCTTCGCGGTGTAGATAAATTGGCAGACGCTGTAAAAGTAACACTTGGACCAAAAGGACGTAATGTCGTTCTTGAGAAAAAATTTGGTTCACCACTAATCACAAATGACGGTGTAACGATTGCAAAAGAAATCGAACTTGACGATCCATTTGAAAACATGGGTGCTAAGCTAGTTGCTGAAGTAGCTTCTAAAACAAATGAAATCGCTGGAGACGGTACAACAACTGCAACGGTTCTTGCGCAAGCAATGATTCGTGAAGGTTTGAAAAACGTTACAGCTGGAGCAAACCCAGTAGGTATCCGTAAAGGTATCGAAAAAGCAGTTGCTGCAGCAGTAACTGAGTTAAAAGAAATTTCTAAAGAAATCGAAGGCAAAGAGTCAATTGCTCAAGTAGCAGCAATCTCTGCAGCTGACGAAGAAGTAGGTCAATTAATCGCTGAAGCGATGGAGCGCGTTGGGAACGACGGCGTCATCACGATTGAAGAATCTAAAGGATTCACGACTGAACTTGATGTAGTTGAAGGTATGCAATTTGACCGTGGATATGCATCTCCATACATGGTAACTGATTCAGAGAAAATGGAAGCTGTTTTAGAAAATCCATATATCTTAATCACAGACAAAAAAATCACAAGTATTCAAGAAATCCTTCCAGTTTTAGAGCAAGTAGTTCAACAAGGTAAACCGTTGATCTTAATCGCTGAAGACGTTGAAGGCGAAGCATTAGCAACATTAGTTGTGAATAAATTACGTGGTACATTCAATGCTGTAGCTGTTAAAGCTCCAGGATTTGGTGATCGTCGTAAAGCAATGCTAGAAGATATCGCGATCTTAACAGGTGCTGAAGTAATTACGGAAGAACTTGGATTAGATTTGAAATCAGCTAACATCTCTCAATTAGGACGCGCAGCGAAAGTTGTTGTTACTAAAGAAAACACAACAATCGTTGAAGGTGCTGGCCAACCTGATAGAATCACTGGTCGCGTAAGCCAAATTCGTTCACAATTAGAAGATACAACTTCTGAATTCGATAAAGAAAAACTACAAGAACGTTTAGCTAAACTTTCAGGTGGTGTTGCCGTAATTAAAGTCGGTGCAGCAACTGAAACAGAACTAAAAGAGCGCAAACTTCGTATTGAAGACGCATTAAACTCTACACGTGCAGCAGTTGAAGAAGGTATCGTTTCTGGTGGTGGTACTGCACTAGTAAACGTATATAACAAAGTAGTAGAAATGACTTCATCTGAAGTAGGCGACGTAGCAACTGGTGTGAAAATCGTTCTTCGTGCACTTGAAGAGCCAGTTCGTCAAATTGCTAACAATGCAGGCCTTGAAGGTTCAATCATCGTTGACCGCTTGAAGCGTGAAGAAATCGGTATCGGTTTCAACGCAGCTAACGGCGAATGGGTAAACATGATGGAAGCGGGAATCGTGGATCCAACGAAAGTGACACGTTCTGCACTTCAAAACGCAGCATCTGTAGCAGCAATGTTCTTAACTACTGAAGCAGTAGTTGCAGACATCCCTGACAAAAATGCTGGTGGTGGAATGGGCATGCCTGATATGGGTGGCATGGGCGGCATGATGTAATAAATTCTGAAATTAAGTGCGAGAAACCCTATTATTAAAGGGTTTCCGTACTTTTTTTTATAGGGTTATTTTAATATTGACTATCAAATAGACCATCAAACGGTAAATTAATCATTCCTTTCTTAGAAAAGATGTCTTATTGTACATTTTGCGTTTACTACAAGATTTGGCTGATCATTGCATCTGAGTATTTCTCTAATGTCCCACTAAAAAGCGTGTTAAAACCTAAGTGTTTAGGTTTTAACACGCTTTTCGAGTTAAATTATATTTTCATTTTCGACAACTTCATCATTCTCTAAATAATTTTGATTTTCTTCTTCATCACTTGAATACTTCTTTTTTGGCATTTTGAATTTCTCGGTAGGGTTTTTGGAAATCATATCCCAATTTACTGCTGCGGTGAACATCATACTTGCACTTCTATGCATACCATCTAGGTAATTCTTCGAGTATAAATAACAAGAAGTCTTTCTGTTTTATCAGAAAGACTTCTTATTTTGAAGTTGTTAATCAGGTTGTTTATTTGTTCGGTATCTAACGCCTTTTTCATCTTTAATAATACGTTCTCCAATTTTTGTAAACACAAGATTAATTCCATCATCTGCTGTAATCGTATACTTATCTTTATCTGTTGTTATTTTTACATTAGAAAAAGTTTTAACTCGTTGTTCCCCTGTTCCGACACTAATAGTGGAAATAATGTCATCTAGGCTTGTTTTAATCTTTGCTTCTTTATCATAGATTCCTGAAATTCTCAGTTCTTTTCCGAGTACACCAATGCTTTGATTTTGACTACTATTATAAATGTTGTCCTCAAAATCACTTACCTTAGCAATGTAGTTCTCTGTTGTATGTTCATTAGAACATCCTATAATGAGCAATGAAATACTCAGTAAGAAAACTGAAAACAACGATCTTCTCAAATGTTTCATTTAATGCTCCCCCTTTATTTTTCCTCATTAGTTAGTACGATTGAGAATGTAGAAAGTTTCAGAAAATTTCCAAACCTTCCAGCGGTAACCTAGCTGTTAAATTGAAGACTTAGTCTGAGGCTCATTAGTCGTAGATGAGAGTAAATTAATTTTTGACCATCACTTAGACCATCATCTATTCAAATTTTGTACAAACATAATTAAAGTAAGTCCAATTTAACGTTAATAAATAGACGTTTCATTAATTATAAAGAGTTATTTAGTGGTTAATGGAATGAGCGGCATGATGTAAGGGTTGAGCAACTTTTACACCTTGTAAAATGAGCTTAAATTTTTCGAGAAATATTCACTTTTTCTGAAGTGGTATAACTCCCAATTTAAACGTAAAGCAATTACCATCTCCCAAGAGTAACTCTTGGGAGGTGGTTTTTTTATGCTCTTTAAGGTTTACTTCAGTAAAATAAGGTATATTATATTTGTGAATAGATTCTCTTTCAGGACAAGAAAAGTAGGTGAACAAAGTGGGGAAATATCATTTGGATACCAAAGGTAAGGCAGCTGTGACAAAGTATCATGAAAAACAGAAGCCTGCCAAATTTGATAAAAAGCAGCAACTTGAAAAAATACGTGCGGAGTATTTAAAAAAGAAACAAGAACAAGAAGATAAATAATATCAATGAAAACATATAACGGGTTCAACAGCTACAAGTGAGCAAAAGAATTACATGAATTGAACATCAATACTTGTGTACAGAAACTTTTATTAAAGTAGATGACCCAGCGGCCTAGGGGTAACAGACGAGTTACATTTTCTTGAATTAGATTTTTCATTTTAGAGGTTTCCCATTAGTTCTTTGAACTTTTGGGGAGCCTCTTTTTTCATTTCAAGAAGGAAAAGCAGTGTTTTTAGAGAACTAAATAAATGCTGGAGAGTGCAAGAATGACCATTACGAATCTCCTTGTAGATAAATAGTAAGAAAGGGGAAACGAAAGGATGAAAAAAGTGATTAAACCTACAATGAAGTATAAATTGCATGATCGCATTTCACAAAATGTTGATAGTGAGTATGACATTGTGTTTGATAAATGCACGGCTATTGTTAACGGTGTTCCACAAAAAGATGAACAACTATTAATGAGGTACACCAAAAACGGAAAAACAATTAATAATGCTCCTGCTTTCAATGAAATTGATATGATGAAAATCATCGTAAAACTGTATAACAGTACGCTTATATCAGCGGAAGCAAAAGGGGTTTTAAGAAAAGGTATCATTAAGTAAAAGCATTATTGAAGTGAATGGCTTAATCAATTGTCGAGGTGAAATATGTTAATAAATATATCTCAGTTAGAACCTAATAAACTTACTGACCTACAAATGACCGAACTCATTTATAAAAATTTGGAAGATGATAACGAGATTGGTGATTGCATTCTTGTTCCAGGTAGTAATAAGGCTGTGGAATATCGCTTACCAAAAGCTATACAACTGTATAAGGAAGGTAGAGCAAATAAGATTTTGTTTTCAGGTGGAGTAATTTGGGAAGGTAACAAGTTATCAGAAGCACAATTATTAAAAGAGAAAGCTATTGAACAAGGGATACCAGAAGAGGACATAATAGTAGAGGATGTTTCCCTTCATACGAAAGAAAATGTTCTTGCTTCTTTGCTAGTTTTGGATAGAGTTTTTTATTTACATAATATAAAGAGAATAATTGTGGTTACCACAAATTTTCATATGCGTAGGTTCCATTTAACACTAAAAACGTTTATGCCAGATTGGATAGAATATTCTCTGTGTACAGTTAATGACCAAACAACCAGGGAAGATAACTGGTTTAATTATCCATGCGGCAGGAAAAGAATAGAGATGGAATCGGGCAAACTAATAAATTACGTTAAACAAGGGGTTATTATAGATGATAAGGTTGAAATATCTAAATAATAATTGATTATAGACGATATTTTTCGTGCAAATTCAAGAACAGGAAAAAGCATCAGGCACGAAACAACTTTATGTTGTTTCGCTACCTGATGCTTTATTATTGCTACTAATTATTTAGCCGACCACTCCGTATGGAACGTTCCCTCTTTGTCAGTACGCTCATACGTATGTGCACCAAAGTAATCACGTTGTGCTTGGATCAGGTTAGCTGGTAACGTTTCTGTACGATAACTATCATAGTAAGCTAATGCACTTGAGAAAGCAGGCGTTGGAATCCCTTTTTGGATTGCCAATGCTAGTACTTCTCGAAGTGAACTCTGATAGTCACCAACGATTTCTTTGAAGTACGGATCCACTAATAGGTTAGGCAAGTCACTGTTCTGGTCAAAAGCTTCTTTAATCTTTTGTAAGAACTGAGCTCGAATGATACAACCTCCACGGAAAATCATCGCTACATCTCCGTAAGGAATGTTCCAACCGTACTCCTCAGATGCTGCACGCATTTGTGCAAAACCTTGGGCATATGAACAAATTTTACTCATATACAGAGCTTTACGAATCGCTTCAATAAATTCTTTTGGATTACCTTCATACTTTTTCGACTCAGGACCTTTAAGTATTTTACTTGCTGCCACGCGTTCTTCTTTAATAGAAGAAATAAATCTCGCAAATACGGATTCAGTAACAATTGGGAGAGAGACACCTAAATCTAAAGCATTTTGACTCGTCCATTTTCCAGTCCCTTTTTGACCAGCTACATCTAAAATCTGATCAACGAGTGGGTTCCCGGTTTCATCATCCATCTTAGTGAAAATGTCCGCAGTGATCTCGATTAAGTAGCTATCAAGTTCTCCTTTATTCCACTCTGAAAAGATTTCATGCAATTCCTGAGCTGTAAGACCAAGTGCATGTTTCATGATGAAGTACGCTTCAGAAATCAGTTGCATATCTCCATATTCAATCCCATTATGAACCATCTTCACATAATGTCCTGCTCCATCTGGTCCCATGTATGTGCTACATGGTGTGCCGTCGACTTTTGCAGAAATGGCATCGAGAATAGGTTGAACCTGTTCGTAAGCTTCTTTCGGTCCACCAGGCATAATAGAAGGGCCAGTTCGTGCACCTTCTTCTCCACCAGAAACTCCTGCACCAATGAAATTCAAGCCTAATGCCTGTAATTTTGCGGTACGTCTATTTGTGTCTTCATAAAATGAATTCCCGCCGTCCATCAGAATATCCCCTTGTTGAAGATGAGGGATAAGAGAGTCGATGACCGAATCAGTTGTCTCTCCAGCCTTTACCATCAATAAAATCTTGCGTGGAAGTTCTAAAGAAGCGACAAATTCTTCTAAGCTGTAGGCACCTTGAATGTTTTTACCTTTCGCTTCTTTAGTAGAAAATTCTTCTGTTCGATCTGTCCAGTAATCGTAAACCGATACCGAAAAGCCTTTGCTTTCCATGTTTAGCGCTAGATTCAATCCCATTACGCCTAAACCGATAACACCTATTTGTTGTTTCGTCATATACTTACCTCATTTCTTCCTGATTCTTACCCTAATGTGGATAGTCGATTCTCTAATTCTTCTTTTTCTTTTTCAAAACCATCTTTGCCGAGTAATGCAAACATATTCGTTTTATACGCTTCGACTCCTGGCTGGTCAAATGGATTAACTCCAAGTAAAGTTCCACTGATCGCGCAAGCCTTTTCAAAGAAATAAACCAATTCCCCAAAAGTGAATTCGTTAAGTTCGTCTAACTCAATTAGTAAATTTGGAACACCTCCATCAATATGAGCAAGGGTCGTTCCAAGAGCTGCTTTTTTGTTCACTTCATCCATTGTTTTTCCAGTTAGGAAATTTAATCCGTCAATATTTTCAGGATCCGCTTCAATAATCCGTTCAATTGCCGGTTTTTTCACCTGTAGAACTGTTTCAATTAAAAGCCTACGTCCTTCTTGAACGTATTGTCCCATCGAGTGTAAATCGGTTGTAAAGTTAACTGAGGCAGGGAAGAGGCCTTTTTCATCCTTACCTTCACTTTCTCCAAAGAGTTGTTTCCACCATTCAGCCACATAGCTTAAGCCAGGCTCATAGCTTACAAATAACTCAATTGATTTGCCTTTGTTGTAGAAAAGATTTCTGATAGCGGCATATTGGTAACTTTCGTTCGATGCCAAATCGGGATTGTTATATTTATCGAATGCTTGCTTTGCACCATCCATCATTTGGTCAATATTAAGACCGGCAACTGCAATAGGAAGTAAGCCTACTGGTGTCAGAACCGAGTAACGACCACCAATATCATCAGGAATAACAAATGTTTCATACCCTTCTTCACCAGCAAGTTTTAGAAGAGAGCCTTTATTCTGGTCGGTCGTCACATAAATTCGATTTCTTGCTTCTTCTTTTCCATACTTCTTCTCCATAAGTTCACGGAAAATGCGGAATGCTAATGCCGGCTCTGTAGTTGTACCTGACTTGGAAATAACATTAACCGAAATGTCTTTTCCTTCTAATACCTGCATTAAATGCTCGATATAGGTAGAACTAATATTTTGTCCTGCAAAATATACTTCTGTATTGCCTTTGATTTGATTATGAAACGTATGCGATAAAGCCTCAATTGCAGCTTTAGAACCTAGATAAGAGCCACCAATGCCGATAACAATCAATGCGTCTGACTGTTCTTGAATTCGCTTAGCAGCTAGCTTCACTCTAGAAAATTCTTCTTTGTCGTAATTAACTGGCCAGTCAATCCAACCTAAGTAATCAGAACCAGGCCCTTGTTTTTGGTGAATTTGATGATGTGCTTGTTTAACAAACTCACTTAAATTTTCAACTTCACTATTTTTCATAAACGATAAAGCATTGTTGTAATTAAATGATACGGTCATCTGTTACATCTCCTTTTAACTTCAACTTTTATCTTACCACCACTTAACTTGATTGGTTAACAATAGCTGACTTGTCTAAATGTCTATTATTTAAATAAATGCATAAAAAATTAGGATTTAACTAAAATTCTTTCCACCTTCAATGATACGATAAAGTCCGTTTTATATCATGGAAATATTTTAGGTTTATGGATAGAGGGGATCGAGTTTTGTAAGATCTATATGAATTGGAGTACGTAGATATACTCTTAGCTAGCCCATTTGAATAAAACCTGACTAATTGTGCTATTATTAGGTTGAATTCAATTGAATAATTCGGTTAAATTCACACCATAAAATGGTGTGAACAGGGAATGTACTAGGAGGTTTAACAATGGATAATAACGATATATTAATTCGATTAAGATATGCGCTAGATATAAAAAATAAAGATATGATTGAGATATTTAAACTCGGTGGCATGGAATTCACAAAAGAAGAAGTGCTTTTAATTCTTACGAAATCAAAAGACGATTATTATGATGATTTTGACCATTATGATGATGAAGTCGAAAATGATGAAAACATCAAATGTGATAATGCGATGTTAGAGTCGTTTTTAAATGGGTTTATTGTTTTCAAAAGAGGCAAACAAGATCCACAACCAGGGCAACCTGAAAGACCCGCACTGACAAATGAAAGAGCGAATAATATGCTCTTAAAGAAATTAAAAATCGCCCTCTCTTTAACAAGTGAGGATATGCTCGAAATTTTAGAATCAGCTGGCGTCACTGTAACAAAAGGTGAATTAGGGGCTCTATTAAGAAAAGTAGGTCATAAAAACTATAAAGAATGTGGCGATCGATACGCACGAAATTTCTTAAAAGGGTTAGCGATTAAGTATAGAAAATAGACACACTATAAATAGAAAGAATCGAAACACGGAATCCATCGGGTTCCGTGTTTTTGTTTATACCGACTTGGGTATACTGAAATGTGTGTTTATTTCAATAATAATTTCAAAGGAGCGATACGAATGAATTTTCATTATACGGTCGAAACCGAGAAATCAATGGATGAAGCGGTAAAAGCACTTGAGGCATCACTTAAAGAAGAACAATTTGGCGTTTTGTGGGACTTTGATTTAACAGCAAAATTACAGGAAAAAGGATTGGACTTTAATACAGGCTATCGTGTTCTCGAAGTGTGTAATCCAAAAGAAGCGAATCGAGTATTACAGGAAGATAAAGTAGTGGGCTACTTTTTACCTTGTAAAATTGTCGTATACGAAGATGAAGGCAAAACGAAAATTGGTTTACCGAAACCAACGACGCTTATTGAATTAGCAAACAACGATAAATTAACTGAAATTGCGACCGATGTAGAAAATCGACTGATTCGAAGCATTGATCAAGCAATTTAAATGGAACACTAAACCGCTGCAGGGAAACCTGAGCGGTTTATTCTTATATATAGAAACTTCATCCAACAGGAAATCGGAAATTCATCACAAATTTGCATTCCATTCCAGATAACCTCTATTATTGACTTATAAAATTCAACTTGGAAACGTACACTTTTACATGCAATCACTTCATGTTTTGAAAAATCATGAAGTGGTATGATAAGCATATGAAGTACAAGTCATAGGAGGGAAAACCAATGGAGAAAATCGAAGTAGGCGACATTTTTACATTGTTTGATGAGAATAATGAGGAGCAAGAAATCGAAGTATTAGGTACGCTAAGTATCGATGGCATCGAATATGCAGCAGTTGGTTTTGCTGAAGAAACACAAGATGATTCAACAGATGATATCGATGTTTTCTTTTTAAGAGTTGAAGAAGGAGAAGAATTATCGATTATCGAAAGTGATGAGGAATTCGAGATGGTATCTTTAGCGTTTAAAGAGGCTGGAGAAGAGTAAACTCATTGAGATATAGATAAAGACCGTTTGGAAGTTTCAATCTCCAAACGGTCTTTTACGTATTGACTATATAAGACGTTTAACATCCATAATAATTGTACTTGCCGCAGCGGAATTAAACTCATATATTCATCAGTTTCTCCAATCACATTAATGTGTATTTATACTTCACTCATACTAATTGGAGGAGTGATTAAAGACTTAAATGAATTTTATTTAAGTATTCTTCATTCAAAAGGGTATACTCCTTTTATTAAGTAACGAACGGATGTGATATTGGGATGAATTTACCTTTAGCCATAGGGTTAACATTGTTTGCTTTATTTGTTGCGGCTTTCATTGGAATTAAATTATTGCGTATTCCGGATATCGTCATTTACATACTAGTTGGAGCGGGACTTTCATTAACTGGTTATTTTGGTGATACAGATGCGTTTAAAATAGCAGGTGAAATCGGATTAATCGTCTTATTCTTTTTACTGGGAATGAAGTTCACATTTCGAGAACTTGGACGCAAAGGACGTAAAGTATGGAAGGCTAGTTTACTAGACATCGTTTTAGGTATAGGTGTCACTTTTGGAATATCCATGATTTTTGGACACGATCTCTTTACATCCCTCTTAATCGCAGGGCTTGTTTATGCAACAAGTTCATCTATCACAGTGAAATTATTAGAACATAAAAACAAACTAGACAATAAAGAGTCCGGATTTATTTTATCCTTACTCATATTTGAAGATCTAATAGCTCCTATTTTAATTACAATTTTAATTGGGTTAAGCGGGGACGGTTTTAAAGGAATGGACTTTGTGTTCATTATTCTTAAGATAGCACTCTTAGTTATTGGGGCTGTTGTTATCGGGAAAGTCGTCTTTAAGAAAGCACATAAAGTGATTACAAGATTTTTGAATGAAGACTATTTTGTCTTATTTATACTTGGAGTGGCTATTACCTATGGTGGTTTTGCTTACTACCTACATTTATCTGAAGTCATTGGTGCTTTTCTAGCTGGAATTATGATGGCTGAAACGAACTTTAAGGATAAGGTAATGGAGGTTTCCATGCCAGTTCGTAACTTATTCCTTCCTTTCTTCTTCTTGAATTTTGGATTAACACTTGAATTTACAGATGAAGTGCCAGCTTTTGGTCTTTTAATCGTCATTGTCATTTGGTCAATACTGGCGAAAATGATTGTGGGATACTACGGTGGTAGATGGTATGGATTGGACAAACGTGAATCCTTTGAGACAGGTCTCGTACTAACCCCACGTGGAGAATTTTCTGTTATCATTGCAGCCCTCGCATCTGGAGTCGTTCAAATCTTTGCGGGTATGTATATATTGATTGCAGCCTTAATTGGGATGTTTTTAGTTCAAATGGCTCCTAAAATAGGCGAAAAAATTTGGGGTCAGCGTAAGGACTCAAAATAGTAGGAACATACTTTCAATAAAACCTGGTCAGCAATGGCCAGTTTTTTTGTGCAAAAAAAGTCATTCGATTAATCGGACAAACGAATGTGTAATTATTGTTGTTCGGTAAATACTACTCACAACTTCTTCGGTTAAAAAGTCTTTGCAAAATTCAATCAGTTGTGCTATAAGTTCATTTCTAGTAGAATGGATAGGAATTTCGTTTTTTGAAAAGAGGGTATACAAATGAAAACATCAATTTTTAGTTTAACATTAGAGCAACTTACGGCATGGCTTATAGATCACGGACAAAAAAAATATAGAGCAGAGCAAATCTGGGATTGGTTATACATCAAACGTATTACAGATTTCTCTGAAATGAACAATGTAAGTAAAGAATGTATTCAATTACTAGAAGATAATTTTGTTCTTTACACATTGGAGCAAGAAGTAAAACAAGAATCATCAGATGGAACGATTAAGTTTTTATTCAAAATGAAAGACGGCAACTTAATCGAAACCGTTTTAATGCGTTTTAAATATGGCTTGTCTGTCTGTGTAACTACGCAAGTGGGCTGTAACATTGGTTGTAGTTTCTGCGCGAGTGGATTACTGAAGAAGAGTCGTGATTTGAATTCTGGAGAAATCGTAGAACAAATCATGCAAGTTCAACAACATTTAGATGCAGTGAAAAAAGAAGAACGTGTAAGTCACATCGTGGTAATGGGTATCGGTGAACCATTCGATAACTATACAAACTTAATGAGTTTCTTAAGCGTAGTAAATTCTCAAAAAGGATTAGCAATCGGTGCACGTCATATTACCGTTTCAACAAGTGGTATTGTACCTAAAATTTACGATTATGCGGACGAAGGTCTTCAAGTGAATTTAGCAATCTCTATTCACGCACCAACAAACGAATTACGTACGCGTATTATGAAGATTAACAAAGCGTATCCAATCGAGAAATTAATGGATGCAATCGACTACTATTTGGAGAAAACCAACCGTCGTATTACGTTCGAATATATTTTACTTCGCGATGTAAACGACCACGTAGAAGAAGCAAACAAATTAGCCAAGTTGTTAGAAAACAAACGTCATTTATCGTACGTCAACCTAATCCCTTACAATCCAGTGGATGAACATGCTCAATACGAACAAAGTACACCTGAAGCCATCAGTGCCTTTTACGATGCATTGAAGAAAAAAGGAATCAACTGTGGCGTTCGTCATGAACAAGGTGCAGATATTGATGCAGCGTGTGGTCAATTACGAAGCAAACAAATTAAAAAAGGCGATAAAGCTACGGTTTAAGCCTTCTATAAGCACAAATTGCGTACCTACTTTGTAGGTGCGCTTTTTTCATTTCAGCTAACAATTGTGGTGAACATTAATTTAGTATTAATTCCATTAAAATATTTAATTTGGGTAGATTTGAGCCACTAAGGAGTGCATAAAAAAAGACCTCTCACAAGAGGTCAATTCTCAATGCTTTCAACTAATTCAATTGCCATCTCATTCATTTCTGCTGAAACAGTATAAATTGTATGCGTATCATTCGTTTTCATCAATGTGCTTTTTTGCCCTTTTTCGCCTATCCATAAATAAAAACTTTGTTTATTTTCATTTTCATAAACAACATCCAAATATAACTCAGGATTAGCCATATTTACTATGCCACTTTCTTTTATAGCACCTGAAATTATACTCTTAAATGTTTCAATAACTTCCTCCTTTTCAAAAACGGTTGCATTAACGCCTTTTGTTTTAGAAACGATGATTTCTGTGATTTCTCCATCTAATTTCAATTGATTATTATCTTCTACTTGTATTTCAGTAGAAGTTTTTTCTGTCTCCATTGCCATGTTATCTTTTGATTGGCAGCCAAAAAGAAAAGAAGAGATTAGAACCACAGTTAAAATAGTTACAATGTTTTTCCTCATAAATTATAAACTCCTTTATGTAATACTTCATTATTCAAGTTAGACGATTACGCAATCTCTAAGTTTCAATTTTATTTTAGTTAAGAATTATAATTGAGCTGAAATTCCTCACGTCCCTTTTTTTCATCCTCATATCTTATAGTACATACCGTTTGGGTGAATAACCCATTCATAAAAGGAGTACAGAAGGGAGAAGATGAAAGTGGGCATTGAATTAACGGCCCTGCATTGGACGTATGTCGTGTTCATATTCTTGATAATTGGATTTATGGTGATGAGACGAGATACCACGCTCATTAGTATTTCGGGAATATTTTTAATCGCCTTATTTGCAACAGGCTCTTTAAGCGATTCAATAAGTAGCATTTTCACCAGCTTTATATACGCAATAACCGAATTACTCCCAACGATTTTGGTCATCTCGATCATTGTGGCTATGAGTCGAACCTTAACTACCACAGGTATTAACGATGTCATGATATCCCCATTCTCAAAATTGATTCGAACCCCAGCTCTTGCTTACTGGACGATTGGGATTCTGATGATGGTCATTTCATGGTTTTTCTGGCCATCACCAGCTGTGGCATTAATGGGTGCTGTCTTATTGCCAGTAGCTATTCGGGTAGGATTACCAGCACTTGGTGTTGCGATGGCAATGAATTTATTTGGTCATGGGATTGCCTTGTCGGGCGATTTCATCATCCAAGGTGCTCCTAAGTTAACAGCTGATGCTGCTGGGTTGCCTGTAGGTGATGTAATTCAAGCGAGTATTCCACTAGTGTTTGTTATGGGGATTGTTACGACTGTTCTCGCTTTTTATTTCTTAAAGAGGGATTTGAAGTCAGGCGCATTAACAATGGAAACAGGTCTAGCTGTTACAACAATTACTGAACCTACAGATAAAGAGGAAAGTTTATTATCAAAAGGACAGAAACGATTTTTTGCTTTATTTATCCCTGCATTATTTGCGGTTGATGTTTGGGCAATGTCTATTCTTAAGTTACAGGGTGGCGATGCAACAGCGCTAATCGGAGGTACGGCAGTTTTCATTCTGTTAGTCATCACCATGGTTAGTCATGGGAATAAAGGACTTGAAAAAGCGACATCTTTTTTAATAGAGGGATTTCAGTTTGGGTTTAAAGTATTTGGAGCAGTTATCCCAATTGCAGCCTTCTTCTATTTAGGAGATTCAGGATTTTTAACAATCGTGGGTGATTTATTACCAAAAGGTTCTCATGGGATTGTCAATGATCTCGGCGTAGCACTGGCATCTGTCGTGCCGTTAAGTAAAGAGGTTGGGGCAGTCACGTTAGCCGTGACAGGTGCAATAACTGGTTTAGATGGTTCAGGATTTTCTGGAATCTCGTTAGTAGGATCTGTAGCCAATATCTTTGCGACGGCAATTGGAGCAGGTGCCGCAACCTTGACTGCACTTGGTCAAATTGCTGCAATCTGGGTCGGTGGAGGAACTTTAGTTCCTTGGGCGCTAATTCCTGCAGCGGCTATCTGTGGCGTTGACCCATTTGAACTTGCTAGAAGAAACCTTTTACCGGTAACGATTGGTTTAATAGTAACAACGATTGTTGCCATGTTTTTGATTTGATTTTTGCGTATTATTCATAAAAATAGTTGGAGAGAATTGATCGATTTTTCTCTCCTTTTTTTATTGTATTTCATGAATTTCACTAATCAATGGTATACTTATGGCAATAGTTAGTTCCGGAAAGGAGTTTACCGAATATGAAATTCGTAAAATCAAAAATGAAGATACTCGTTAAAGAAAATGAAGAACTTAAAAAGCGTTTACGCGATTTAATGGACGAGCTTGATATCGACAAAGATGCAGCTTTAAGAGCGATGTATCATTCCGATGTAGAAGGCGGAAAATATCAAGTACCATATCAACAACTCTGACTTGCCAATTGGTAAGTCTTTTTTTATTTGTAGGCTTAGATGAGTTGATTTCATGGAAACATTTAAGTGGTTTTTTGTTAATTGTCCTTTAGTGGTATCGTTGATTGGGGCGCAAGGCGGCGAATCCAGTGGAATCAGCACGAGCTGAAAGCCCTGCAGACAAGATGCTGGCCAAGAGCCAGTGTCTTTGTGACGAGTAACCGCAGGAGCACATTTTTTTAAGCGACGAGGAGACAGAAGCCATGCCCGCGGAACGCGTCCGTCTGAAACGAAAATCACCAATAACAATTAAAAAAGTTTAATTTCAAGGTAGTCTAAAATATTTTTGAATTAACGTGCATGAAAAAATGAAAATAGCACAACATAATAGTCACAAGGAGGTGAGTCATATGGCAAACAACAATTCGAACGGTAGTCGTAACAAACTTGTGGTTCCAGGTGCTAAACAATCTTTGGATCAACTGAAATACGAAATTGCACAAGAATTTGGTGTTCAAGTAGGACCAGATGCTACAGCTCGTGCTAATGGATCTGTTGGTGGAGAAATCACTAAACGATTAGTACAACAAGCACAAAACCAATTACGTGGATAAAAATTCAACATACAATGAGCCGATGGCAACAAGCTATCGGTTCTTTTTAATATGCGTGAAATGTCGAACCTTATCCAGAGCGTTTATAAAAGGCATGAAAAAGGGTAAATAGTGTATACTTATGTCAATTATGAAGGTGGAAGTAGGGATGAATATGAAGTCTCCATATGCAGATGACAGTTTAGCGTTGCATACAGATTTATATCAAATTAACATGGCCGAGGCTTATTGGGCGGATGGCATACATAATCGAAAAGCTGTTTTTGAATTATTTTTCCGTAATTTACCTTTTGGCAATGGATACGCTGTGTTTGCGGGACTAGAGCGTGTACTGGATTACTTACGAGATTTCCGATTCTCAGAAAGTGATTTAGCATATTTAAAAAACGAACTAGGATATAAAGATGATTTTATCGATTTTTTAAAAGACATTCGATTCACTGGAGATGTTTATTCAATGGTGGAAGGAGAATTGGTTTTTGCTAATGAACCAATCATTCGAGTAGAAGCTCCACTTATAGAGGCTCAATTAATTGAAACGGCGCTTTTAAACATAGTGAATTACCAAACATTAATAGCGACAAAAGCAAGTCGCATTAAACAAGTTGTCAAAACGGATACCGTTATGGAATTCGGAACGCGTCGTGCTCAAGAAATGGATGCTGCGATTTGGGGTTCACGTGCAACAATAATTGGCGGATTAGAAGCAACAAGTAATGTACGTGCTGGGAAAAAATTTGGTATTCCTGTAGCGGGAACGCATGCGCATTCACTTGTTCAAGCATATAAGAGTGAGTATGAAGCATTCCATTCTTATGCGAAGCGTCACAAAGACTGTGTGTTTTTAGTGGATACATATAACACATTGAAAATTGGTGTACCAACGGCAATTCAAGTGGCGAAAGAACTTGGTGACAAAATCAATTTTGTGGGCATTCGATTGGATAGTGGGGATATTGCCTTCCTTTCAAAAGAAGCTCGAAGAATGTTAGATGAAGCAGGGTATACAGACGCTAAAATAGTCGTATCGAATGATTTAGATGAATATACAATATTGAACTTAAAAGCTCAGGGTGCAAAAGTGGATATGTGGGGAATTGGTACAAAACTGATTACTGCCTATGACCAACCTGCCCTTGGAGCTGTTTATAAAATCGTTTCAATTGAAAGCGACGAAGGAGTAATGGAAGACACGATTAAGATCTCTTCCACAACTGAAAAAGTAACAACACCTGGTCGCAAGAAGTTGTATCGAATTATTGATCGTGAGAACGGGAAGGCAGAAGGCGACTACATCACGATGTATGACGAAGACCCGGCTTCTGAAGAGCGTCTTAAAATGTTCCACCCGGTTCATACATTTGTTTCTAAATTCGTAACCAACTTTGAAGCGATAGACCTTCATAAACTTGTCGTTGAAAAAGGACAAGTCGTATATGAAAATCCAACTTTAAATGAAATGCGCGATTATGCGATAGCTAATTTGGATTTGCTATGGGATGAATATAAACGTTCACTTAACCCGGAAGAGTACCCAGTCGATTTAAGTCAAAAATGTTGGGACAATAAAATGCGAAATATTCAAGAGGTCAAAGAAATCGTCGATAACATGAATTTCGCTTAAGGAGGAAAACCAATGTCAACTTTACAGCAGGAAATTATAGAAGAGTTGAAAGTAAAACCTGTCATCGATCCAAAAGAAGAAATTCGTCGCACGATTGATTTTTTAAAATCTTATATGAAAAAACATACTTTTTTAAAGTCCATGGTTCTTGGCATCTCAGGTGGACAAGATTCTACCTTAGGAGGAAAACTGGCTCAGATGGCTGTTGATGAACTGAATGAAGAATCAGGCAATGACACGTATTCATTTATTGCTGTTCGTTTACCATACGGTGTGCAGTTTGATGAAGATGATTGTCAAGATGCATTAAATTTTATTCAACCTACAAAAATCTACACAGTTAATATTAAAGACGCTGTCGACGCTAGTAAAAAAGCATTGGACTTATCAGGCATTACATTAACTGACTTTGCAAAAGGGAATGAAAAAGCGCGTGAACGTATGAAGGTTCAATACTCAATTGCGGCTATGCATAACGGTGTAGTACTGGGAACAGATCATGCAGCTGAAGCCATTACAGGTTTTTACACAAAATTTGGGGATGGCGCAGCAGACTTAGTTCCGCTTTTCCGTCTGAATAAAAGACAAGGCAAAGAACTCCTAAAGGTATTGGATTGTCCTGAACACTTATATATGAAAATACCAACTGCTGACTTAGAAGAAGATCGTCCTGCAGTGCCGGATGAAATTGCATTAGGTGTAACCTATGATCATATTGACGATTATTTAGAAGGAAAAGAAATTCCATCTGAACCTCGTGAAAAAATAGAAGGTTATTTCAACCGTACGAAACATAAACGACACTTACCAATCACAGTATTTGATGACTTTTGGAAATAAGGAACGTTTAAAGTACAATTCTAGTTTATATTAGGTAATAAAAAATAGTGCAAGACGGCGACTCCAGTGGGAATAGCATGAGCTGAAGGCCCCGCAGAAGCGAAGCGACGAGGAGACTGATGCCATGCCCACGGAACGCGTCCGTCTGTAACGGAATTCACAACATTAAAAAAGGGACTATCTCTCAGTCATTAAATGACTTTTGAGATAGCCCCTTTTCTAGGTCTTAAGAAGTTGTCTTATAGGAAAAATTTAGGTATGATTAATTTACATTGTGACAATTTTCTAATAAATGCAATAGTTCAGCAAGACAACTGGGGGAAAAATAGAGATGAACAATCAACAGAAATTACAGCTAATAGTAGATAATATCGAAAAAGTAATGATCGGTAAAAGAAATATTGCTGAGTTAAGTGTTGTGGCATTAGTAGCACAGGGCCATGTTCTTTTAGAGGACGTTCCTGGCGTAGGGAAAACGATGATGGTACGAGCACTAGCTAAATCAGTGGGTGCGCAATTCAAACGAATTCAATTCACACCTGACTTATTACCTTCCGATGTTATTGGTGTATCGATTTATAACCCGAAAGATATGCAATTTGAGTTCCGTCCCGGACCGATTATGGGGAATATCGTTCTAGCAGATGAAATTAACCGTACATCTCCGAAAACACAATCCGCTCTTTTAGAGGGAATGGAAGAGGCGTCGGTCACAATTGATGGTGAAACGATGATGATTCCAAAGCCTTTCTTTGTTATGGCTACTCAAAATCCGATTGAATATGAAGGGACGTATCCATTACCTGAAGCACAATTAGACCGATTTTTATTGAAATTAAGAATGGGTTATCCTTCTCACGCAGAGGAAATTGAAGTATTAAAACGTGCGGAAAGACAAGCGCCAATTGAGGATTTAACATCCGTTCTTTCATTAGAAGACTTGATTCGTTTACAACAAGAAGTGAAAGAAATTACAGTTGATGACACGATCAAAAACTATATTGTTGACTTAGCAAACCGTACGCGAAAAGATTCTTATGTCTATTTAGGTGTGAGTCCTCGTGGATCTCTTGCGTTAATGAAAGCATCTCAAGCCTATGCCATGTTACAAGGTAGAGATTATGTGACACCTGACGATGTGCAATATTTAGCACCATTTGTTTTTAGTCATCGTATGATTTTGCGTTCTGAAGCTAGATATGACGGCATCACTCCTGAAGAAATCACGGAACGAATTTTAGCCAAAACGAATGTACCGATTAAAAGGCTTGTGAAACAATGAAGTTTAAAAAAATAACGTGGGCAATCGGAGGACGATTACTATTTGTCCTTTGTATTGTTCTATTTGCTTTCGTTTTTGCTATGTTTCAAGGTGGATTTGTTAGTTGGTTTATTTTTTACACCTTGTTGCCATTTGCAGCGTATTCAATTGCATTTTTCTTTAGTCCCATTTCTAAAATAGAAGCGGAGCGATATATTCAAACGGCTCAAGTTAGAAACGGCGGGAAATTGATTGTCACGGTTAAGTTAACAAGACCTTCTCAATTTCCAATGCTTTATTTATTAATAAAAGAGAAGACTCAAAGTGAAGTTTTGGCCAAGCATGCAGGGAACGAATTGAAAACGATTAAACTAGTAGGATTTCAGAAAGTCATCGAGTGGACGTATGAAATTGAACATATGCCTCGTGGCGAACACGCTTTAGATGGGATTGAAATTGAAGTAAGTGACTTTTTTGGGTGGGTAAAGAAATCACATTTCACACCTATTAGACAAAGTATTATTGTTTATCCAAATGTTACGGACATGATTTATATGCCAATTGAAACAAGATACGATCAGGGTGCGGCTTCTTCTCCATTTACGATTGTCAAAGATACGACAATGGCAACAGGGATAAGAGATTACCAGCCAGGTGACCGCGTCTCTTGGATACATTGGAAGTCATTTGCCCGTACTCAAACACTTCGCACAAAGGAATTTGAGGATCGCCAGTCCCAAGATTTGTTTATCCTCATTGACCGCCAACCATCTGAAATGTTTGAAGAACAGATTGAACTCACGGCGTCTGTTTTACAGGCAGTTGTGCGACATCAAGCGAGTGCCGCCTTTTTATCTTTAGGTGCCAATCGGTTTTATTACCCAGCTATTCAAGGTGAAGAACATTTGCAGAAATCGATGTTTCATTTAGCAAAAGTTACGCCTGATCTCAAACAGCCAATTGAACAGATTTTACCAACGGACCCGGCGATGTCGACTGCGACTTCCGTTTTGTTCATTACAGGTAAATTAACTGCTAATTGGATTGATGCCATACCGAAGGCAGCGAAGAATTTACGTGTATGCACTTGCTTTGTGGTAGTGAAAAAAGGTGTAAAGCTTTCAAAACAAGATATAACTATGCATCAATTAGCAAGGTCTAGAGGAATGGTTGTTCACGTGTTGTCACAAGATCACTTTGCCAATGCGTTTACGGAGGTGGGGAGATCATGAAAGCAACATTAGAGAATAAATGGCTATCTCTTCTTTTCTATGTGTTAGTGTTTTTCCTATTCCGCGAGTGGTTATTACCAGTAATGGAACTTACGGAAACCAATTATTTAAACGTATTTTTAGTGTTTATTGGCATGTGTTTTCTATTGTCATTGTTTCATGTAAAAGGTTGGATTAGTGCACCTTTGAAGATTTTGTACATAGCGTGGGTACTCATTTATATTTACGCAGAAACAATGTTATTTAGTGCGCCAGCCATCCAATTTTTGATTATGGATTTCACGACAAATGTTCAAGCTTTAGTTACGCAAGACTGGAATTCAGTTACGGATTCCTTTAGGACGGTATTGTTCTTTGCTTTAATCTGGATGACGACCTATCTGATTCATCATTGGATTAGTATTCGGTTAAATATATTCTTATTTTTCTTTATGACGGTTGTTTTTATTGCCGCTTTGGATACATTTAGTCCTTACGCAGGTGATAAAGCCATTGTAAGAGTTATGATCATCGGGCTATTACTGTCCGGATTGCTAAAAATTGCTCAATTATTTAAGAAAAATGAAGTGGGTCTTCCACGATCGACTTATGGGACACTCATCGTTCCTCTCATTCTATTAATCTCTTTAAGTGGAGCTCTCGGTTATTTATTACCAAAAGCCGGTCCGGTATGGGAAGACCCTGTGCCATTCATTCAATCTTTTGCTGAAGGTGCTGGTGGAGGCCCTGGTGGAAATGGGGTCATTGGAAAAATAGGATACGACGAAGATGATTCGAGATTAGGTGGTGCATTTGCAGGAGACAACACAGTTGTTTTTGAAGCGGTTGTGCGCACACCTCAATACTGGAAAATCGAAACGAAAGATACGTATACATCAAGAGGTTGGGAACAGTCTATAGGGTCTGATCAACGAAGAAATTACACAGTTGGAGATCCGATTGAAACAGACTACCCACCTAATCGAGAAGAAGAAAGCCTTGAAGCATCTTTAGTGTTCGCCACGCCTTACCCTTTCATCATGCAACCTTATGGTACGGATGTGGTGACGGCTGATGGAGATACCACATTTACTCAAGATGTGAATACACAAAAAATCAATACGTTTCAACAAAATGAGGAAGTCGAGTTAACGAACTATAGTGTGACTTTTAGTGAACCTACGTATAGTCTCACTGCCCTGCGTGAAGTAACAACTGAATCCTTGGCAAATGTTCCCGCTGAATTCGATCAGTATTTACAATTACCTGAGAATTTGCCTGAACGAGTAGGTGAATTAGCGGCATCTATTACCGCAGATGAAACAAGATTATATGACAAGGTAAAAGAAATTGAACGGTATTTTGCGCAAAATAGTTTTATTTATGACCAGCGAAACGTTTCAGTTCCTGCTGCGGGTAAGGATTATGTAGATGAATTCCTTTTTGAAACGAAGCGAGGATACTGTGATAACTTCTCATCTTCAATGGTTGTGCTACTCCGCTCACTAGATATCCCGGCAAGATGGGTAAAAGGTTTTGCTGAAGGAGAAGAGATTGGCCGTCAAGATGGCAACCGAATCTTTGAAGTGACAAACAATAATGCCCATTCATGGGTGGAAGCTTATTTACCAGGAGTAGGTTGGATGCCTTTTGAACCGACGATTGGTTTTAGTGGAGCGGGCAATATTGATTTTGACGTTGAGTTTGACTCAACAGAAGCACCAGAACCAGTAACACCTGAGCAAGCTGACAAACCAGACGCTGCTCCTAAAGAAAAGAAAGAATCAATTTCAGAGCGATTTTCAGAAATTTTGAAAGATGCAGTGTCATGGATTTCAGACAATAAAGTCAAAATACTAATTTGGACTGCCGTTGGACTTGCTGTTATCGCGTTACTGTATCGTATTCGTAAAAGATGGATGCCAAAATTGTTGGTTCCATATTACCGATTACGGAAAGAAAACTGGAATTCGTTCGAGCAAAGTTACCACCATTTGTTAAAACAACTAGCTTTATATGGCATTGAACGAAGAGATGGCCAAACGTTGAAAACGTACGCTAAATATGTGGATTCTTTCTTTGGATCGAATGATATGAGAGATCTAACAAAAGCTTATGAAAAAGGATTTTATGGTGGGAATATTGATAAGCATGAATGGGCAAAACTAAGAGAAAGTTGGGAATATTTAATCAATCGCACTAGCGGTTGATTTTACACCAAACTACCTGTAAAATTGAAAAAAATTATACAGACCGGTTTGCCCTCATATATGTCCGAAGATATGGTTCGGATGTCTCTACCAAGTTGCCGAAAATGACTTGACTATGAAGGCGGATGCAATATGTCTATTTAAGACGTTTATTTGCATTCGCCTTTTTCAAGTAGAGAGCAAAAGAGCGCGTAGAAAGGTTTACTTTCGTACGCGCTTTTTCTATATAGGGGTTCGGATATCATAGTGAAGAGGTGGACGCATTGTCAGCAACTCCGTTATTAAAAGAACAAGAAAAAATAGTCGTACTCGATTTTGGAAGTCAATATAATCAATTAATCACTCGTCGTATTCGTGAGTTTGGTGTTTATAGCGAACTACATCCTCATACAATAACGGCAAAAGATCTAAAGGAAATGAATGCTACTGGCATTATCTTCTCTGGTGGACCCAATTCTGTATATGATGAAAATGCCTTTCATGTTGACCCTGCAATCTTAGATTTAAATATTCCGATCTTAGGTATTTGTTACGGAATGCAGCTAATGTCTCAACATTTCGGTGGGAAAGTAGAAAAAGCGTCACACCGTGAATATGGAAAAGCTGAAATTACCGTGTTAAAAGAGAATCTTTTATTCAAAGGATTACCTAACGAACAAGTGGTATGGATGAGTCATGGAGATCATGTAACGATTGCACCTGAAGGTTTTGATGTGATTGCAACTAGCCCATCTTGTTCAGTGGCTGCAATTGCAGATGAAGCTCGTCGTTTGTATGCAGTACAATTCCACCCAGAAGTTCGTCACTCGATTTATGGGATTGATTTGCTACGCCAATTCGTATTCGGTGTTTGTGAAGCAAAAGGCGACTGGTCAATGGAAAGCTTCATTGAATTAGAAATTGAAAAAATCCGTCAAGAAGTTGGCGATAAAAAAGTATTATGTGCCTTAAGTGGTGGAGTCGATTCATCTGTTGTTGCAGTCTTAATCCATAGAGCAATCGGAGATCAGCTAACATGTATGTTCGTCGATCATGGATTATTGCGTAAAGGTGAAGCAGAAAGCGTAATGAAGACTTTTGCTGACGGCTTTAACATGAACGTGATTAAAATTGATGCTCAAGAACGCTTTATGAATAAGCTGGCAGGTGTATCTGATCCTGAAACAAAACGTAAAATTATTGGAAATGAATTCATATATGTATTTGATGATGAAGCAGCCAAACTAGAAGGAATGGATTTCCTTGCGCAAGGTACGCTTTATACAGACATCATCGAAAGTGGAACAGCAACAGCACAAACAATTAAATCTCATCACAATGTTGGTGGTTTACCTGAAGACATGCAGTTCAAACTCATTGAACCATTAAACACATTGTTCAAAGATGAAGTCCGTGCACTTGGAACTGAGTTAGGAATGCCAGATGAAATCGTTTGGCGTCAACCATTCCCAGGACCAGGTTTAGGAATTCGTGTACTTGGCGCAATCACCGAAGAAAAACTTCAAATCGTTCGTGAATCGGATGCGATCTTACGTGATGAAGTAACAAAAGCCGGTTTAGAGCGCGACATCTGGCAATACTTCACGGTGCTACCCGATATTCGCAGCGTTGGCGTAATGGGCGATGCTCGTACTTACGATTACGCAATCGGTATCCGTGCCGTAACATCGATTGACGGAATGACATCCGACTGGGCACGTATCCCATGGGATGTATTAGAGAAAATCAGTGTTCGTATTGTAAATGAAGTACCAAATATCAACCGCGTACTTTATGACATTACGAGTAAGCCACCAGCTACTATTGAGTGGGAATAACGTATAAAATAAAAATGAAGTTTTTACGCTGATTTAATAGGGATTTACGAGTTATAGGAAGGTTAATTTTAGTTAAAATAAATTGGTTTCCCGCCAAACTCCCCGCCAAAAATAGGTGAGAGTGAAGATTTTACCCCTGTCAAAATTTGATGGGGGTAATTTTTTTTTGGATTCATTAAATAACAAGGCTCTGTTAAAGAAGAAAGTTGATTAATCGTTAATGTATGTTGAACATGGGTTTCCCTATTTAATAACACTGGATATTTATGGTAAACTAAATATAAGATTGTGAAAGTGTTCACTTAAACTAACGCAGAAGTTTAGTTGAATAAGCAATATTATAATTTCCTGAAAATAAGGGAGGAAAATCAATTATTTCGACAGTTCAATTCGAGGGGGGAAATAAATGAAATATTTGTTATCGGTAATAATTTTTATCTTTCTAGTGGGGTGCAGTTCATCTACATCTTGGGCGTACCAATTCCTAAAATACAATGACGTGCATTATATTGTTACGGAGGAAAAAGTTGAGAGTTATGACCTTGGGGAGAAATTAGGAGAAGTGAAATACTACCTTGAGGAAGAACAAAACAGCAAGGATTTATCTTCAAATATTTACCCTAAAGGAACAGAGTTTTATGAGATTAATGGGATAAGTTCGTTAGAGGCAATAGCAGTCAAAGATGTTGAAGGGGAAATAATTAAACTAGTGGCAGAGGGAGAGTGAGGTAAATAAATCTTGTTCTTATTCAACTAACGAGTGCTTTAGTTGAATATTCGCCTCCCGAAACAATCAATCTTTTTTAAAAAAGTGAATAGAATAAACAGGTAAAACCCCGTATTTTGATCAAACTTTGTTCAAAATACGAGGTTTGTTTATATCAAGAAATTGATGAATCTCGCTACAGCCCAACTGTCCATTCATACCAATATGGATCTGCTATTCCTGATGTTGGATTTTTTATTTCATTCATTAAGCACCATCCTTAATAGATATTATTAATTAATTATTTTCATTCCGATATACACAAAAGAATACTGGAGGTTAGCTATGGAATATAAAGGGCACAAACTAAAAAAGGGAAAATTTATAACTCCTTTTAATGAGATATTAACTGAAATTGGTAAAGAAGAACAATGGTATTTAGGGAGGCTACCCGAATATTTATGGATTGTTTTAATTTATAAATCTAATCTTAGAAAAAATTCCTTTCAATTAATTCGAAATATCTTACAGGAACTAAATAAACATTTACCTGAAGGCAATATGCACCCCAAGATTTCTAATATTTTGAAGCTCTCAGAAGAAAAACAGGATCTGTTTTATGAATATTTATTAACTAAAATCAGCAAGAATATTTTAAGCCCCTTATCAATCATCATTAGCTATTCCGTCAGTCGGCCTTTTGCAAAACATTTTTCAAGTAATGAACAGAGTGTTGAGCAGAAAGTAAAAACATTAGAAATGGTTCTGAAAGAATTCTCTAGTCAGCATTCTAATCAAACGACAGATATTAGATATCTAGTCTATTGCTATATGCAAATCCAAAACAGAATAATTATGCCTTTAGAACAACGAGAATTGATTAATCAATACCCATTGTTAAATCATGAGAATCCAATTATGACAATGATTAGACCTACTATTAGAACTGTGGAAATGATGACAACCACATTTGAAAAAAGTATAGATACAATATATCTAGAACTATTTTGGGAAAGGATGAGCGAATTGACAGAATGTGAACTTTTTCATATTGAATTTGAAGTAGAAGATTTATTAGATAAGAAAGTAGCTTTAGAAAACACACATAAAGAGCTGAAATATTTCACAGAACTTTTTCATACAGTATCACCATTAGATCATAAAATGTTAGTTTTATTAGGTATAGCAACTTATTCATATAAACGATTTTTGGAGTTAATAGAACATAACCTATATAACACTATTACGGGGCGAAGTATTATTAGGTCTTTAATAGAAAATTATATTATGATGAAATATTTGCTCTTAAGAGAACTAGATAATGATAATATTTGGGAAGAATATCAATATTATGGATTAGGCCAATTTAAACTTATAACTGAGAGATATGAAGATAGCGGTGATATTTATCCAAATAGTCATGTCGATTATAAATATATAGGTTTTTTAGTTGAAGAGTATAAGAGCAAAAATTTTGTTGATATGGATTTTAATTATTTTGGTCGTCATAACATAAAAACCAAAGCTGAAATGGTAGATGAATCTGATTTATATAAGCATTTGTACGACTATGACTCTATTTATGAGCATGGCTTATGGGGAGCTATTAGGGAGAGTAGTTTATTAAAGTGTGATACTGCTAGTCATCAATTTCATTGCGTGCCAGATATTGAAAATCAGCAAAATCTTAAAAGTGTGTGGCATGATTGCAAATTAATTATGCAAAAGACACTTGATGTTTTAAAAGAATTATATGGATTTCCTACAAATTTAGAGGTGAAATCTAAATGAAAAACACTAAATTTATGGAGGAATTGATAGATATACAAAACGAATATATGTCCTTATTAAAAAAAGGATTAGAGGAATGGGACGATAAATATTTTACTGAATTTATAACTGAAATTAATTTGTTTTGGAAAAGAAATGAACCAGCATTATTAAACATATACGAATACGAATTTCCCAATATAGACACAGTATTTCTCACGGCTGTTACTAAAGTAGATGTAGAATACATGCAACATTATGCTATGAAGATTACCGGTAGTATTTGCATAATAGATGATCCCTTAATCAGTTACTTGAATCTTTTAGATAAAGAACTCTCATATAAAATGAAGGGAAAATTTTCTACAGCTATTAAAAATAACATAAGAGACTCTTTAAAATTATTTGAAACTTGTTCATTTGATTTCTTTATATTACCTATTCGAACAATAATTCCTTTTGACTTAGTTTCAGCTGCTGCAGAACAATTTTTCGTTTCATTATTTGATGACATAGAAGATATCGAGGACTACTTTGCTAAGATTAAAAGTTTTGAAGATATCGATCAGCACTTAAAAGTCATTATAAAAGATTGGATATTATTCGGGTGGGACGATAAAGGCTATAAAGATAAAAATTTGAAAGATAGATTTACAAGCTTTATTAATTCAGAATATATGGGAAACAAAAACGCTCCTGCTAGTGAAATATTTTTCTTTTCACAAATAGGATATTTATCACAATCCATGAATATTTTATTTAGTATGTCTTCACTTGGATTTGTGCCTTATATACGAAGTGAAGTTCCTTTTAGATATCTTACAATTTTATACACTAGTCTTAAATCAAACATGAATTTAGATTTAGATGCCCAAATAGTTCGAACAACTATTAGTTACTTTTTTGAAAAGTTCTTTGATTTTCATAAGGTCAAGACAATTGCGTATGAGGATTATTTAAATATAGTATCTGGATTGAATTTATATAAACATGTTGAAGATGCCTTATTCTTAAAAGATAAAGACCTAGATGAGATAAGACTGAGCGACATTAATTTAGTGGTAGAGAAATTTTACGAGGAAGTATTTTTGAAAAAGATTCAATCGAAAACTATTTAATCATTATTTTAAATTTGAGCTTAACAATGAACAGGTTTATTCAAAAAAATTCTATATTAGATTAAAAGAAAACATTAATGAAGACTTGAAACCATTAATGTTTTCTTTTTAATCAAGTTAGAGGACTCGTTAATAACAAAATCCATCGTTATTGTTTGTTCTATTTTTCACTACTCTTCATAAGTTGGAGTAGTGAAAAAAAGGAGAGGTTTGGATGTACATTTGTAAACATGGGACTGATACTCCCCATTCTGCTGTGGAATGGGTCAAAGCAAATGTCGAGTTTATGGGGAATATCACTAGCATTGAAGTCTATCAACATGAAGAGGATATCCCAATAAAGTATAAGAACGTACCTGATGTTTATGTAATTAACGACAATAGAGAAGACAACCATAGAAGCTATTCTTTTATCCTTCGGGATGACGAAGCAGCGAGGGAAACATGGCTAGGGGGGTGCAGTTGCGGCTATCAAGGATCGGGACCTGGTGCAACAAATGAAATCCTTCAAATTGTAGGGATTAAAATGGACTATAATCTAATCTCAAAACAAAGAATTGTCAAGAGAAGTGATTTAATCCCACATCACGATTTAAACATCGTTGTCTTAAAACCAATAAATAGCATGCATAACCGAAAGGAAGAACGACTGGTAGTAAAGATGCAATTTGAAAAAGCCCATCAGAAATGGCAAGCTAAGAAGATGCTGGAAGTATTGGGGGATTTTCAGCCACTAAAAGATGAAAGTACATCTATTTTAGAGGCGACTTATTTTACTGATCTTCCTTATTCAACAGAGCATGAATTTTATGAGTATGCTACAAATAACGGGTTATTGTTAAATAAACCATTTCATAGCTTAAGTAATGATACCTTAACCAGTATCATTGAAAACATAGGATATAAATTCAATGCAGGATTATACATCAGAGAACTATAAGCTCTTTTTCTTCTTCAACTAGCGGGGCAGGTTAGTTGAAGAACAACGAATTATGATATTAAAAATCAAAAGGAGATCGAAGAACCTGTATCCTCTAAAGGTAAAACTTACAGATGATTTGACAAAGTATCATGAAAAATTAGTGATTGGTACAGAAGGGAATGCGATTGGAATCTTTGGTCCTTTCAGTAGAGGCAACGATATGTTCATCACGGTTGACTTTAAATTCAAACAGTTGGATGTCAATTGGAGTGGGTTGGAGATCATTGATGAAAAATACTTAGCAGAAAAAGCAGAAGGAAAACGGAAGTTGAACAAAGGTTTGAAAAAGGCAAAAGACATTGTTCTCACTGTTGGTCCAGCTGGTGGTTTCCAAAATTTAAAGTTCAATTACAAAGATGAAAAAGGTGCAGAAGTTAGATTTGAGACATGGACTAAGAATGAAGGTTTGGAAGTCTTGCAATCACTTGAGGAATTGGGCAAAAAAATCAAGAAAGACATCAATGAAACAGATGTACAGAAACAAAGAAGGCTAGAACGTGAAGCAAAGAAGAAAACAACAGAAAAGAACAAAGCATCAAAGAAGAAGAAAGAAAATCCGAATCCTTGAGATATAAAATAGAAGCTATATAGATAGATATCTCAATTGAAAAAGTATTGAAATTTTGAAGTTGGATAAACCGAGAATTGATAGTTCAAAGAACTCGAGAAGGAGCGACTTCAGCTAAGGGTAGAGGTGTCAAAAAAGTAGACCAACCTTAGATATCATACTATGAATATTCCTTCTATATATAAATTAACTTTCGTTGAAGTTGCCAAGGTTGTGGTGGGTATTGTGTTGGTAAAGATTGACCTTGTGTTTAATGAAGAAAACAGTACAGTATTACTCGGAACTGAATATCAATAATCAAAACTACTATAAGACACTTGCTGAATTGCGAGTGTCTTTTTGTTTGTTTTTAATTAGTCAATAGAAAACCATAGATAGCAAGGGAGCATTGATCTTTCGTCATCATATGGTGGGGCATACAGAAACTGCCCCAGAGAAAAGGGAAATGAGGCATAGAATATAGGCACGCGTCACGAAATTACTTCCACCTTAAATATGTTTCCTCAAAACCTGTAACACGTTTTACCTAGTGAAATATTGGTTCCATTAAGTATTAGAAATGCATATTACATATTTCAGTAAAAATTTTAGGAGCATAAATATCAACAAAATCTTTGGTGTTTGGTATTTTTTGACACAAATGTTACTCTGGAGTATAAGAAGTCTGATGGCTTGAAAAATGGGAGATGATTAGTATTAGTAATGAGTTATTTGAAGATATAGAAATTTTAAAGAATATACTAGTTACCCATGCCACAGGTGGAAACGCTAATGCAGCAGAGTATATTGAACTTAGGAATAAACTACTTAACAATTCATTTATTAAGGACGATTTGCCACGTTTTGTGAAAACTTGTCGTTCATTAAATGAGTTCTGGTGTCATATTAAGGAAAAGTCACCTAAGTATGAAGGAAGAAGAGCTTACTTACGGAATGAATTTGACTATGTATTAAACAAGATAGAGAATCATTATTCTTCTTCATCTCCTTTAGATGAGGTCGGTTTCAATTACGAATTTGTACAGCAAGCTTGGCAAAAGGCAATTGAAAGACGTACAAATGATCCAGAGGGTGCGATTACTATGGCAAGAACACTCCTAGAATCCTCCTGTAAGCACATTATGGATGAAGCTAACTATGAATATGACGATAAAGCAGAACTTCCTCAATTATACAAAGGGGTTCAAAAGGTACTTAACTTAGCTCCTAGTGAACATACTGAACAAGTTTTCAAAGAAATTTTAAGTGGATGTGTGTCGGTAGTGAAAGGGTTAGGAGCTGTAAGAAATAAATTGAGTGATGCACATGGAAAGGGTCAAAATGGTTTTGCTCCATCTGCTCGACATGCTCAATTAGCTGTAAACCTATCGGGAACAATGTCTTCTTTTCTGGTATCTTCATGGGAAGAATAGAAGAATCGAGAAGGTAGTTAAATTAACGGAAAAAGTAAAGAGTATTATAGGAGGGATAAAATGAAGAGAGTTGTGTTAACAGGTAATGGGTTATCAGTGGCTTTAAACACTGATTTTAGTTTGAAGTCTTGCGCAAGCAAGGTTGATGTTTGCGTCGAAAGCGAAGCGGCAGACGCACTTTTTAGTGGTAATTAATGTGTTTTCCGAACTTTATTCGTAAAATTTTAATAATTGTTCGGAAAAGGGATTGAAATACTTAAAATAAGATGTTATATTACTATTGAAATTAAATACTGTCGTCGTATAAAGTCGGGAATATGGCCCGAAAGTTTCTACCGAGTTACCGTAAATGACTCGACTACGATTTTTAGATAGATGAAGCAATTCATTTTTCTACTATCTTGATGATCAAACCATCAAGTAAATCGGAGGCATGCGACTTTTTTGTTGCATGCCTTTTTTTATTTGTATAAAGAAGAAAGCTAGATTTATTGCTTAAACTTCTTTATATAGAAGAAAACCGATTTATACGCGACAAAAAGTGGAGGAACAAAATGAAAAAGTATTTCCAATTCGATGAGCTAGGAACCAATTTTCGTCGAGAGATTATCGGTGGCTTAACAACATTCTTGTCTATGGCCTACATATTAATCGTTAACCCATTAACACTTTCGCTAGACTCGGTACCTGATTTACCAGACGCAATGCGCATGGACGCAGGTGCAGTTTTTGTCGCAACAGCATTAGCTGCTGCTGTTGGTTCGCTCTTTATGGGACTCATAGCCAGATATCCGATAGCTCTCGCTCCTGGTATGGGTTTAAATGCATTCTTTGCTTATACAGTGGTACTAACTTACGGTATACCGTGGCAAACAGCTTTAACAGGCGTATTATTCTCTGGACTTATTTTTATCATTCTTTCATTAACAGGTATACGTGAAACCATAATTAATGCAATTCCAGCTGAATTGAAATATGCGGTTGGAGCAGGTATCGGTTTATTCATTACGTTTATCGGATTACGCAACGCAGGAATTATTGTGAACAATGATGCAACATTAGTCGGTCTGGGTGATTTATCTGCTGGTAATACGTTGCTAGCAATCTTCGGTATTGTATTAACTGTCATATTTATGGTTCGAGGTATTAATGGTGGGATCTTCTATGGTCTACTTATCACCGCTATTGTCGGTATGATTTTCAAGTTAGTAGAAGTTCCTTCAGCAATCGTAGGAAAAGTTCCAGATGTTACACCAACTTTAGGTGCAGCATTTGACCCAATTCTTAATGATCCAGGTTCTTTATTTACACTTCCGTTCTTAATCGTAGTACTTACTTTCTTGTTTGTAGACTTCTTTGATACTGCTGGTACATTAGTGGCTGTAGCGAACCAAGCAGGATTAATGAAAGAAAATAAGCTGCCACGTGCAGGCAAAGCTTTATTGGCAGATTCTTTAGCAACTGTAACTGGAGCAATCTTTGGTACATCAACAACTACTTCATACATTGAGTCAAGTGCAGGAGTAGCTGCAGGTGCACGAACAGGATTCGCGGCGATCGTTACAGGTATATTGTTCTTGCTCGCTTTGTTCTTCTCACCAGTATTATCTGTTATGACGTCAGCTGTTACAGCACCGGCTTTAATTATAGTAGGTGTGTTGATGGTTTCATCTTTGAATAAAATCGAATGGAATCGATTTGAAATTGCCGTTCCAGCATTTTTAACGATTATTGCAATGCCATTAACGTATAGTATTGCAACAGGTATTGCGATGGGCTTCATTTTCTACCCGATTACCATGATCTTAAGTGGGAATAGAAAACAAGTACATCCAATCATGTATGGAATGTTTGTAATCTTCATCTTGTACTTCGTATTCGTAGAAGGACATTAATAGTAAGGAAGAACTTCACTTTTCATTAAGTGGAGTTCTTTTTTGTTTAATAAAAAATTATCGGGTGATGAAAGATAGAGAAGGATAGGATATTTGATTTTTGAAAGATACTAGTATCTGAACTTGAAATAGAATCTCAATGAAAATCTACCGCCAGCTTTATAAAGAAGGCTGTGCAATTGGTTACCAGCATTTTCATTTTTGTCATGAAATTGTTACTTGAATTAATCGAAATTTCTGTTAATATTATGAGTACAAAAACATTTCAATAATATGTTGACTTCCTCTATCGAGGCTGATATATTAATAAAGTTGCTGATTTGAAAGCGACGAAATGAATAACAAATACTTAAAAGTTTTTGTTGACACAAACAAAACGATTTGGTATGATATAAAAGTTGCTGTCGCGAGAGTGACCAACAAGTGAACCTTGAAAACTGAACAGCAAAACGTCAACGGAATATAGCGATGATCGCTTTGGCGATCGGAGCAAAAACGTTTTCTTCCGCCGACACCTGTCGGTATCGAAAACAAACTTGAACTTAAACGTTCATTATAAACGTCAAAATATTTGACGCCAGCAACAAAGTCGAGCTAATCGACTCACCTATTATGGAGAGTTTGATCCTGGCTCAGGACGAACGCTGGCGGCGTGCCTAATACATGCAAGTCGAGCGGAATGATGAAGAAGCTTGCTTCTTCTGAT
>NZ_JBYNRN010000051.1:0-3534 GCF_057785155.1 Paenisporosarcina sp.
AAAGCTCCGAGCTTCAGGGATAAATATTCCGAGCCGACTGCTAAAACTGAATCCAGAGTCATCAATGAACTCAGAAAAGAATTCAAATTAGCCGTTATTCTTGAAGCAATAGCTTTTCCAAAGGCCACCTATATGTATTGGAAAAAGCGATTAAACGAACCTAATCCAGATGAAGAGATTGAAAACATGATCAAGGAGATTGTAGTCAAGAATGATGAAAATTACGGTTATCGTCGAATTGATATAGATTTACGCAAGAGAGGCTATTGCGTAAATCACAAAAAGATCCTTCGCATTACTAACAAGCTTGACATGACATGCAAATCCTTCACACGGAAGTCTAGGAAATATAGTACGTACAAAGGAACAGTTGGCACGACTTCAAAAAACCTTGTCAATCGTAGATTTTATACAAGCATCCCCTATCAAAAACTAACGACTGATACAACCGAATTTAAATATTACGAGACGAACGCGAATGGGAAGTTAATCATTAAGAAGGCTTATTTAGATCCGTTCTTAGATATGTTTAATAGTGAGATTTTATCCTACAGGTTCTCAGAACGTCCAAACGCAAAAGCCATCATGGACGCCTTGGATGAAGCAATAGAAATAGCAAAGGACTGCACCTATCGAACGACGATACACTCTGACCAGGGGTGGGCGTATCAAATGAAGGCATATGTAAAGAAGCTAAAAGATAATGGGATATTCCAAAGTATGTCCCGAAAAGGAAACTGTCTGGATAATTCGCTTATGGAAAATTTCTTCAGCATAATGAAACAGGAAATGTATTACGGGAAAGTTTATCGCTCTTTTGAAGATCTGAAGCTAGCAGTGAATAAGTATATTTATTACTATAACAATGAACGGATAAAAGCAAAATTGACTGGTATGAGCCCGGTTGAATACCGTCTCCATACCAGCCAACTAGCTGCTTAAATATTTCGGTCTAACTTTTGGGGTTCAGTACATCGCTTCAGGCTTTTTTTATAAAACCAGGAGTTAATGAACATCCCATATTTACAGTGTTTTCTGAGGGTTAACTCGTTCATTAATGTTCAAGAACTCGTTCAACAATCTAAGTTCCGTAACCTATACATCACTAAGTATAAGTACACGATTAAAATCTAGGCCATGAGAAAAAGCCGCCTTGTAAAGGCAGCCGGTTGTTCAACTAAAGTAGCCGTTAGTTCAACCACATTCATTACCTTTTCAGAATAAACCATGATGGTGGACCATATGACTGTTCTGCTTCAAAGTAGGCAAGTTTTCCAGGGATACACGAGATTATTGAAGGAAACCCTTCACCGACTGATTACTAACTCCCAATCGAACCAAGAATCATCATAGCTATACTGAAAATGGCTGCACCAAAACTTATGATAACTTGCTTCTTTGAATACTTTAATAAAACCTCTGAAGTAGTTTTGGTCTCTTTTTTTTCGAAAATAAACATTCGTACAATGGAAACGCCCCATAAACAAATAGCAATTATCATACATAGGATTTCAGCTATTCTTAACCAATCCATAAGTTAATCATTCCCTTGCTTCTTTTCCCATGTTAAAAATCGTAAGGGAATGCTTTAGTTTCTTTCTCAATAGTTTAATCATATCATTTTTTTCGTCTTAATCATCGTACCTTCAAACATATTACCTTCTATTTCCCACCCTTTTAACTTTTTTTAACTTTTCTTTGTTCAACTAAACTGCTGGGTTAGTTCATTAAGAAAAAAGAGCTGACTTAGCAGCTCACTGTTCTAATATCTGGCTATATCGGGTAAGCAATTAAAACCAACCATTCTTGCATGACCGTTCTGACATTCTTTAAGTAAGAAAAAAATAATCATTTCTCTATTTTTCTGTAATTACATTTTTATTTATTCGTCAAATAAACAAGGAGGGATGGAATGGGGGAATACTCGATTGCAGGTTGGTTTCAAAGCTACGAGAAGGATGTCACAAGTTTTCTTATATATTATACAGGTTCCATAGAAGTTGAAGACCTTGTACAGGACACTTTTTTAGTCGCTATAAATAAATCATCAAATTTCAAAGGAGATTCACATCCCAAAACATGGCTTATTTCTATAGCAAGAAATATTGTCATCGACCGCTATCGAAGAAGAAAAGTATGGGAGAGAATCAAACATGTCCTTTCTTTAGAAGAAGCTAATTCAAATGATATAGAAGCCTGTTTAATAAAAAAACTTGAAAATACTCAATTAAACAGAGCTATTCATAAGCTTTCTTTACCATACAAAGAAGTGGTTATACTGAGAGGGATTTTAGACCTTACATCAATGGAAGCAAGCACTGTTCTTAAATGTAGCCAAAATAAGGTTAACGTAATGTACCATCGGGCACTAAAAAAATTAAGAGAAATTTTAGAAGAGGATGGGTTTTTATATGACAGATAACCAACAAATTCAGGAAGATCTAAGGAACCTTCCAAAGCATTCTTTGAACAAAGAACAAAAACAAAGAATTATTTTAAGATTAACTTCAGAGGAATCTTCTATCAATAGAAAATTGTTTATTAAACCTATATTTGCTGTTATTTTCTCCTTCGCTGTTTTGAGTATTCTTGTAATGACCCAGTTTTATAGAACGGATGAGGGAAACCTTACAGCCGACCAGCAAGAATATGAACAAATAGATTTTGTTGCGGAAGAGGGGGAAAGATTTGTCTTAACGGATACAAAACAAGAAGTCATTGGTATAAAAGGAAAGGTTGCCCTGCTAGGATTTGAACCTTTTGTTGCAGAAGATAAGGGAAGAGTTGCTAAATTAATGACCTTTTTCTGGGGAGATCCTGCAGAACTTGTAGGGAAAACATATCGAGTGGATGCCATAAACACTAATAATGAAGAAATCACATTATCCAAAGGAAAACTTGACTCTGCTCTAAACAGTGAGGATGCTCATGTTTTGCACCAATTTAAACCGTTTCCAAGGGAAGGGACATGGAAGTTATCATTTTATGTGGAAGATAATTTATTTGAAGAATTTACTTTAGGTGTCTTACCTCCATTTCCAAAAACAAAGCATTATATATTATTGGAATCCCCGTTGGAAATTAATATTGACAAATCAACTACAATTAATATTAATAGTTCTTGGAAAAACAAGAAGGAAATAGAAGTAAGGCTATTTGATGAAAAGGGAAAAGTAGTTGATCAAAATATATTTAAGCAAGATGTTATCGATTATGACTCTTCTTCCAATGCTCAGTATTACATTTTCAGTGGTAAGTTAAATTTTCCGAAACAAGGAAAATGGACATTAGAAATCGATGGAGAGCAAACTCAATCATTTAGCAATTAATAAAATCCTGTAAGGAAAAAAGTCCTTTTCAGGATTTTTTTCGTCAATGTCAGCATATTCATTTAACTAAACCAGCTAATAGGATGTCAATATTTTTTTCTAAAATTCTAATTAACCCTATGTTATACTATTTTGAGCATACCAAACAGCCCTCCAAAAACCTTTTGGAAGGTTTTCTCTTTTTTAATTAAAACCGTTAATTAAG
>NZ_JBYNRN010000052.1:0-10124 GCF_057785155.1 Paenisporosarcina sp.
CGCTCGCCTTTATCGTCCTTTACAAACGTAGCCCCGTGATTTTCAACAGCTGCGGCATATTTACGAATTGACGACGTGCTAACTTCTAATAATACTGCGATTTGACCCGTTCGGTAACTGCTCTCAAGCATGCGCTCACCCCTCGATAATTATGCGATAATACAATTATACAAGAATGTTGATAAAACGGTATAAATAGACGGTAATTGGGCGACTTACCGCCGATTGTATCCGGCGCGATTGTACCAGTAATGGCGAACGTGAGCGCTCGTCATTACTAAATCATGTAGGAGGCCGTAAGTTGACGGCCTTTTTATTTTGAGAGAAAGGAAGCACCCCGAGAAGTGTCAACGGTAAATGTCTGACTGGAACGATAGTGGAAGGAATTTAAGGAGTTGATACGTGAGGTGATTCTTCATCCTGTTTTTGGTTCTCACCCCATGTGAGAACCTGCCACCCGGCGAGGGGGTTTTAGGTTAGTGGGTATCCCCTTTTGAAAAAGGGGTACTTGCTCTTGATTTCTGGGAAAAGAACGTCCGCAACCGGACGATTTTTTCTTGCTCTTGAACTAGGGGAAGGACAGCATCCGGCAGGAGGAAGTCACCCCTGCACTCACCCTCGGAGAGCACACCTTTACGCATGTAAAGTATAGTGTGCTATACTTTACATGGAAGTGTTGCCGATTCAAGAGGGTGCATAAGGGGTGCTGAGTATGAGTTTCGCTGTCGTTCGTATGGCTAAAATGAAGTCTCATGATTTAAAGGGAATGCAATTTCATAACCAGCGAGAACGGGAGAGTAAAACGAATCCCGATATTGATAAAACAAAACTGCATTTGAATTATGATCTGGTGAATGAAAAGCCAATTGATTACAACAAGCAAGTGAAAAAGATTATAGAGAGTCAAAAAGAAGGGACCAGGAAAACCCGTAAAGATGCGGTCTTGGTAAATGAGTTGTTGATTACATCTGATAAAGCTTTTTTTGAAGGAATCAGTCCCAAAGAACAAAATCGTTTTTTTGAAGAGAGCTACAAACTGTTTTCAGAGCGATACGGAAAAGAGAACATCGCATATGCGACTGTTCACCACGACGAAAAAACCCCTCACCTCCACTTAGGGGTTGTGCCTATGCGTGATGGTAAATTGCAAGGGAAGAATGTCTTTAACCGGCAAGAATTACAGTGGATTCAAGATGAATTCCCTAAACACATGCAAAAGCTAGGTTTTGATCTGGAGCGTGGAGAAAAAGGTTCCGATCGGAAACACATTGAGATGCAGAAATTTAAAGTAATCACACTTAATCAAAAAGTTAAGGAGCTTGAAAGCTCCTTGAAAGAAGTGAAGCAAGTTTATGATGTCGTTCGGAAGGTTGATAGCATCGAAGTCAAAGACAAACCAGACCTAAAGACAAAGATAGGCTTAAAAGGCTCTCACAAGGTCGAAATTGCATTTGAAGACTTCGAACATGTTAAAGCATTGGCAAAAACGTCAGAAACGCTTAAAACGCAAAACAAGCGCCTTAAAAGCGAAGTGGAAAGATTAGACAAGGAAAATGTAGAATTAAAAAATCGATCACTTAAAATTGCTGAAGAAATTGGCAAGTTAATGACTGAAAATAAACGATTGACACAATTGGTTAAAAGCTATGAAGCTTCTGTAGACTACTTGCAAAAAACGATAGAAGTTATCAAAAATAATTCAAAAAAACATTTGGAGATTGGACTGGAACGTATGCAGTCGTATATCGGAGAATCCCGTTTGCATGTACTGTTCAACAAGGTCGGTATTCAAATATTCCAAAAAGAAAGCTTAGAAAATTTGATCCCCAAAGATGAACATGATGGCGCAGAAAAGTACATGGCCAAAATCAATAAAATGAATTTGGAAAACGAGAAACAACCAAATGAGCTTGAAAAGTCTGCAGCAAGCAAAAAGTCAAAGAGCATTGAATTAGAGAGATAAAGGTGTGGAGTAAATGAGTAATCAAGAAAAAACAATTGAAGAACTGATGATGCAATTAGCTGAGGTTAATAAGCGAACTGGCTTTCAAGCACAAGAAATAGAAGTGGATGCTGAAGGTGCTATGATTCTTGATGCGAATAACCCTCATGATCGTGAATGGTGGAAGGAAGATAGTAATTAACTTGATTTTAATGATACATTACGAGAAAACAGGAAAGCCCCACTGAAGGGCTTTTTTTATTGCCTAAACCCAAGCCTTATAATATGGGGTCATAGTAGAGCCTGTTTTTAAGTCTAAAATCTTTGCTGTTACTGACTTTATCTAGTGGTGCAAAAATGCGATATTGCACTTTTTTTATTAGCAGATTGCAGCAAATGCCTAAAAAGCATTTTAAGGGCTTTTTTAGCCATTTAAATATTCAAGTGGCAGTTGTATCCATTTTCCACCATAAAAACGCTTGTAAGGACTGCTAGATAGTTTTAAAGAATAGTTTAATAGTGGTGAACAACTGCACTTAGTTTTTTTAAAAAAAAGAGATTTCCTGATAGTTTATTTTATCTCCACCAACACCAGTCCCTTGTTTGTTGTTGTTTTAAGTACTTATGTTTAAGATCTTTGTTTTAATTGTTTTAGACACCATTCAAAACGTTGGTATGACTAAGTTTTCAGAGTTTAAATGCCACACTTTCGGTTCCAAATGCCACAAATTATAAAAAACCGGGCATTGTATTACTTTCAATGTATTGATATGGTTATCTTTAATATAAAAGCCACAAATTACATAAAGAGGTGTTTTAATGAATGGAAATCACTTAGTTACACAAGCGAACAACCTAATTGAAGCTCGTCACAACAACCCTTTAACTGCAAGAGAACAAAAGATTATTCTCACAATGGTAAGTGGAATTGAACCCCAAGACGAAGATTTTAAAGATTATAGTATATCGCTAAAAAATTTCAGTGAAATGTTAGGGTTGGAAGGGAGTACAAAATATACGGAAATAAAGGAAATCATGAAGAGTTTGATGGAAAAGACGGTTGAAATACCCTCAAAAAACGGAGGATGGCTTCTAACGCATTGGGTTTCCAGTGCGGAATATGTGAATGGTGAAGGGATTATTAAATTGTCTTTCTCACCAAAACTAAAACCCTATATGTTGCAGTTAAAAGATCAGTTCACGTCATATCGTTTAAGCAATATTTTATCTCTTAATAGCACCTATTCTATACGCTTATATGAACTCATGAAAAAGTGGCAACATCTTGGAAAATGGGAAAATCCTGTAGAAGAATTAAAACTGAAATTCGGTGTTCCTAAAGACTCTTATAGCCGTTATAACCATTTTAAAACGAGAGTTATTTTAAGGGCGGTTGAAGAGGTAAACGAAAAAACCGATCTTTTTATCGACTTCAAAGAGATCAAAAAAGGGCGTAGCGTAGAACGGATTGAATTCATTATTAAACATTCGGCTGATAAGGAAATTAAGTTAACACCGCCACCTAAAAAGCCTAAAAAAACGTTTGAAAATGAAGATGTAAGAGAACGATTGAACGATTTGGCAAGAGACTTTAACTTTGACCAAACTTTTTTTGCTCAAATGTATCAAGGAGCGTTACTCATCTGGAATGATGCTGCTGAAAATGAATTAAGTCTGCTCATTCGCTATGTGAATCAAGAAGAAACCGTGAAAAATCCGTTAGGTTTTATCAAATCGAAATTACAAACAGCATGGGACGTTTACCAGGATGGACTATCTATCACGTTTGCTGATTTAAAATCTAGTAAACGAACAACTAGACGGACAGAAGTTGTTCCTGAATGGTTTCATAAAAGTGGGGAATCGAACGAAACACCCCAATTGAGTGAGGAAGCTAAAGAACAAAAACGAGAATTACTCGCAAGTCTTGGAAAGTCTCCCGAAGAGATTGAAGAATTGATGAAAGAAGAAAAGTCCTCCGTAAAATAGGGGGACTTTTTTTGTTTGATTAGAAATATCCGAATCAGAGAGAGTGCCCATCTACACACCCTGAAATTTGGGGTATGGTTTTGGGTGGCTTTTAGTCGTAAATAATGCGCTGCATTGAACAGAGGATTTAAAATAACACATACAAAAAGGAGGTAATTTAAAATCACCTCCTTTTTAAAAAATTATAATTTATTATTTTTAACTAAATTCTATAGAATATAATCTCAATCCTCATAATTAATATTTTTATTATAATTTTCATTCATTAGGAATCGCATCCTTTATATTTTTTTTAGGTTTGATCTCAATTTCTAAGTCTAATCCATCCAGTATTTTAAGTAGTGTATCGATATTATAATTATTTGCACTTGTAACTCTAACGATTTGTGGATGTTGCAATCCAATATTCTTTGCTAATTTACGAACTGATAAATCTTTTTTTTCTAGTCCTTCTTTAATTTCCCTAGTGATGTTCAACTTAGAAACCGAGATAGAATAATATTCCTTTGGAATATCCATGAGTTCTGAAATATCATGCATCTCGAAGTTCTCGGCCATTTTGGTTTTTCTCCCCTTTCATTTTAATCCTTGATCGATCTTACTAACTCTTACTTAATCTTATTAGATACTTTCCATATGAAAACCGTGAATCCTTGCTGTAGGAGAAGGACTTACCATCCTTCTCTTTTAGCAATTCTTTCGGCAGTATCTAAATCTCTGTTTGTTAACTTGGGGGTAGTTTTTCTGAAAAACATTAATACAGCATAATTAGCCGGTTGAGTATTGTGAGAAATTTTTTTGAAAAGTATTCTCCACTCAGTTTTTGATTTGTCTTTAAATTTCATTTCCCAAATCTTTTCTCTGTGCGTGCGCTCAATGCATTTATTTAAATAATCTTCGTTAGTCCCGTAATCATTTAATAAATGCAACTTTTCAAGAATTTTTATTTTTGTTTTTTCAGATACCGGTTCATTCTTTAATCCGTCTTTTACTTCCCCCGTAAAAACAAGATTCGGATACTGCTGAATATGTACTTTAGACATATCCACCAGTTCCCTTCATATGAATTTTTCAATACCCCCTTATGGTATCATATATGTAACCATTTGTCAAATAGAAAGAACCGTATAGCCTCAAATTTGCAAGAAGGCTTTTTAAAAAGAGTGAATTCTGCGGAAAATTTTCGCAGCAGCCACACTTTTAAATTTATTATGAGATGTTTTTTGGGTCCTTACCTCATGGGAGAGTAGTGAACCGCAAAATATGCGGTTCACTAAACACAACCACAATTCGCCTCATGTTCTCGTCTTGATGTAGCGATTTTTAAATTTGTTTTTATTGATTGTAGATTTTTTAGACAGTAAACTAAACAAATCGAAGGTGCGCTAACACCAACGGTTTTATAAAGAGTTAGGTTGCCAAAAGGTAGTCAGCCGAGAGATGAAAAATCCACCCGAGCCGTCAAAAATTCAAGGGTAGATTTTTTAGTAACATTCGATTCAAGAGACTAACAAACAAAGAAGCGACCTATCATTAAGCTAGATCGCTTCTTTGTTTGTTTATGAGGTCCTTTTAAAATTCTCACCCCATGCGAGAGTAGTGAACCGCAAAATATACAATTCACTAAACACAACCACAATTCATCTCGCTTCCTTGAAGTATGATTCTAAACAATACAGCATTGCAGAAATCACGAAAGTTGGAGGAATATCCGCAGCGACTTTATACCGTCACATTGAAAAAAGAAAAGAACAATGAACAATTGCTGTAACACAACTCGAGCGAACTTAAAATTTTTAAGTTCACTCGGATTAGGTAATGCTCGAAGTACAAACGGAGATAAGGGCGCAGCTTTCAGAACAGGCGGAAGAGAAGCCTGAACCAGAGTCAACACCGTCAATATGGCAGCGCGTTTATTTCGGCAAGCAATGATTAATATAGCTATACAAACCGAAATAGGTACGAGGTGAATCCATATGACACAGGAAGATAAAGAGTTTACTGCGTTTACAATCGAATATCAAAAGGACGGCGACGGGTGTAGCCTTGAAGATAACGTGAAAGACGTGCTTCGAGCGCCTAAAGTCCATGTGAACATCCGTTTAAACGAAAAAGACGGCATAATCGATGTCAGTCACGCTAAACGCGCACCAATCCGATTATCCGTTTCTAATCATGCTGATTATGCGAAATTAAAGACATTGCTGCAGTCGCCCGACGTAATTGCGTTGTTTAACGAGATAAGCAAGGAACGCCCCTAATATTTGCGGGTCCAATTATGCTGGTGCGATAAGGAGCAATTAGGTGAAATTTCTATTTTTTAACCCCCGTTTCAAAAATGAAACGGGGGTTAATTACATTCATTAGATGATCTACCATCTTCAACCTGGTGAATGGATATTTATTCATCGGACCAGACAAACACTGCTACCAAAAGTCCGTCAACTCAACGATGTATATTTCGTGAATAAAAGATGAATCGGTGAAAAGAGGAAGAAGTGAGAGTTGGTAAGGGTTGGTTCGAGGGAGCTAACTTCCTAGTCGGGGTGTTATGTCAACCAATTTTGTATAACCCATGCATTATAGTTTAGTAAGTAACTCGCTGATTTACGAATTAACATTTAATAGATTCTCGTCCCATTATGTATCATAAACCACCTAATTGTATTAAGCTTATATAAGTTTCAAAACTAGATGATAAGGGGGAACCTACTTTCATGAATAAAGAATCTGGATTTCTAATTGCTTGCTTGAGCTTTATATTACCAATTGCATTTTTAATTTTCATGTATTTCAACAGCGAACTGATTATTCCAAAGGGGTATGATTTAGCCCTGGATGGTTACGTAATATCTAAAAATTTGATACTCATTTTTATCTTTTACTTAGTATCAAAATTCGGAGTATTTTACTATAACCACACGAAAAAAGACTAGCTTTTAAAAAGCTAGTCTTTTTTTAAGTAGATTAATAGTTTAAAACACTGTATTGACCGTATTGAGGCCATTTCACTGTATAACTATTGCTACTAATAACTTTTCCAGTTACCAAATCGTAATATTCTCTAGTACCTTTTTCAACCTTATAATAAACTTTATATCCCAAATAAACTACTCGATTAGGTCCGATATTAACTGTATATCCCACTGAATTACTAACAGATCCGGATACATTTATATTTAATCCATATATATCACCCTCTACCGCGACGCCGAAAGTTGTTTGTTTAGTTGCTGTAAGAGTACCTCCAGTAGTACCATATGTACTTAAATTATCTGACGCTCTCTTATGACTAGACCATTCATAATAGGTTGAAACATTTTTTTTGCGATATCGAAAATCATTGACGAACATAGGCGTTACATTAGATTCGTCAGAGACTGACTCTACAGGGGCTACTGGTGTTGTTACTGGTACTCGTGGTTCTATTGTTCCTTCTAATGAATCTGCTGATGCATGTAGTGTGTCAATCGAAAAAGATATTAACAGTGCAAAAGAAAGCACTGCAGTAAAAATTACCCCTTTTAAAAAGTGTTTCATATTCTTCCTCTTTTCATTGTTTAAATGATTTTATGGTTATAGATTAAGTGTCTGCGCAAACTCTCAACATCAGTATAACTTCCTTAAAAGGAAAAAAATACTAAATTATAAAATTGGTTCTTTTTTCACAAAAAATACCAAAAAACTAAAGTCTAAACACCCATAAAATTCTGTCTTCTTAAAGTGAAGTTTAGCTTTTAGCAAAAAAATAACATATTTGCCTGTACCATTAATCAGTACCATAGCGTATCGTTGAAAGATAGACCAAAAAACAAGAAGTTCACGATGCTATACCGTGAACTTCTTGTTTTTTATTATGGAAACCGATGATACACTCGGTTTTTTTTGGAAAAACAAAGGTTTCATAAATAATTTCAATGATTCATCCTGTATACGTCCAAACCGCTGGTATGTCAATACGTTGTCTATTTATCTTGTATAATAAATATGGGGAAACTTATAGGTATAGGAATAAAACAAATATTCGATTAAAATGGATTATAGAGAGAGAGGAGGGATAACTTGCAAATTGTTTCAATTCCGATCCCTATTAGAGTCAAACACGGTCATGCCATGATAGAGGAAGACAGTATTCAACTCCACCAGAATCAGGTAGATAAAATAAAAAGAGAAGCACGAAAAAAAACCAAAGAAGAATGGATTAAATCTCGTAATGGCGTAAAAATAAATCTAACTGGTGATCAACAAAAAGCAATCCTTGGTGTAAAAGATCAAATCCTTGAATATTTAAGCTCATCTAAAAACCCTAAAGAAATACTGCAAAGACAAAGAGGTTTTGGCTTTGCAAAGCATGCTTTTGAGAGGATTTTAGAAAGAGTGGAGAGATTAACCCCAGAGGATATTGAAGCTCTTGGTACAATTAACTATAATGCAACTGTTCATCCGGAAACATTAGAAAAGATAGTCAGTTCACTAGTAGAGTCCCAAATTGTCCATTCTGAAGCAGAATGGAAAGGCTACCCTTATTTGAATTTTAAATTCTTGTGTAGTTATGACGGGCGGGAATTGGAAATATTAGTGAACTTCGCAACGGGTATCCTGATTATAACTTTGATTGTAAAAAAAGAGACCGGTTATTTCGTAAGAGAAATTTATTCTTTTGAAAACGTCGATCCAATAAAAAAACCTTCGTCTTATTTATGATAAGAGAAGGTTTTTTTATTGGAATTTTTGGTAGTCATATTCAAAAATTCCGTTGTCGATCATGTATCTAAAGATGTGCGATAATTTGTACATAACATTTCCAGGAATATACTCTTCTTCTCCATCAGGTCCAATACCGTTAGGATACAAAGCATGAGGGACATTTTGAACTGTTAGTCGTCCATTGTGAAATGTTTTAAAAGTTAAATGCAATTGTTCTTCAGGCAATTTCAACCTCTCCAATACACTTAAGCTCATAATATTCACATCCTCTCCTAAAATATAGTGCTTTAAAAGTAATATTAGACTAGGAAAAAATTTTTTTAAAGGTGGTACTATGTAGCAAAGAAAGCAACGGGCTGGTGTACTATAGTACACCAGCCCGTTGCTTTCTTTGCTACACTATAGTTAAATAAATTATAGTTAGTTCGCAGTTTATTACATAAAAAAATGAAAAAACCTTCAAGGGGGTATATGCATGGAGAATGAAAACACGAAAAGGAGCATGGCAACTCACTTACGTAAAGAACATTCATTATGGCGAGACACTAATTTCAATAACAAAAATGGTTTCTTCCCAGTTTTTCACGATTTTAAGAAATTACTACCGGATTTATCAGGTGGAGCCGTATCCTTATTTATTTATATGGGGCTACATTCTAACAACCAAACTGGAGAATGCTTTCATAGCATTGATAAAATATCCAAATTTTTCGATAAATCTCCACGAACAATTAGTAAGTGGATTAATGAATTAGAAGAAGTAAAGTTAATACAAAGATTACAGTTAGAAGTTAACGGCCCTGCTCATACATTTATTAGACCGTATCCAGTTAGTACTGAATGATTTTAATTTTCCAGAAGGTAACATTTCGTTCGAAATTGGAACGAAATGTTACCTTCTTCTTTCGTATTGCTTTTTTCATCCCAGGTTCATGAAACTGGAATATAATCCTTCTTACCAAAAGTCGAGAATATTTAATGTCTGAACTGCCACCACTTACGCGGCTTTGGCACTTTTTCGTCTATAACTCCTGAAGCCACTTCTTCTTTCGAGGGCTCTTCCAATCGTTTCAATGTCGCCATTATGTGCACCTGTCCCCGTCGCATTTCTTGCATTGCATTTACCAGCGCCTCATTTTGCTTCGTCAATGTCTCAATACGATTTGCCATTTCCACAAATAGTTCACGATCGTTATTTGCCAGTACTTCGCCCGTCTGTATCCTTATCTCTTTATTATTCTTTAATAGTGTAGCTGCGTTGATTGCGGCGGTATCCATCGTATTACCGCCACTAATTAATTTTCGTAAATGTCTAAATGCAGCAAGATCTTCTTCGGTAAATATACGCTCGCCTTTATCGTCCTTTACAAACGTAGCCCCGTGATTTTCAACAGCTGCGGCATATTTACGAATTGACGACGTGCTAACTTCTAATAATACTGCGATTTGACCCGTTCGGTAACTGCTCTCAAGCATGCGCTCACCC
>NZ_JBYNRN010000053.1:0-7288 GCF_057785155.1 Paenisporosarcina sp.
AGCTCGCCTTCCTAATCAATCAATTCTTTGATGGTCATACGCATGATTTTTATTTTGTCGTGGATGAGGTCCACCTGTTCACGAATGAGCCCGAATGCAAGGGGGCTCTTGTTCGTTTGGCTACAGGCGGTGTGCGTTTCGGAATGTCCGGCGTGTGGATCAGCCAGCGAGGGGCTAAGATTGATAATACACTTATGACTCAATCAACAAGGTTTATATTTTACGAAACGAATATGGAAGGGCAGTATTACAAACAGTACGGAATACCTCATGATGATATTGCGGCACGGATCGCGGCGGCTGGTAAGTATGGGTATTGCGTGTTCGATGGTAAAACAATTGAGGGGGCTTACAAGGTATGAAATCAGCGGATGAAATGTTGAAAGAATATTTTGACGATTTGGACAAAAAGATAATTGATTGCCGCAAAGAGTCGGAACAAAGGCAAGTGGACATGAATCAATATTTCCAATCTCTAAAAGAGTCTTAAAAGAGAATCCCAAATAAGCCCAAAATTAACCATTGCCCTTGCTGGCAGTGGTTTTTCTTTTAGTAATCACTTTAGTACGTTAAATTACTTTATTTTTAGCTGGATTGCTACCATTGCCATCTCTAAAAGAGATAGGTTTATGCTGTTAGTTGTAAATGACAAAAACAAAGGGAGTTAATGATTATATGGCAAAGTTAACGGAATTTCAAAATCCCATCAGCGGCAGGACGCAAAGCCTATTTGATCTAGGCGGCATGTGGTCGCTAATCTTGGGTGTGGTCGTGTTGTTTGTTGTAGTGGGCACAGGACAAAAAATAGCTAAGGGTATCGACGGTAAAATACCGGGTCTTGATACCACGCCAGATCAATTATTTAAATCTCCAGTCGTTGTAATGCAACAAACGACTAAAAGGGTGGTGTAATCAATGGCATCAAATACATTTAGATCGGCATTTACAAAAGCGGATTTGATTAATGCAGGGGCAACGGTTGTATGCGCGATTAATCAATTTAATCGATTGGGTGTTTACAACGTCCAATCAGGTGAGTTAGTAAGCCCCGGCTATGCTGGACAGTCAGGACAAGACAATGCACAGGGGCGCATATATGTAAAATTGCAAGACGCAACGCCAGCCGTTACTAATGGTCTTTTACGTTTGTCCATTGCCAGTCCGCAAGATCGTCCATTAGAGATCATCCAAGAGTGGCGCACCGAGACGCTTAATACTTCGGCAACGGATCGCACTCTACAAGTACCGTTTAGCGAGTATGATGCATGGATTTCAGAGGACAAAAAAATTATCTTAGAGTTTAAGCCAGATGTTGGGGTTACATTAACGGTGGCAAATTGTACCCTCTTGATGGACGTTACAAAAGCAGTAGTTTAATAGCTAGGGGGTGCTGTGGCATCCCCATTTGATTAGGGGTGGCACATGGCAAAAAAAGAGGTAATGAGTTTCCGAAAAACGATCCCCGCTGGGACTACAGTCATATTGCATGAGCGCATAAAAGCACCAGGTACAGTTGAGGAGATCAGGATCAGGTTTTACGCTGGTCAAGAGCGTGAGCTACATGTAGTGCCATTGGTTATCCACAAAGGCAGTCAAGAGGAGCAATTGGTCACTTATCCAGCGGATACTGATCGGTATTTGTCTGGAGAGGATGATTACTTAATACTTCCAGTGGTTGTATCAGTCGAAAATGACGATGAACTAACAATTCGCGCAACAAACATGAACATGACGTACAATTATACATTGGCGATAGATGTAGTTATTGACTATTTCGCTGGAAAAAATCGGGTGGCTGGGGGTGTCGTGAGTGGGTAGACCGGAGCATCAAAAGGTTACACAAATTAGTGCTAATCCAAGTATACGAACCAGAAAAGTAGTTATTTCTAACAATACACTCATCGGAAACGGTGGAGCGATTACAAGCTCTTTGTATGCTCCACCGGGTTATATTAGTCGTGTGAAAATGATGTATTTAAAATATCACATTATTGCTGGATCAACTACAGGAGTTAGGCGCATAAGTGCAGCTGTATCAGGTTTTCAAATTTTGTTGATTGAATCGATTTTCAGTAATATTTTATGCAGCTACGAAAACATACAAACGCTCTGTGACGCGACATCGCCCACAGATAAAGTAGCGCAAAGCTTAGTGCCAAGTTATCTTGTTTTTGACGAAGTTAACCCGCTTGAAATAATGTTTTGGAATTTCACATCAAGTCTAGATGTAGGGACTTATAAAGAAGCAATACTATTTCTCGAAGAGGAAAAAATAGTGTAAGGCGGTGGAATATTGGAAGAGTTAAATGATGGTAAATTGTCCGAGGTTGGCGACTTAATTACGGTGTCAGGTATGACAGCGGAGGTTACAGCCAACATAGAGTTACAAGGCGGTTACACTCTTGTCACAAGCATTATACAAGGGTAAAGGAGAGATGGTTTAAATGGCACAGCCAATAGATAGCTTAGGTCTGCCAGCCGATGAGCGGCTACGCATTTACCGAGTAAATCGGGATGCGGCAAAGGTTGAGTTGCGACGAGTCAAAGGTGTGTATTACCAAGAATACGTAAGCGGAGCTATGCAAAGTAGGCTTGATCAAATTTCATCATGGGCAAGCCTTGTGCGAAATGCGGCAGGTATTCGTGATGATGATCCAGCATACGGCAATAGTCAGTTTATAGCCGAAGATGTACAAAATGCCGCGCTAGGATTTGACGCTAGCACAGGCAACGGAGGCACAGTAAGCGGTATAGCCAGCAACGCAAATAATGTCGTTACGGTCATCGTGGGCGGTTTGGTGCTAATGATCTTGGCTGGTATGACAGGCAAAAAGTGAGGTGGAGCAAATGGCAATAAGTGCAGAGGATCAGGCAATGTATGATTTTTACAATGCCAATGATGCGGCGAGAGCAGAAGAAACAATAGTCACGCATGAAACTTGGGTATCCAGCGGTGAGCCAGAGTCCAGCTATATCTATACTAGTTCCGACGATAGTTATTATTTGCCACCAGTCATAAGCGGTGGCGGTTTAGGCGTTCCTGCGGTTTTTGGTGGTGGAGTGATAACGACAAATACGCCAGTAGTTGCAAGACCCGGAGCGGTTGTGCCTAGAACGGTAGGCGCGGCTCTTGCTCCTGCTCCTGTGTCAGCAGGTATTGGCGGCATAGATAACAAAAGCCTAATGTCTATGGCGGCTATTGGCATTGTGGCAGTTTTGGCAATAGGTATTTTTAAGGGGTGATCATCTCATGGATTTTAGCTGGTCAGGCATAAAAGACTGGGTCATGTCGCAGGCGGCACGGTACAAGCCAGACACCAATCTGATATTGGATGAGTCTACTGGAATTGTGTATGGACCTGGTGGTCAGTACGTCACAACAAATACAGCAGTGGTGGGCGATGTGCCAGCCGATGCTCAAAGCATCTTGGACAAGTCAGCCAAGGCAATCAACGCTTTAAATTTGGCAAATAGCCAAAGCATCATAGGCATTGTCGTTATCTTGTTTGTAGCATTATTATTTATTAGGAGGTAGACAAGCATGGACGTATTAACAGGATTGGTAGGCAAAATAACAGGCTGGATTGATACCATGTTTACGTATTTTGGTAGCTACAGCAAAGATTACAGCAAATGGTTTGTTTACATTTTGGCGGCATTAGTACTAAGCAAAATGCTTAAAATCAAGCTAAACATTGGAAAGTAGGCGGCGGTGATGGATCTGGATATTACAAGTTTAATATCGAGTGTCGGAATCCCCGGCGCTCTTTGCTTTTACACAATGTCAACATTGCGAAAAGCCGTTGACAGCAACACGAAAGCACTAATACTCATATCCGCAAAAATGAATATAAAAATGGAGGATGAAAAACAATGAGCTACGATGAAAACGCAAAAAAATTCGCGAATTATGCAGGTTTGGCAGAACGAGTGAAAGCGGCAACAGGTGTTTTGCCTTCCGTGACACTGGCACACTGGGCACTAGAAACTGGATATTTTACAAGCTCCAGCTTCACGGATGCGAACAATATTGGTGGCATTAAATATGTTGGTCAGGAGGAAGCGAACGGATCGCTTTATGGACATGCGGCCTATGTGGATATGTCCCATGCAGTTGATGATTATATCCGTGTGTTGAGCCTTGGATATTTGACAGGAATGAGATCGGCAACAACTCCTGAAGCACAGATCGCGGCGCTGGACGCTTCCCCATATGCCGAGGATCCAAATCAAGGCTCCAAGCTTTTGTATATCCTTAACACCTATGGCCTGATTGGTTACGACACGTACACGGGTGGGGGTACTACTCCTGGTCCTGTGGCTGGTATAATAAGCAATGTTAAAGATACGGTTATAGGCATGGATCAGGAGCAAATGGCAAAAATGGCAGGTGTAGGACTGCTTGTAGTAGCATTGTTGGCGCTAACAGGAGAGTAGCTTTAATGTTGACGTAGGAAGCCGTCAAGGGCGCGGAGCGGCGTTAGCGGACCCTTTACGAGCGGTTCCCACTCCAAACCCTTGACATCTCCCTGCAAACAACGTTTGCCGGGGATGCCCCCGGCGAGGGGAAAAGGGATTCTTAAGGTGTAACCTTAAGCCCAGCGGCGCGAAATATTTTGATTGAATCTCTATAGGATATTAACCAAAATAATGCTAATATGAGATCAAACGTTCCTATCATGTAAGGTATTATAATTTGTCATATCATGTAAAAAAAAGTCTATGCATGCATACCCTCTAGACTGTAGAATGGTAGTGTGGCGTGATGGTAGATTTGTGGAAAAACACAGGGAGCTACCATTTATGGAAAAAACCACTATCTATCTTCCGGAAAAATTAAAGAAAGCTATTAAAATTCTTGTTATTCAAAACGATCTACCTTCTATGAATGAATTTATTTTGAATGCATGCATCGAGAAGCTAGAAAAAGAAGGAATTAAAGTTTAGCCTGGTACATGAAAAAGTATTGACGAAATCAAAAGCCTGGTATATGATTAAGTCTGTACCAAATCAACAACCAGGGAGAATGATAATATGACTTATAACGTTTTTCACGGCGGAAAACGAGAAGGTGCAGGAAGAAAAAAAGAAGGCGTTTCAAAAACGGTTAAACTAACGTTATCTGAGGAAACGTGGTTGGCTATTGAAAATGAAATGGCTGGTTGTAGAATTAAAAACCTATCTGAATATTTTAAAGAATTATTGTACGAAAAGGGAATTTTGAAATGAATTTTTAAAAATCTTTTCTTAACTTGATTGTACTATCACTAAAGACCGCGAAGCGGTCTGCCCTTGAACTTGATCTTCGACAACAGAAAGCAAGTAGGTGACGCCTCATGATGCCCGACAAACTAAAGGGCATGTCAAAAGAGCAGAGCCGTAAATTCTATGGAAGGTTTTACAATCCGCGTTTTTCCTTAGGGTTTCGAGATGAGATAGAACAGATGAGCGTAGACAAGGAAGAGCTGCATAAACCCGTTGATGCGAAGAGTCGCCTTAAGGTAGTAGTCTCAGGCCATATTGTAGAAGTCTACGAATATGAGAAGGGTGTCAAGCATGGCGATCAACCTAAACGTCCAATTTATTACGATGAGGACACCGGGGAAATTCTTAAGAAGGAACCTAGCGGTGAATATGACCCAATTGCGGCAAAACGAGCAAATGCACGAAGGGCTAAAAACGATTTACGCCGTTTGATATTGGCGAACTTCGATAATGGTTCAAAATTCGTTACACTTACATTTCGTGATGGAACTGTTGATGATGTAACGAATGTTCGAGAATGTAACAACGCTTTTAAAAAATTCATTCAACGTATGCGGCGTACATATGGGAATTTTAAGTACGTAAAAGTAATTGAATTCCAAGACGCAAACGACAGAGGGGCGGTTCATTATCATGTTATGTCGGATTTGCCATTCATTGATTCGGACAAGCTTTCTGACATTTGGGGAAATGGATTTATAGGGATTAATCGTATAGAGCATGTAGATAATGTTGGTGCTTATGTCATGAAATACATGGTTAAAGATTTTGCTGATGATCGTTTGGCTGGGGAAAAAGCTTATTCATCATCTAAGAACCTTACTCGTCCGGTTGTGCTGTTTGGACATGATGCTGCTGAAATAATGGATGCTTATCAATTGGCAGAAAAAAAAGAGGTATTCACCTCCCACTACGAAGGCGAATACCAAGGCGAAATCTTGTACAAAGAGTACAACCTCCAACGACCAGAAGGAGGAAAGAAAAAATAGACTATTTATATATTACCATTTGTGCATTTGTTCTCATAGTCACTTATTTTTCCTGTTTATGGATATTTAGGGTTATGGTCCTTATATTGTTTATAAAGTTAGCCAAGGGTTTTGCAGATGAACTGAAAAAGAAAATAGGCGGTGTAAAAGATGCCTAAATGTGATCATTGTAATAAGGATTTTTCCACTCAAGGTGCTCTTAATTTACACAAATATCATATGGGTATTAAAAAGCCTGTTACGATCGTAGCATGTGAACATGATTTCCGGCTTTTGAATCCAAGGGTGCAAAACGAATATTCAGCAATGGAACAAAACTATACGGAGGTGTGTACGAATTGTCAGGACTTACAATAGATGACCAAATAGGAGCGGACAAGCTGGAAGCGGCTACCCTACCGACACTGGATCAGGAAATGGTTCAAACTCCACAACGGTCAGCAATTGACCTTAGCTTCCTGAAAGCAAAGACAGGAGATGGAAGTATTGAGGACTATATCGAACATCCTATGAACTTCATGAAGTCTAAGGGATTGGCGCAGGTTATCCGCGGCATGACAGGCATGTTAGGGGCTTTAGACCTTGCCATTATTGATATTGTTATGGGGGCTTTGAACTTCTCGAAGGAACGGAAGATTGCCTAATGCTCATACCTTTTGATGAAGGCATAACGACTGTTGTCGGGCGTACTAGATCAGGTAAAACATATGGGACTATGAAAAGCCTTTCTGCACAGCGGCGCGGTGTTCTCTTTTTCAATACACAGCTTGAAAAGGTGGATGGCTTCACAAAGGCAGACGGTAAAAACAATTTTGAACAGATCAAAGCGGCATTGGCAAAGGGGAAGAAAATTAACTTCATTCCCTCGACCGTGGATGTCATTCGGAAGAAGCAGCTCGCCTTCCTAATCAATCAATTCTTTGATGGTCATACGCATGATTTTTATTTTGTCGTGGATGAGGTCCACCTGTTCACGAATGAGCCCGAATGCAAGGGGGCTCTTGTTCGTTTGGCTACAGGCGGTGTGCGTTTCG
>NZ_JBYNRN010000054.1:0-5744 GCF_057785155.1 Paenisporosarcina sp.
TCTATGAATCTCTAGTCAAAGAACATTGAAAGTAGTGGAATCCCTTGGTAAGTAATTACGAAATCACAGTCACCTTTGGAGAGGAGGAGTTAATCTTTAATGATGTTGTAAGCTTCATTATTTTCGTACCACTCGACATCATTAGGATTGTTGGGATCAAGTAACATCGCACCGTCTTTATCTACTTCTATTTTCCGTGCTTTGAATCCAGTTTTTTTATTTACTTCTGCTAATTTCTCCATTGCTGCATTGAGTTTTTCTTGGTTGCTCATTTAATTACTCCCTCACTTCCAACCAGTTATAAAATTCTACTTTCGTTCGTGTTACAGGGGGCTTAGGTTTGTGATGTTTTTCAAGCATTTTATTCAGTTCCTTGAAATTCAAAACACCTTTTTGGATTAATTCGTTCGCTCTTTGACTTGTAATGCTGATAGGTTCTCCTGTAAATTCTCTCATGCTCTCGATTTCCCGTATCAAATCCCTTGCACGTAACCTGTCAGCTTCTTCATCAAGATTTAGATAAACAAACATATCCTCGAAAACAATATCTACGATACTTTGAATTTCCTTGATCTGCTTCTTTGTGGCACTGGTTAGCTTTTGTCCATTCGACCAAATTAAATCAAACCCAACAATCGCACGTCCTTCTTTTTCTACGTTGTATCTGACTTCTAATTCCGTATATTTGTTGATTTCTTTAATAGCCACATCTAGCACCATTTTTCTGAAATCTCCCGTGTTGCTTATATACGTCTTTTTATTTTCAACTCCAAATAATTTCATCAATCCGGCTTTAGAAATCGGCTTATGCCAATAACCATAATGAGCCTTTATATAGTCATATAAAGTCCATGTGAACCCACTTTTGAATTGAGAAGTAATTGTTAAATCAGTCGTTATGTATTTCTCTTTCAACTCTAAAATATGAGGGACAAATTCTTCATTCCATCGAAAAGTAAATAGCCCTGCTTTATATTTGATCGAACCAAACACATTCCAATACTCAAAATAATGATTCTCTAAATCCTCGATTGAAAACTGCAAACTGGAAACCTTTTGTGTATCTTGCTTTGCATGAATAGTTTGGTATTTTTCAATTCCGAATTTCTTCTCAAAATCTGCTTTGTGAAACTCTGTTTTTCCATTACGTTGAGTGGAATAGATTGCGTATGCCAATAGTTGCATTTGATTCAAGGTCAACCCATGACTCAATTTTGACATAGAGAGTTCTTTACTCTTTTCAATGCTGTTTTCGTAACTAATTAATGTTTCTTTTTCGTTTATCCTTGTCAATTCTCCACCCCATTAAGATTAATTTCTCCCTTTAAATAAGTTTTAATATACACTTAATCTCTGTTATGTCAATTAAATAAGAGTTAATTTTTAAAAAATCTCAATAAAGGGATAAGAAAAACTTAGTAAAGGGATAAAAAAAACTTAGTAAAGGGATAAAAAAAACTCATTTAAACTTTCAAACCCTTGTGACTCTAAGGCTCAAAGGGTGTCCTAAATATAAGTAATGTAATTAATCTTTTAAAAGATAATTAATATATAAGCAAAATTCACATAAACAAAAATTCGTTTTTCTAAATGAAAAAGAAAAAGCCCCCTTGAGGACTTTTCAAAACTATCAGCTAATCTATCAATCCAAATACCCTTAAAAACGTTTTTAAGGTATATTTAAGCTTTTTTATGATAGGTTATTAGGTTTTTATAAGGACAAGCGTTTAAATGGGCTTAAAAACACTTATATGGCTTTTTATGGTTATCTTTCCATTTCGATTTTCAATTCTTTTTCTTGTTGCTTTGGTTTTTCAATTTCTTTCATGCTAACTTCAATCATTCTATCTTGCTTTTTATCCAGCATTTCTATGTGATTCGACTCTACTCCGTTTAATTTCAGGTGGAATTTAATTTCTTTAAATTGCCGTTTCAAAGCTTCTACCACCCGTTCTTTAAACGCTTTAAATTCATTGCTGATTAGCTTGATCTGCTCACGCAGCACGTTATTTTCGCTACGTAAAGTATCGTTTTCTTCTTTCCAACCACTGGTTTGAGTGTTCAGTTCGTGTTTCAGAATGGCATAGTCTTTCTTCTCCAATTTGACTTCCATCTCTAATGCCTCGACATCCCTCTTAAATGTTTTATGTAAGTCAGTGTGTTCAATTTGAAGTTGATTATATTTATTAACTAGGTTGTTGTATTTGCCGACAGTTTCTTGATACTGCTGAACAAGATCATTTTTTTGTAAATGCTTCTTTGCCATTTCCAATGCGAGTGGTTCAGCTTTTTGTTCAGCTAACTTATTTAGGTTTTCATTGATGTTTTTATTTTCACTTTTAATATTTTCATTTTCGGTTTTAACCTCTTCACTTCTCACTTCAATGCCTTTATAAAGCTTTCGGACTTCATCTTGTCCTTTCTGTATTTCGTCTTTTAACTGCACCACTTGATGTTCAGCATGTTTCAATTTCTCTTCCAAACGAACTATGCCACTTTCAGCAACCGCCCCCGCAATAGCGTGATTAACCAGTGAATCATAATCTTCTTTCTTCAGAAGAACCCGACCAAATTGTTGTTTCGCCTGAACGTTTTCCAGTGCTTTTGATGTCTTTTGAATCGATTCAATTTGTGAAATGGTCTGCTCATAATTCTTCGCAGCTTCCTGTTCAGCTTCAAATGCAGTCATGACTTTAAATTTGGCCATTTCTACATGTTTCCGGTTAGAAGATACGCCACGCTCCAAATCATAACCATGAGCCTTTACATGGGCGTTAAAATCGTCCTGAAGCTTCACCAGTTGCATCCGATTCCCAATGACATCCTTTGCAGACAATCGACCATCTTCAGTCACTGGAACTATACCAACGTGCATATGGGGTGTCTGTTCATCGTTATGTACCGTTGCATAGATCAAATTCTGTTCACCGTATCTATCTGCTAGAAAATCTTTCGTTGTTTCAAAATATTGTTTTTGTTCGTCAGGTGAAAGCTTATTAAAAAACGGAGTGTCGGAAGTAATCAGAAATTCAGAAACAAGGACAGCATCTTTTCGGATCTTCTTAACTGACTTTACGTTTTCGGAAATTACTTGCTGGATCTCTTTCTTGTAATCCACTTTTTTATCTCCATGAATTAAATCGTAATTCAGGTGTATATCCTCTTTTCTGATGTCCGGATTACTCGCACTTTCTTTCTCTCTTTGGTTGTGAATTTGAATCCCTTTAATTGCTTGACCATTCATTTTTTGAACTCGAATTATTGAATAACTCATTGAAACCGACCACCTTTGGGACGAAGAGATTTTATGGAAAGTCTAACACACTAGACTTTACTACGTAAAATCCTTGTGCTCTACGAGGTTAAAGGCAAGTACCATCCTCCTGAAGGAGTCGTCACCCAAAGTCAAAAGCATGGGGGATGGTCCTGGAACGGACAGTCTTTCCCCCAGTAATTCAAGAGCAAGAAAATCCATTCGCAGCCGAATGTTTTTTTCCGTAGATCGATCAAGGGCAAGAAGAATGGTTCGATTGATCGGCCATTCTTCCTTTAAGAACAGACCTTGCCCCTTTTGAAAAAAGTGGCAAACCCCAAAACCCCCTCGCCGGTAGGCAGGTTTTCACTAAGGTGAAAACCCATAAGAGGGTGGAGAGCAACTCACGTATCAACTCCTTAAATTCCTTCCGCTTTGCTCCAGTCAGACATTTATCGTTGACACTTTACCATATCTATCGTTCTCCATAGCAAAAAAAGCCACCCAATAGGTTCCGTTGATTTCCGTCTGCATCAAGCGATGCTTTTCTACTTCCTAATTTCTTTATTTTCCACTAGCGTTCATCATGCTCCCTTAGCGACAACTATATTGATCGACACAGGTAAGTAAATGTAAAACACCTTCAAATTGTATTTAGGTGTTTTGTACCTAAATCAACTTGAAGGTGTTTTATTTGTCTCAACCAATATCTTAGTGGTTACTTTTGTTTACTTAAATGTTTATAGTCCCGAGGCTTTACGTGTCAAATAATCAGTATCCAAAATCCAAGACGGTGGAACTGTATATTTGGTAAAAGATTCATCGCCTAAATTCACTCCTGCGCCATCATAATACGCATTCCATACAAATTTAGTGCAGTATTGTTTATCGTAATATCCCGATAAAGGTGTAAAAACTGTGTATGTAGCATTAGAATACTTAGAATATAAGCTATAGGCTTCATTTGCTGCGTTATACCCTACCGTCCCACTCTTAGGAGACCAAACATCAACACCATCATAAGAATTCATAAAAGAATATAGTGAGACTCTTACAATTCCCTTTCCTGGGCCCGGAGCATGAATAACATATCCAGCATTATCTACTATTGCAACATGACCTGAAAAATATTGCGTTTCTGCTTTCGCTACATATAATATATCGCCTGGTTTCGAAACGATGGAAGTACCCGAATAAACCGGCATTCCTCCAGGTCCAGGTTCTACAACGTTAGTGATTGGTGATGCGGCTGAAGATGGGTTAGCGCCTATAACCAAAAATATAGTTGCTAGAAAAAAAGATAAAAATAGTTTTAAAGAAGATTTCATCAAATTTAACACACCTTTACTCTGAATTTTCTTACAAGTTTGATATTATCATATTATTTGATAATATAGCATATTTTGGTAAAAATGGTATTATTGTACTATTTATTGGAAGGTGTTTGTGATTTATAAATGCAGAGTGGGTCTTTAGTTGCTGTTTTTAAAAAGAAAAAAAGAGCGAATTAATTCGCTCTTTTTTAAAGATAAACTGATGATCCATCCTCTATGAAACAAAACTTAATCTATACTATTTTCTTAAGTTTCTTTAACAATTAACTTTCCTCTATCTAATACATATAACATTTTCTCTGTTATCTGTTCATCTTCACTATAAATAATAATTACATCAAATGCCTTTCTAACTTTTGAGTGGCTCTTTGCCTTTACGACTAAAATGTCATCTAGAGAATAACCTTGACTGATTAAATATTCAAGAACCTGTTCCTCTATCTGTGTTTCAAAAATAGAATTCATCCATTTTGATGGAAAGTAACCAGTAGTATATCTAAATGCCTCTAATGACAATAATATTGCCAAAACTAAAGTTAAAACCTTACTCGATTTTCTCATATTTATCACTCCTTTTATTGTTCTGTATACTTCTGAATTCCCACTATTATTCACCTAAAAATACCTCTTTGACAAGTCCCCACCCTCCCATCGCCGCGTGGCAGGTTCTCACAACGAAGCAATAAATATCTCCCGAAAGTGGAATGTGATTTCGTAATTACTTACCAAGAACCAAGAACCAAGAACCGACCTTGCCCTTTTTGAGAAAAGTGGCAAGCATCCCCCCCGATGGGTGCTTTTTACTGGGATTCACCCAATGTGCAGCATCATTTACGACTGGAAGTCGCTCAAACCCATACCCGAAATTTTAGGGTGTGTAGATGGCACTCTCTTTGAAACTGATGTTGCTATAAAAAAATCCACCCTTGAGTTTTTGACGGCTCGGGTGGATCATCCTGTATTCTCGGCTGACTGCCTTTGGTGTTAGAGCACCATTATTTTTTCAGTTTAATTGTTCTATGAATCTCTAGTCAAAGAACATTGAAAGTAGTGGAATCCCTTGGTAAGTAATTACGAAATCACAGTCACCTTTGGAGAGGAGGAGTTAATCTTTAATGATGTTGTAAGCTTCATTATTTTCGTACCACTCGACATCA